>JAIMBB010000004.1 GCA_023511655.1 Anaerolineae bacterium
CGCCCACCCTCGGAGGGTTGCCCCCATTGGTGAATGCACCCCACGACGCAGGCAGATACAATCGTGCCATGCTAACCAGCGCCTCGTCTCACACCACCGAAAAGCCGAAAGCCAGGAACGTTCGCATCGGGCTGGTGCAGCAACGCTGGCACGCCGACCCTGCCCGGCATGCACAGGCAATGCGCCGGGGCGTGCTGGCGGCCGCCGCGCGCGGCGCACAGCTCATCTGTTTGCAAGAACTCACTCTGCATCGCTACTTCGCCGATGCGAAAGACCCGGCGCGGTTCTCGCTGGCCGAGCCGTTGAGCGGTGGTCCGACCAGCGCGCTGTGCAGCAAGCTGGCCGGCGAATCAGGCGCGTTCGTGATCGGCTCACTGTTCGAGTGCTCGGCCGGACGCTATTTCAACACCGCCGTCATCTTCGACCCGCGCGGTAACCTGTTCGGCTTCACCCGCAAGCAACACATCCCGCGCGGCAGCGGCTACCATGAGGATTACTACTTCGAGCCCGGCGACTCGGATTATCCGGTGCACGACCTCGGCTTTGTCAAACTGGCCGTGCCGACCTGTTACGACCAGTGGTTCCCGGAACTGGCGCGCATCTGCACTTTGAAAGGCGCGGAGCTGATCGTCTATCCGACCGCGATCGGCTCCGAGCCGGACTTCCCGGACTTCGACACACAACCGCGCTGGCAAGCGATGATGGTCGCCCACGCCATCGCCAACGGGGTGTTCGTAGCAGCCGTCAATCGCACCGGCGACGAAGGCACGGTGCGCTTTTACGGCTCATCCTTCGTGTGCGACCCGACCGGTCGCGTGATTGCGCGCGCGCCACGCAACCGGCCGGCCGTGCTGGTTGCCGACCTGGACTTTGGCGTCATGGCCTTCTGGCGTGATCTATTTCCCCTGCTTCAGCAACGTCAGCCACACACTTATCAGATGCTGACCGCTTGACCCCTACCGGGAAACCTCTTATGTCAATAAATTTGCATTACGTCAAAAGGTTAGGTATCCTCGCGGCATGCATTGGGAACGGGCCTCGGAAGACATTTATATCTTCACCAGCGACCGTTATGCGCAAGTAACCGCCAGCCTGATCGTCTCCGGCAATACCGGCGTCCTCATAGACACCCTTCCCTTCCCGAGCGAGACGGCACAGATTGCATTGTTCGCCAGGAAGCGCTGTCTGGAGGGCGTGCGTTTCATCATCTACACCGGGCACGAAGCCGACCACGTCTACGGCGCCTTCCTCTTTCCCCGCGCCGAGATCATCGCTCATGAAATGGTGCGCGAGATCTTGATCGAACGCGGCTTTGCTGCCTTGCAGCGCGCTAAGGAGCAATCACAAGAATTCGCGCCCATCCAGCTTCGCCTGCCGACCTTTACTTTCACCGCCGGCAGCACGACGTTGCGCCTGCCGGGAAAGACGCTGGAGATCATCCACTCGCCCGGCCACACGGCAGATTGTGTTTCGGTCTTGCTACACGAGGAGCGCATTCTGTTCGCCGGCGACACGGTCATGGCGCTGCCGACCATCACCAACGGCGACCCGGAACAGCTCAAGCAGTCGCTCGATATGATCGGCACGATGCAACTGGAGAACATCGTGCAGGGGCACGGCGAGATGATCCTGCGAGGTGAAATTAGAGACACCCTGCGCCGGCAAACCAACTACCTGGATAACCTGCGCAGCAAGGTGCAAAAGCTGATTGATGCCGGCGGCAGCCGCGAAGAGGCCAGGAACATCACGATCGAGCAATGCGGCATGCAGCGCGTGCTGCTCAATGGCGCGGTGGTGCAGTTGCATCTGGCCAACGTGTTGGCGACTTACGATCGGCTGATGGCTGCGCGGCTGATGGCCGCAAAGAAGCCCGTCAAGCCGGAGCCCCAAACGGCGGTGGTTGAGAAGGCGAAACCCAAGCGCGCCGCCAAGGAGAAAGCCTCGAAGGAGCGCAAGACTACGACCCGGCGACCCGCCGCCGGGAAGGCGTCTGGGGAGAAGACGACGAGCAAGCCAGCCAAGAGCAAGGGCAAGTCACCCGCCCCATCCAAAACGTCGAAGAAGAGCAAAGGACGGTGAGCCGCATGAGCGTCCTGCAAGCTGCGCTCATCGCCTTGTTCTATGCTTTCGCCCGATCGGCTTTCAATGCCGGCCTGGGCGGCTACGTCTTATCTCAACCGCTCGTCGCCGGCACCATCGTCGGCGCACTGTTGGGCGATCCGATCCGCGGCGCGCAAATCGGCGGCGCGCTGAACCTGGGCACGCTGGCCCTTAGCCAGTTGCGCGTGCAAATTGGCCCAGATGTGGCGTTGATCGGTTACGTCGGCGTGCCGCTCATGTTGCTGAGCGGGCTGCGCCCCGACTCGCCGGAGACAGCGGCCTTGTTCGGCGCGTTGGTCGTGTTCGGGATCGTGTTGAACTTCGCGCGCGGCATATTCAACACCGTGGTCGCCCACTGGGCCGACTTCTTCGCCGACCAGGGCAACCTTACTACCACCGCCCTGTTGAACGTCGTGCCGACGCAGATATGGTCGGTGCTCACCGCGTTCCTGCCGGCGCTGTTCATCCTGCTGTTCGACGCGCCCACCATCGGCGGCATTGCCGCGTTCATCCCGGCATGGGTGCAACTGGCGATGGACTGGATCCGCTACCTGTTGGCCGCGCTCGGCATCGCGATGAGCCTGCGCCTGGTCATGCAAGGCAGCAGCGTGGCCTATTTCCTGCTCGGCTGGCTGAGCGCGCCATACCTCGGGCCGGTGCCGGCAACGCTGCTCGGCGGCAGCATCGCCCTGATCCACGCCTTCCTGGCCCGCCGGCGCGCCGACACAAACGCGGAGATGCTCGTCGCCGACGTGCTGCCATCCGAGCAGGCCGAAGGGTATCAGGCCGAACGACGCCTGGCGCCGGCCGAGCTACAAACGTCATTTGTGCTGTGGATGTTCTTCCACGACGCCGGCCTGAACTTCGAGCGCTTTCAGAACATGGGCTTCGCCATGGCGCTCGCGCCCATCGCCAGACGGTTGTGCGAAACAGCCAGCGAACGCGTGACGCTGTTGCGCCGCCACCTCACCCTGTTCAACTGCGAATGGACGTTCGGGGCATCGCTGGTCGGTGCGATTGCCGCGCTGGAGGAGCGCCGCGCCAACGGCGAAGCGATCAACGATGCCGAGATGGTGGGAGCCAAAACGGGCATCATGGCCGGCCTGGAGGCAATCGGCGCGACCGTGATGACGAGCGCCATCGCGTCGCTGTTGGTCGCAGTGGGCGCGGCGCTGGCCGATCGCGGCAGCCTGATCGGGCCGTTCATGTTCGCGTTCGTCCAGTCGGCTCTGATCCTGGCGGTGGGGTTCACCAGCTTTCAGTTGGGCTATGGCCAAACGCGTCGTTTCGGCGATTGGGCGCGCATCAACAACTGGCTGCGGCCCGCCCTGTTCGGCGCGATGCGGCTGGGCGCATTCGCCCTGGGGACGCTGGTCGTCGCGCTCGTGCCGATCGCGCTGCCCGGATCGGGGACGATCCGCATCGGTGGCGCGCAAATCGCGATGCAGACGCGCGTGCTCGACGCGATCATGCCCGGCTTGCTGTCGCTGACGATCGTGCTCGTGCTGTGGTGGCTGCTCCGCCATCGGCGGGCCAGCCCGACGGTGCTGGTGGGCGGATGCCTGCTCGCAGCGATCGCCGGCGCGGCGATTGCACATGCGCTGGCCTGGGTGTGACGTTACAATCCAGGTGCCAACCCTGCCATGCGCGCGCTTCTGAGAAACCGCTCCCTGCTGAGCTATGCGCTTGCTCACTTCAGCGTGGACTTGTGCGCCGGCGCCCTGCCGGTGATCATGGTATATCTGGCCCGCCCGTTGAACCTGACTATTGCGCAGACGGGATTCGTCATCGGCGCATATGCCATCAGCTCGTCGCTTACTCAACCGTTGTTCGGCTATCTGAGCGACCGCACGGGCGGACGCTATCAGTCGGCGCTCGGCCTGGCCTGCATTGCCCTATTCCAGGGCGCGCTGGGCTTCGCGCCCAACTACGCGGCGCTGGTGGCAATGGCGTGCCTGGCGGGGTGCGGTTCGGCGGCTTTCCATCCGCACGGCGCATCGGGCGCCAGCCGGTCGGGCGGCGAGCGAAAGGCAGCCGCCATGTCCATCTTCATGCTGGGCGGCAACAGCGGCTATGCCATCGGCCCGGTGATCGCCGCAACGTCAATGGCCGCGCTGGGCGTGCACGGCAGCGCCGTGATTAGTTTGATCGGGCTGGTGCTGGTGCCGCTGGTGCTCGGCGCACAAAACCGATCGCCCATCACCCACGAGCCGGCGGGCCAGCGCGCCAGTCCTGCATCCATCTCAGCTTCGGCGCGGCCGTTTGGGCTGCTGGCCATCGTCGCGTTGATGGCGATCATGTTCATGCGGGCGTGGGTACAATCCGCCACCACGGCTTACATCCCTGTTTACTTCACCCAGGTCGTCCCTTTCAGCGTCGAAGAAGCCAGCCGCATCTCCAGCGCCAACCTGTTCGCGCTGGCTGCAGGCGGCCTGGCTGGCGGCGTGCTGGCGGATCGTTTCGGCGGACGGCGGGTGATGATTGCCTCGTGGCTGATCTACGCGCCGATGACGTTGGCGCTGTTCATCGTCTCCGGCCCGGCCGTGTATCCCATCGCCATGCTGGCCGGCTTCGTGGCAGGCGCATCGTGGCCGCCGCTGATCGTGATGGCGCAGGAGTTGTTTCCGAAAAACGCCGGCGTCGCCTCCGGCATCGCGTTGGGGTTTGCTTTTGCCATGGGCGGCATCGGCACGGCCATCACCGGGTCGTTGGCCGAACCCGACCGCCTGGGCCTGACGGCCAGCCTGATCATGCTGGCGGCCTTGCCATTGATGAGCGCGCTCATGGCACTGGCCCTGCCGCCCGATCGTCGAGCCGCGCCCTACCCTGCCCCGGCAACAGAAAGGCAGACGGCGACGGCAAAATAAGAGCGGCGACCACTTACAATCGGCCCTATGCGAGCAGCTATCCTCTCGGACATTCATGGCAACGCCATCGCGCTGGATGCCGTGCTGAGCGACATCGCATCGGCCGGCGGCGTGGACGAATATTGGATCCTAGGTGACCTGGCTGCACTGGGGCCGGACCCCGTAGACGTTTTGGAACGGCTGAACGAGCTACCCAATACCAAGTTTGTGCGCGGCAACACCGATCGCTATGTGTGCAGCCTGCTCGATCCGCAAGAGTCAGCCGCACAAATTGCACAATCGCCACAGCTTGCCGGCAGCATCGCCGCCCGCCTGGCCATGTTGTGCTGGACGCAAGGCGCGCTGTTTGCGTCGGGCTGGATGAACTGGATGACCGCGCTGGAATTGGAACAGCGCGTCATCCTGCCAAACGGCGCGCGCGTGCTGTTGGTGCACGCAGCGCCGGGCACCGACGACGGGGATGGCATCCGGCCCACCCTGACCGACGACCAGATCGCTGCCATGATCGAGGGATGCAATGCCGATCTGATCTTCACCGGCCATACCCACTGGCAGCTCGACTGCATGATCGGCGGCATCCGCGTCGTCAACCTCGGCAGCGTGAGCAACCCGTGGGTGCCCGACCTGCGCGCCAGCTACTATTTGCTCACGGCAGACGAGCAAGGCTATATGCTGGAGAATCGGCGCGTCGAGTATGACCGCGCTGCCGTGATCGCGCGCCTGCAACGAATCAAACATCCAGGCGCCGGCGTGCTGAGCGGTCACTTCCGAGGCGAACGGCTGCCGCCTTGGGCGGCGTGAGCGCGTTCAGGTGCTGCGCTTCACCAGCGGTCGCAAAATCTCGCGTTCCTGCGGCGCAAGGGCATGGGTGAGCCACAGCGTCGCGCCATAGGCAACCAGGCCGAGGATCAACCCGGCGACCACAACGCCACCGGCCGCAAAGAGCGCCGTCAGCGCAGCCATCACGCCGGCCGCGAGAAAGGGTTTGGCCAAGACCTCCACCCAGTTGACCGGCGCGATGTACTGGCGCACGAACACGTAGAACGCTGCCCCCTCGACGATCTCGCTCAGGATGGTGGTGACCGCAGCCGCCACGAACGAGAACAGCGGAATGAACAAGGCGTTGGTGATGACGTTGAACGCCAGGCCAATGATGAACGCCCGCGTCAGGGCGCGCTGCTGGCCGGCGGCGATCAACGCATAGTTGGTTACGCTGTTGATCCAGCCGATCGGCATGCTCCACGCCATGATGGCCAGCGCGATCGCGCCGTTCGGCAGGAACTCCCGCCCACCCAGAACGCCGATCATCGGCTCGGCCAGAAAGGCCGAGACCACCGCCAGCGGCAGCGACGTCATCACCAGCAGCTTGAGCGCGAGCGTGTACGAGCGCGCCAGCGACGCATCGCGCTGCAGGGCCATGCGCGACATCGCCGGGAAGAGCGACTGCGTGAAGAAGGCGGGGATGATGTTGAAGGCATCTATGAATTTATAGGCCGCGCTGTACCAGCCAACGGCGAGCGGCCCTCTGATGGCTTGGAGCATCGGCACGTCCACCTTGAAAAACATCGTCGCCAGCAGGTGATTCAGCATGAGCGGGAACGACTCGCGCAGCATCTCGCGATGGGTAGCCGGACGCGACGGCTCAGCTCCGTTGGCCGCCGGCTGCGCCCGCAACAGTTGCCGCGTCGCAATCAGCAGGATGACCAGCGTGACGAGGTTGACGACGATGGACGTGACCCCCAGGCCCACCACGCCCCAGCCGAGCAACAGCAGCGCCGCACCGATCGTCGCTTTCAGCAGCGCACTCACGATTGTCAGCGACGCCGGCACCTCGGCCCGCTCGTAGGCGAAGAACAGGGCGCTCAGGCCGGTGGCCAGGCTGCTGGGGATCTGGCTGAAGGTGAGCAGGAGGATGGCGATGCCGGCCTCGCCGGCCAGGCCGAACGTTGCGCGCCAGATCAGCACCACCAACAGCACGACAGGGGCCACCCCCAGCGCGAGCATCATGCGCAGCCGGCTGGTCTGGAGCAAGTAAGCTGGCGCCTGGGCGCGGTCGCGCGCAATTTCGCGGGTGAGGAACGTGTTCAAGCCGAAGTTCATCACGATCTCGAACCAGCCCACGATCACCACAGCGAAGTAGAAATTGCCCGCCCCCTCCGGACCCAAGACGCGCAACATCAGCAGCGCGAAGGCAAAGTCAATCATCCGCGCTACGATGTTCAGGCCGGTCAGGATCAGGCTGTTGCGAGCGACCAACCGCACGCCAGACTGAACGCGCATCTCGCGCACAGCGTTGCGCCACACATACACGCCGCCCAGGAACAGCATCGCGACCAGCGCGATAAACGTGGCGAACGCGCCGATGCGGAACGAATCGGGCGAATAGCGAAAGCGCACCGTGAACGCGCGCGAGGAATCTGAGGACGAGGGCCGGGCATTGTCCACTCCCGCTCCCTCACTCCCCAGCATCACGCCCCGGAAATTGCCGTTGACCTTGACGATCGGCACTTCGCGTTCTTCGCCGTCGGGAGCGCCGAGCGGCCGAACGAAAGCGCGCCAGCCGGGGAAGTAGCTATCGGCCAGGATCAACCAGCTCGGCCCGCCAATCTGCACATCCACCCAGACCTCGTTGTTCCTGTAAGAAGTGATGCTGGCCGGCGTGGGATGACCTGGCTCGGCGCGCGGGTTGCCCGCGGCGCCGTCGGTGAATGCCGACGCAAGGCCCGCCGGCACTGCGTCGCCATCCACCAGCACAAACTTGCGCGGGTCATAGCGCTGAATGGCCTGGGCGAAGTCGTCGGCGACAATCGTGCTGCTGATCGGCAAGGTAAAAGCGCGCGGCAGGGCGCGCTCGTTCTTGTAGATGCGCGTCGCGCCGTCGTCGTAGAACAGGCTAAAGCCCGGCGCGGCGATCTCGTCTTCCGTCACCACGTATTTCACGCCGAGCAAATCCAACAGCGGCGACTCCAGGCTGCGTGAATTTTTGATCGGCGCGATGCGGTTGTAGAGCAACTCGCCCTGCGGCTCGATGGCCCACATGAAGTCGGTGTACTGCTTGGGGATGATCGAGTCGTAGCCGCGGATGTCTTGAAAGTCGAATAGCCAGGCCGAATTGGCGTTGAGCGGCTTGCCGGCCCGCGGCTCATAGGCCGTCAATCGCCACAGCGATGTATCCCCTTGCAGGGCCTGCATGGCCGGCGGCGTAAAGCCCAGCAGCTTCGGTTCCACTGCCGGGTTGAATCCGGCCCAGGCCCAGTTCATGTCTATGGCCAGCAGCGCGATGGCCAGGGCAGGTGCGGCATTTAGCAGGCGCGTTCGGACGCTCTGCTCGTGAGCTCCATCGGCGCGCCGCTTAAGCAACAGCCACCACACCGCGCCGGCTGCGAGCGCCAACAGGCCGAGCCGGACGGCGTTGAGCGCCTGGTAGCTGAAGAACATCTCGGCGTTTGTGAAGCCCTGTTGCACAGCCGCATTGCTCACCACGCGGTCGAAGAACGGCCTGACTGCCGGCCAGGTCAAGCGCAAAATCAAAACCACCGCCACGACCAGCGCACCCAGGCCCATGACCGCGTAGCTGGCAATCCATTGCGCTCTGGAGGTGCTGCGCTGACTGCTCAGGGCGGCCTTCGGCCTGTAAGCGCCAACGACAGGGAGGCGGCCCTTCGATTCCGTTGCCAGGGCATCCAGGCCGGCGCCGGCCAGGGCAGCCAGGCACAAGGTCAGCGGGAATATCCAGCGAAAGGGCGAATGCAACTGGCTGAAACCAGGGACGCCGAAGAACAGGATGGCATAGGCGGGCGTGCCGAAGATGAACAGCAGGGCAAGCACGCCTAGCACGACGAAGAACCAGACCGGCACTTGCCCCCGGTGCCTGGCGCGTTGCGCCCAACGATCGAAAAGCGGCCTGGCTGCGTCTGCGATGGCGACGCCGGCAAACACCAGCGTGACGATGCCGACGTAGGCCGCGCCTTCGACGTAGTTCTTGATGCCCCAGGCCGTGTTGCGGCTGGCCGTGGCGACCGGCTGCGCGCTGAAGCTGAACAGGTCGAAGTAGGTGTGATGCGCCGGATTGCCGAAGAAATCCGGACCCAGCCACTGCACGATGTAGCGCAGCGGGAAGGCATAACCCATCACTTCCTCCAGCGAAGCGCTGCCCTGGCGGAAGTTGCGCGTGACCAGCTCCAGCAAGGGCACGAGTTGAACCGCGCCGATGCAAAGGCCGGCGAGGCCCATCACCACCAACCAGGCCAGTCGGCCGACGAGATAGGGACCATCCAGGCGCAGGTTGCGGAACCCGATCACAGTGCTCACGCGCCAGGCGCAAAAGAAAGCGGTGACGATCAGGGTATAAGCCAGGATCTCGACATGCCCGGCCAGGACTACCATGGCAATAGCCAGCGCGCCAACCACCACCCACGGCATGGAGGACGGGCGGTTGCCCAGCGCGGGCGACTGCCTGATCACACGTTCGCACATGGCCAGGATCAACGGCAACCACGCTCCGCCGGCGATGATCATTGGGAAGACGACCGAGACGACGAAGAAGCCGCTCAACTGATAGGCCACGCTGGCAAAGACGGCACCGTAGCGACGCAGGCCGAACGTGCGCATCAGGATGAAAGTGAAGACGCCGGCCAGGCCCAACTGCAGCACAGTGAACCAGCCATAGGCCTTCTCCAGGGGCAGGATGTAGTACAGCAGGCTGAAGGGGTACATCGCCGAATGCTGCCCTGCAGCCAGGAAGGGCACGCCGGCGAAGAGATACGGATTCCACAGCGGCAGCTCGCCGCCCGCCAGCGAAGCGAGGATGAAGCGCTTCCAGGGATAGTTTTCGAGGATGAGGTCGGAGAGCAGCTCGTTTTGAGGGACGGCGATGCCGAACGCCGCTGCTGCAGACTTGAACGGTTGCCAGGCGAACAGGTTGTCGGCCGGCAGCAGCGTGTATCCACCCAGGGTCACCGGCACAAACAACGTCAGCGGCAAAAGTAGGAGCAAAACGACGCAGGCCACGTTGGCGACGTGTGGCCGCTTCAGCCACGACAACGACGATTGCATTGGCTGGAATGTTACCTTAAAAGAGAATCTCACATCGCGGCCGATGCGATCGTCACCAACCTTAAAAAGGAAGGTCTCTTTTGCAAACGGATCGCACAATCATAGATATATAATGCCGCGCACTCCATATAAGAGTACGAACACTTCGAAGATCCGTACCGGACCATCGGGTAATACACACGACATTCGAAGCGAAGAAGCGCGATCCAAAACAGTCAATCGAGCACCTGCGAGTCAAAGGTGGCATGGGCAGCCTGGCAAGGGAGGCGTCAGGCTGAATGAGCGTCTATGAAGACAGCAGTAACGAAGATACTCCTCGTGCAGGGTGGCCTGGGGGATTCCGTCGGACCGGTGCTGGAGCGCCATGGCTATCGCGTGATCTGGGTGAGGACAGCCAAACACGCCCTGGAGCGCATAGCCAGCGAGAAGCTGGCGCTGGTGGTGATAGATGCCCCCTCGCTCAACGCAAATGCAGAGAAACTGTGTCAAGAGATCAAACGCATCAAAGACATCGCCGTGCTAATGATCGGCAACGATGGTTCTTCCGGCAACGGATTGACCGCCGGCACATACGACGGCTGCGCCGACGCATTCATATCGCGCCCGCTGCAAATCCGGCGTCTGCTGTCGCGCGTGGAAAGGCTATTGCCAGAAGGGCTGGCGATCGAGCTGCGATGTGGCGAGCTGGTCTTCAGGCCGGCTGACGGCATCTTGCGCAAACGCGACGAAGAGGTCTACCTGAACCCGAAGCTGTCCAAGCTGTTGCAACTTTTCATGCGGCATCAAGGGGAGGTGCTGCCGCGCAAAACGCTCATGCAACAGGTCTGGGACACCGATTATCTCGGCGACACGCGTACGCTGGACGTGCACATCCGCTGGTTGCGCGAGGCCATCGAGGATAATCCGACCGAGCCGGCCTACCTGCGCACCGTGCGGGGGCAAGGCTACCGTTTCGAGAATCCCAAGAGAAAATAAGCGCCGAGCAATTTCGGGAATTTCTTACTCCGCGCGGCATCTCTGCGCGGCGCCCGAAAGCGCAGGGCTCCGAATCGCAGACCTATTCATCAAGCAAGATTGCAAAACCCTATGAACATCGTCGTCACCGGATCAATCGCCTATGACTACTTGATGACCTTTCCAGGGTCATTCAGCGAGCATATTCTGCCAGAGCACATGGCCCGCGTGAGCTTGAGCTTCCTGGTGGACTCGATGGAACGCCGGCGCGGCGGTTGTGCTCCGAACATCGCCTACACCCTGGCTCTGCTGGGCGAGCGTCCCCACCTGATGGGCACGGCCGGCCAGGACTTCGGCGAGTACCGCGATTGGCTGGAGTCGGTGGGCGTGGATACCTCGTTGACGCGGATCATCAGCCACAAATTCACCGCTTCGTTCTTTTGCAGCACCGATCTGCACAACAATCAGATCGCCTCGTTCTATTCCGGTGCGATGACCGACGCCCGCGAACTCTCCTTCGAGGAGCTGCCTTTCAAGCCCGACCTGGTCATCATATCGCCGAACGATCCACAGGCGATGTTGCGCTATGCACGCGAGTGCCGCAAGCTGGGAATTCGCCACATCTTCGATCCCGGCCAGCAGGTGGCGCGCTCTTCCGGCGACGAGCTCAAGGCTGGCATCGTCGGCGCGGATGTACTGATCTGCAACGACTATGAGTTCGAAGTGATTCGCCAGAAGACGGGCTTGACCGAAGCCGACGTGCTGTATCACTCCGAGGCGCTCATCATCACTCGCGGAGCGAAAGGTTCGACGATTCTGCTGCGCGATCATCGCATTGACGTGCCGGCCGTGCCGGAAGAGCGGATCGCCGATCCCACCGGAGTCGGCGACGCTTACCGCGGTGGCTTGTTGAAGGGCCTGGCCGCCGGTGCCGATTGGGAGACATGCGGGCGATTGGGCAGCGTCGCAGCGACCTTTGCGCTGGAATGCGTCGGCGGCCAAAGTCACAGCTATACCTGGGAACAGTTCAAGTCGCGCTACGAGGCGCACTTCGGCCCGCTCGACATCTCGATGAACGGAAAACCCAGGTCGGTTTAGAGTAACGCGTTGCGTAACCAGAAGAACACAAGCGGCTTCACCCCCCTCCCTCCGTTTCCTCAAACCGAGGCGTACGCCTGCTCGCCAGGGGCGCGTGGGGTAAGCAGCCTGGAGTCCCGGTGCTTGGTGTCCTTTATTCGTATGTAAAAAGGAGACACAACTCGATGAATTACGACGTCAAAGACATGAACCTGGCGACTGCAGGTCGCTACAAAGTTGAATGGGCCGAGCAGGAGATGCCGGTGCTCAAACTCATCCGCGAACGCTTCGCCGAAGAGCAGCCGCTGAAAGGCGTGCGCATAGCGGCCTGCCTGCACGTCACCAGCGAAACGGCGGCGCTGATGCGCACTCTGCAAGCCGGCGGCGCAGACATCGTGCTATGCGCCAGCAACCCGCTCAGCACCCAGGACGAAGTTGCCGCCTCGCTCGTCGTTCATGACGAGATTCCCGTCTTTGCCATCAAAGGTGAGGACAACGCCACCTACTACAAGCACTTGAACGCCGCGTTGGATCATCACCCCCATATGACAATGGACGATGGCTGTGATCTGGTGAGCGTGTTGCACAAGGAACGCCCCGGCCAGGTCGGCGAAGTGCGCGTCGGCACCGAGGAGACCACCACCGGCGTGATCCGGCTGCGCGCTATGGCCAAAGATGGGGCGCTCAGGTTCCCCGTGTTGGCGGTGAACGACAGCATGACCAAGCACTACTTCGACAATCGCTACGGCACCGGTCAAAGCACGATTGACGGCGTGATCCGCGCCACGAATATCTTGCTCGCCGGCCGCACGGTGGTGGTGAGCGGTTACGGTTGGTGCGGCCGCGGCGTGGCGTCGCGCGCGCGCGGACTCGGCGCGCACGTGATCGTGACCGAGGTGGATCCGCTGAAGGCGCTCGAAGCCCTGATGGATGGTTACCAGGTCATGCCGCTGATCGAGGCAGCCAAGAAAGGCGACGTTTTCATCACCGTCACCGGCGACAAGAACGTGATTGACGAGCCGCACATCGCAGTGATGAAGGACGGCGCGATTCTGTCGAATTCCGGCCACTTCAACGCCGAGATCAACATCCCCGCTTTGCAAAAGATGAGCAACGGCCATCCCCCGCGCCCGGTGCGCCCGTTCGTCGAGCAATACACGCTCAAAGATGGCCGCAAGATCAACCTGTTGGGCGACGGCCGCCTGATCAACCTGGCAGCAGCCGAAGGGCACCCCGCAGCAGTGATGGACATGAGCTTCGCCAACCAGGCGCTCGGCGCCGAGTATATGCTCAAGCACGGCGCCGGCCTCAAGCCCGACGTCTACACCATCCCGGAGGCGATTGACCGCGAGATCGCCCGCCTCAAGTTGTATAGCCTGGGCGTCGAGATTGATACGTTGACCGAAGAGCAGGCCAGGTACCTGGCGAGCTGGGAAGAAGGCACGTAGGACGCAGCGCTATTATGCGGGTGGGCGTGGGCAGTGCCCGCGCCCACCCAGTTCGTAAGGGTTTCAACTGAACGCGGACCGTCAGTGACAGCAGGCTAAAGTGCAATTCGAAGGAGACGCTCCGTTGGCGCGAAAACACTAAAATAGCGCGAGCCATGGAAGAAGCGTCCCGAAGTTACGATTGCATCATCGTCGGCAGCGGCGCAGGAGGCGGGACGCTGGCCTACGCCTTGCGCGACAGCGGCGCTCGCATCCTGCTGATCGAGCGCGGCGACTTTCTGCCCCAAGAGCCGGAAAACTGGGATGAAACAGCGGTCATCGGCCATCGGCGTTATCAGCCTGACGAAATCTGGTTCGATGCAGACAGCGGGCGCAGCTTTCGGCCCGGCGTGTATTACTTCGTCGGCGGATGCACCAAGATGTATGGCGCGGCCTTCCCGCGCTTTCGGCGCGAGGACTTCCAGGCCCTCGAACATGAGGAAGGCACGTCGCCGGCGTGGCCGATCTCCTACCAGGACCTTGAGCCGTATTACGCCGCAGCCGAGCGCATCTACCTGGTGCACGGCCAGGCCGGCGAAGACCCGACCGATCCGCCGCGTTCGTCGCCATACCCATTCCCGGCCCTGCCGCACGAACCATACATGGCCGACCTGGCCGAGCGATTGCGCCAACAAGGCTTCCATCCCTTCTCGTTGCCCATCGGTGTAGACGCCAGGGAGGGAGGCCGGTGCATCCGTTGCTTCACGTGCGACGGCTTCCCGTGCAAGTTGCTGGCCAAGGGCGATGCCGACGTGTGCTGCGTGCGGCCGGCGCTCGCCTCGTCGAACGTGCGATTGATGACGCGGACGCTGGCCCGCCGACTGCTGACCGATGCGAGCGGTCGGCGCGTCGTCGGTGTGGAAGTCGAGCGCGACGGCGTCGTGATGACGCTGCGTGCCGACGTCTACGTCGTTTCGTGCGGCGCAGTAAATTCAGCCGCCCTGCTGCTGCGCTCGGCCAACGAGGCACACCCCAATGGCCTGGCGAACGCCTCCGACCAGGTCGGTCGCAACTACATGGCCCATATCAATTCGACCTTGATCGCCGTTGACCCCTCGCGCGAGAATGGCGACACCTTCCACAAAACGCTGGCGGTCAACGATTTTTATCTGCCCAACGCCCACTCAGCCTATCCGATGGGCAATCTGCAGATCATGGGCAAGATTCAGGCTGGCGGATATATCGCGGCAAGCCAGCCACACTTGTCACAGGATGAACGTCGGCGCATGGCGCGCCATAGCAGCGACTGGTGGATCATGAGCGAAGATCTGCCCGACCCGGAGAATCGCGTCACGCTCAGCAGCGACGGCAGCATCTTCGTGCGACGCAGATTCAAGAACCAGACGGCCCATCGTCGCCTGGTACGAGCAGCAGAGCAAATGTTGCGCTCGGTCGGTTACCGTGAGTTCATCCACCAACTCATGCCGATTGAGACGAACAGCCACCAGTGCGGCACGGTTCGCTTCGGAGACGACCCGGCCACTTCCGTCCTCGATCCGTTCTGCAAAGCGTGGGAGGTGGATAACCTCTACGTCGTGGATGCGTCGTTCTTCCCATCCAGCGCCGCGATGAATCCATGCCTGACCATCGCAGCACAGGCGTTGCGCGTGGCCGAACATCTTATGCGGAGGTAACCGCTGAGGCAGCAGACCCGGTATGGGTCAGACGTTCACGCTCCGCCTCGGGCGGCATCTTCACAGCAGAAAGAGAAAGCACGATGTTGAAATACAAACTACTTCACCCCGAAATTCTCGAAACGCTCGGTGGAGCCGGCCATGGCTCCAGGATCCTGATTGCCGACGGCAATTACCCCTTCAGCACGCGCGCGCACCCCGCCGCCCGGCGCGTCTATCTCAACCTGGCGCCGGGCCTGGTGAATGCCGTGGATGTGTTGCGCGTGTTGGTAGATGCGATTCCCATCGAATCTGCCGACATCATGCTGACGGCAGAGGGAGAAGAAGCGCCGATCATCGCTGAGTTCCGGGCGCTGCTGCCGAAGGACGTGCCGGTGCACGGCCATGAGCGATTCGCCTTCTACGACCTGTGCCGCGACCCCGACACTGCGCTCGTCATCGCCACCGGCGAGCAGCGCATCTACGCCAACATCCTGCTCACCGTCGGCGTGGTGAAGCCATGAACGCAAAGGAGCCCCCCTCTCCTGATGGGAAAGGGGAGCTCCTTCGACGTTTCGTAGGCGTGCCGCAGATCGGCATGCTCGCGGAGACCAGGAGCGCCTTGGCAACGTTTGCCCTACTGGTTATTCGCTTCCTTGGCGGCGTCTTCGTATTTAGTCGGACATTGCAGCAGGAGCGAGTCGGGCGAGTTGCCGGCATAGAACTTGCCGTCGCCGTTCACCTTGCCGGTGACGATGGCGCGTGCTTCGTTCATCAACGTATCGGGCTTCACGCCGCGATAGACCACCCGCACGCGCTGGGCATTGGCCAGGTTGTCGAACAGGTCTTCGCGCGAATGCACCACGTCGAACTCCAGGTGCAACGAATTCGGGTCGTAGACGATGCTGTCGCCGACTACCCAGCCGATCAGCTTGAGCGACCGATCGGGGGCGATCTGGCCGGCCTGCCGCTTGGCGATCAGGTCGTTGACCTGGACTTCCATGCTGCTGTTGCCAATGATGGTGAAGACCATCACTGCGGCCACGGCCACCACGATTAGACCGATCCCGAATACAAACTTAGGCTTCATGTGTGACCTCTTGCGGTTACATTTTAGCCGGCCCGCATGAGATGCAAGTGAGTTTCATCACGCTGCCCACCTCACGTTCGGCAGGTCTTCGCGCGCCGATGGCGCTCACGGCCGCCACAGCGTCCCATCCGGCAGGCGGCTTTGCGTCCAGTGCACGACGCCGCCCCGGAACTGGCTCATCTCGCCGTGGAGGGGGTACTTGGCGGCCAGTTTCTCATCAACGTCAATGCCCAGGCCGGGCTTATCGTTGGCATACAGATAGCCGTCGCGGAGTTCCGGGCAGCCAGGAAACACCTCCTGCAGCGGGTCGGGGAAACCGCTGAACTCCTGGATGCCGAAGTTGTGCACGTGCAGGTCCAAGTGCACGTTGGCGGCATGGCCGACCGGCGAGACATCGCCCGGGCCATGCCACGCCGTCCGCACGCCGAACGCTTCGCACAGCGCAGCCAGCTTGCGGGCCGGCGTGATGCCGCCGATGTCGCTGATGTGCACCCGGATGAAATCAATCAACTGCTCGGCGATCAGCGGCTTCCACTCCAGCGGATGGGTGAATAGTTCGCCCATTGCCAGAGGAACGGCGGCGTGCTGCCGAATGCGCCGAAACCACTCGATGTCCTCCGGCGGCAGAGGGTCTTCCAGGAAGAACAAGCGATACGGCTCCAGCATCTTGGCGAAACGCACCGCCTCGATGGGCGGCAGACGTTCGTGCACGTCGTGCAGCAGTGGCGTCTCGAAACCGAGCTTGCTGCGGAGGAAATCGAACATCTTAACAACCGACAGCACATATACGTCGGGATCATAGTACTCGCCCGGCAAAGCGCCTTCCGGGCTGCGCACCTGGCCTTTGATACCGCCATACACGCCGACGTTGTTGTAGGGCGTTTCGCCCTTTCGCGTTTTGCGTCCGGCGTTGGCTTTCTCACGCCTGGCCAGCCCGCCGTATCCGCCAAGCTGACAGCGGATGTACATGATGCCCTGCTCCCTCAGGCGATGCAGGTTGTCCAGCACTTCCTGCGGATCACGGCCATCGGCATGACGATACACGGCCACGCCATCACGGCTCTTGCCGCCCAGCAAGTCGTACAGCGGCATGCCGGCCAGCTTGCCTTTGATGTCCCACAGCGCTTGATCCACGCCGCTGATGGCGTTATTGAGGGCCGGGCCGTTGCGCCAGTAGCTGTTCTGGTAACACAGTTGCCAGATGTCTTCGATGCGCGTGGCGTCGCGACCGAGGAGCAGCGGCCGGAGGTAATCCTCCACGGCTGCTTTGACCAGGGTAAGGCGCTGGGTGAACGTGGCGCAACCGACGCCATATAGGCCGGCGTCGGAGGTTTCGACTTTGACCACCGCCAGGCCAATGCCGGCCGGCGCAGTCAGGATGCACTTGACGTTGGTGATGGTAATGGGCATGGAATCGGCCTCCCAGGCCGATTTAACCCTCGCTCCGGCAAATCGGCAATCGAAAGGCTGGACGCTCTGCTCGCAGCTTTACCGGGGCGGATTCAGCCAAACCGTTCCGGACGCCGCGCGCTGCTCACGCCCGGAACGGCGAAGGACGACAACCGGACGACACACGTCGCTTGCACCGGTCACTCGCGCCGGTCAAATGAAGATGATCTGCGCTCCCTCGGTCATGTCAATGAAGTCGGCAGCCGTGACGATGTCAATCACGCCGTCCACGAAGTCTTCCTTCTTCAGGCCCATCATGTCCACTGAGAGCTTGCAAGCGTAGAGCTTGGCGCCGCCATCCACCAACATCTGCAAATATTCGCTTACCGGTGGCACGCCCAACGCCTGCATCTTGTCTTTCATCAGCTTGGTGGCCAGCGCGGTCATGCCCGGCAACACACTAATGGCGTTGGGGATGCCGGCGTTGTCGGCATGAATGCCCATCATGCTCATCTTCATGCTGGTGTTGCCCACCGGGGCGATTTCCAGATGATCCTGGCGCGACTTGCGGATGATGTCCATGCCCCAGAACGTGAAGAAGATCGTCACGTCTATGCCGTTGCCCAGCGCTGCCCAGCCCATCACCAGGGCCGGGTAGGCCATGTCGAGCGTGCCCTTCGAGCAAATGAAGGCCATTTTGCGGGTTTCTTCTGCCATGGCGATACCTCCTCACACGCACCCTTCCGGCTTGCCCAGCCCGGCGATGTGCGCCACTTTCTTGGCCGGCCCCTTCGGGAAGAGCGCGAACATTTCTTTGGTGCTGATGCCGGTGCCGGCGGTGATCTGCCGCAGCGTCGGCGAACGACCATTGGTGGCGTTCTGCCGGCACCACTCGATCACCTTCCAGTGCGCCGGCGTCAGCTCTGGAATGCCCTCTTCCTTAGCGATCTCGATAGCGATTTCTTTCGTCCATTCGTCTGGCGATAGCAGGAAGCCCTCCTCGTTCACCTGGACGGTCTTCCCCGAAATCATGCGCGTAGTCATGTCTACCTCCAACTTTCGACTTTCGACTTGCGACCTGCGACTTTCGACCTGCGACTTGCGACCTGCGACTTGCGACTTTAACCCGCGCCCGGCGCTGCTGCCTGAGCGCCGACGTTGCTGAGCATGCGCATCGTGAGCGCCAGGCCACGTCGCACATTCGGGTCGCGCATCTGCGCCAGCAGCGCGCGATACGAGATGTCCACCGGCTCGCTCGCCTCTTGCTCGGTCAGGGTGACGGTATTGCGCAGGAAGTTCATCACCTCTGGCTGCGTCATCTCTTTCACCGTGCGCAGGATGAGCACGATGTTGTCGCCGAGCTGCTTCACGTCCTCCTCACCGAACGAAGTGACGACGTTGTCCAGGATGCGCAGGCCGCCCTTCAAAAAGGTAAAGTAGCCTTTGCGCTCCAGTTCAGCCAATACGTCCGCTGCCCGGGCAAACGCCTGGTCGCCGATCGGCATCACGCTATCGGCGAGGTCGGCCAGGCTCTCCAATTGATCGAGCAGCCGCTCGATGTTGCGCCGGTTGCGCGCCAGCCGTTTGAGCAAACGCACCAAGTCAGGCAATTGCACGTCGTCCTGCACCTCGGCAAGTTGCTCGACGGCCAGGCGGAAGGCGTCGTTGAGGACGGGCGTCAGGTCATGCATCAACTCGGCGCGCGATTGCCGTTCACGCTCGGCGGCTTGTGCCTGCTCGCTCAAGTAGTTCACCTGGGCAGTCAGCATGTCCAGTTTGCGGTGCAGTTCGGCCAGCGCCGCCTGTGTGTCGCCGAGAGCATCCGTGCCGTCCCGGTAAACTCGCTCGGTCTCCATCTCGGCCTCCTCAGTTGTTCTGCCACTTGCCGGCCATGCTCATCAGCGCCGGCAACGGCAGCTCCTTGCCCTTGAGCAGGAGGTGCCAATACATCCAGCGGAACATCAGCTTGCCCCAGTGGTTGGCCTCCGATTCCTGCAGCAACGTGAACGGGCCGATGCCAGGCAACGGATATCGGCCGGGCAGTGGCTCAACGTCGTAGTTGAAGTCAATCAGCAGCCCTTTGCCGAAGCCGGACTCGATGAAGCAGTTGGCATGGCCGTCGAACTTGTGCAGCATCTCCAGGCCATCGGCATAGCGCACGAAGTTCTCGGCGAAGCATTCCACGGCGAAGTGCGCTACCGAGCCGGCCTTCGAGGTGGGCAGCGCTGCTGCGTCGCCCAGGGCGAACATGTTCGGGTGCGTCGGCGAGACGAAGGTGTGTTTGTCCACCGCCACATAGTTCAAGGAATCACCCAGGCCGGAGCGCGCGATGACTTCGTCGCCCATGTTCAGCGGCACGCTCACCAACAGGTCGTACTCCACCTCCTGCTCATCGTACGAGACGATCTTCTTCGCATCCGGCGCTACGCGCTCGATCAAGAAGTCGGGCACGACCTGAATGCCTTTCTCTTCAAGCAGGCTGCCCAGGTGCTTCGCAGCGATCGGCTTGGTAAAAGCGCCGGAGAGCGGCGTGGCATAGATCAGCTCCACGCGATCGCGCATGCCGCGCTCGCGGAAGAACCAATCGGCCAGCATCAGGAACTCCAGCGGTGCCACCGGACACTTGATCGGGTTATCCACCACGTTGACGACCAGCCGGCCGCCCGGCCAGGCGCGCAGGTGCCTGGCCAGCGCCAACGCGCCCTCAAGCGTGTAGAAGTCGTGAATGGACTTGTGCCACTCGTGTTCGGCCAGGCCCGGCGTCTGATCCGGCCGGATGTGCGCGCCCGTGGCGATGACCACGAAGTCATAGTCCAGGTAGCGACCCTCCTTGGTCAGGCGCACCCGATTGCGCTCCGGTTCGATCACCTCGATGGGCGAGACGATGAACTCGACGCCGGGCGGCACGAAATCGCGCTGCGGCTTGATCACGTCGCGCTTGCCGTAGATGCCGAACGGAATGAACAGGAAGCCGGGTTGATAGTGATGCGTCTCGTGCTGGTCCACAAGGGTGATCTTCCAGTCATCCTCCAGCCTGCGGCTCAAATGATTGGCCACCATGGTGCCGGCCGTGCCGGCGCCCAAGATCAATAGCTTCTTCATGTGGATTGCTCCTGAGAGAGGGATTGCGCCTGTGAGTGAGCGGAATCGCTCTCCCGCCGAATCGCAGCGATGTGCGAAAAGATGTCAGCCACGCGTTGCACAGCCCGCAGCACTTTGGCCTGGCCGGCGCGGTCGAGGCGATACACTTCGTGCGCATTGGCCCGCACGCTCGCTCCGTCCGCGCCGAAGGTGCGGGCCAACGCGCTTAGCTGGGCATCGTCGGGAGGCCAGACTTCCGGCGCAATGCCGCCGACGACGACCATGCCTCCCAACTCGCTGCCCACGCGAATCAGCCCGCGCGCGCACAACAGCCCCATCTCGCTGGGGATCAGTCGCGGCTCAATCGAGGGCGCAGCGGCGAGCTGTTGCCATGTGCCGATGCAATGGGCTATGGCAGTCGGGTCCTTCATCAGTGCGGCGAAGAAACCGCACGGGTGGCTGACCTGGGTGAGGGGCCGGCCGACCATGTCGGTCGTCACCATCATCACGTCCAACGCCTCGGCGAAGGCGTCCTGAATCATCTGGACGCACTCCAGCGGCAACAACGCCCGCAGCCCATCTGGCGCGCCGCCCTCCACAGCGATCGGCTTGCGGTCGAGCAGCGCGAGGGTGGCGTGCTCATTCAGCCAGTGCTCGATATCTGCCGCGTCGAAGCGCCATTGCTTGCCGATGCGAATGGCCGGCAGCCGGCCGGCTTCCACCATCCGGTAGATCGTCGTCCGATCCACCTTGAGCAGATCCTGCACCTGATGAGTCGTGAGCAGCTGAGCCATGATGCACCTCTGCAGTTGCTTTGCCGACTGTGCAGCAACTGCACATCGAGTTGATGCATATGATGCACATGATGCGCACGCCGGCACCCCCTTTGTGATGTATTTCACACCTGGCCAAATGGCCAGTTCGGCGAGGGTGCGTTCACGCACGGGGGCAAATGCGCGGCCGGCAGCCGATCATTCACGCGCCAGCACACTCGTCGGCTGAGGCTTCCATTCCGCGCAGCTCCTGCTGGAGCGAAGACCTTCGGACGACCGATTCACGCGCCGGAACACACAAGATTGTTGGCAGAAATCTGCCGGAAGATTGCCCCTCGCTGTGGGGGTTAGCCCAGATTTGTGGGTATCACCACAAAGCACGCTGAGCCTGTCGAAGCGTGCGGCTCAGCTGCCAGCATCAGCGTCCAAAACCCTATTCAGCTCGACGATCATTCAGAACCCGTTCCGGATGTTGCCGTCTTACGTCCACGAGATGACGACTACGCAAAGCAACATCCCAGAGGCCAGGACGTGTTCATCGTCACCGAGGTCGCAGACGCCACGGTAGACTACGACCGCAAGGAGAAGATTCCACGCTATGCCGGCGCAGGCATCCCCGAAGCCTGGCTGGTGGACACCGCCAACCAAGTCATCGAACAATACGCGCTGCCTGGCAAATCGCGCTATCAAAACGTGCGCATCCTCGAATGGGGCGACACGCCGACGGCACAAGCGGTCAAGGAATTGCAGGTTGCGATCAAGCAGGTATTCGGCATGTAGATCGCGCCGGCCGCTTGCCCTTCCCTCGATCGGCGCTATAGTGCCGGGCATGATCGAGACACCGGATATCATCCGTCCCCCCCAAGAACTCATCGAAGGCCTTCGTCACATCGGCTGCGCCACAGCGGTCGGCGAGCTGCATCGCCTCGGCATCCGCGACGCGCACATCCGCGGCCCCGTCTCGTGGAACAAGGGCAAAAGCGTGGTCGGGCCGGCGCTCACCTTGCAGATGATGCCCAAGCGCGAGGACCTCTACGGCGAAAGCGAATACGGCAACGTCGAAGCCCAGTTGCACCGCCACGTGCTATATCACACCCAACCCGGCGACATCGTGGTGGTGGACGCACGCGGCGATATGAGCAGCGGCATCTTCGGCGAGATGATGCTGACCTACTTCAAGGGGCGCGGCGGCGCCGGCGTAGTCATTGACGGCTGCATCCGCGATTACCCGCACGTCAAGGCACTGGACCTGCCGATGTGGCTGCGCGGCGTCACGCCCAACTTCCACACCCAGACCAACCTGATGCCCTTCGCAGTCAACGTACCGATCGCCATGAACAATGTGCTCGTCATGCCGGGCGACATCATCATCGCCGACGACGACGGCGTGGTGGTCGTGCCCATCAAGCTGGCTCCGGAGCTGCTCAAGAAGGCCAGCGAGCACGTCGAGTGGGAAGACTTCACCCGCATGAAGCTGGCCCAGGGCGGTGACCTGCGCAAGTATTACCCGCTGCGCGAGGACGCTCGCGAGGAATATGAAGCCTGGAAGCGCGCGCAGGGCGAGCAAAGCCATGGCTGATCGCCTCACCCTGTTCATCTGCACCGGCAACTACTACCGCAGCCGCTACGCCGAGCTGTATTTCAACGCCACGGCGCCGGCGGGCCTGGGTTGGCGAGCCATCTCGCGCGGGTTCGATCCCAGCCCATTCAACCCGGGCCCGATCGCCGACTGCGTGCTGCAACGGCTCGGCGTGCGCGGCCTGCCCTTGCCCGCCGCGCTCTCCCATCCCCGCCGGCTGACCGAGGCCGATCTATACGCAGCCCATCGCCTGATCGCGCTGGACGCCGATGAGCATCGCAGCTACGTCGAGCACTGGTTCCCGGCCTGGCGCGACCGCATCGCTTACTGGCGCGTGCCCGACCTGCACCTGATGCCGGCCGAGGAAGCCCTCGACCTGATCGAGCGCAACGTCGAGGCACTTATCGAAGAGTTGAACGGCGAGCAGGGCGCGCCACACCTTCAGCGTGACACCGATCACTTTTAACGTTCCATCCACCATCCTCCTCGGCGCAGGGGCCAGCCGCGAGCTCCCCGCCCAGCTCAGGCGCCTGGGCGCCCAGCACGCGCTGATCGTGACCGACGCGTTCTTCGCCGGCAACGGCCTGGCCGACGCCTTCGTCGCCCTGCTCCGGCAACATGGCTACGCAGCCAGCATCTTCGCCGGCGTGCAGCCCGATCCGACCGACCGCAACGTGCGCGAGGGCTTGCGCGTTTATCGCGAGAGCGGCGCGCAAGCCGTCGTCGGCCTGGGCGGCGGCAGCGCGATTGATGCGGCCAAGGCCATCGCGATGCTGGCCACAAACCCTGAGCCGCTCAGGCAGTACATGGGCTACCACAAGGTGCCGCAGGCCGGCGCACCGATGATCGCCATCCCCACCACGGCCGGCACAGGCAGCGAGGTCACCCGCGTCGCCGTCATCACCGACACCGAGCAACACGAGAAGATGATGATGCTCAGCGAGCACCTGATGCCGACCGTCGCGCTGGTGGATTACGAACTGAGCATGTCCATGCCGAAGGCGCTGACCGCTCACGTCGGCGTGGACACGCTCACACACGGCATCGAGGCCTACGTGTCGCGCAAGGCGAACGGCCTGACCGATCCGATCGCGCTCTCGTGCATTGCGCTGACGGCCACCCACCTGCTGACGGCGTGGCGCGAGCCGGACAATCGCGCTGCCCGCGAAGCGATGGCCCTGGCAGCGTGCCAGGGCGGCATGGCATTCTCCAACAGCAGCGTATGTCTGGTGCACGGCATGAGCCGGCCGTTGGGCGCGCTCTACCACGTGCCGCATGGCCTGTCGAACGCGGTGCTGTTGCCGACGGTGACGCGCTTCTCGCTGACCGGCGCGTTGGTGCGCTACGCGACTGTAGCGCGCATCGTCGGCCTGGCCGGCGGCGCAGACGACGATGAAACGGCCGCCCACAAGCTGGCGGATGGGTTAGAGGCGCTGAACGAGGCGCTGCAAATCCCGCCGCTGCGCGAATGTGTCCGGGTCGGGCGGGCCAAATTCGAGAGCAGCCTGGAGAAGATGGCGCTCGACGCGCTCGCCTCGGGCAGTCCGCAAAACAACCCGGTGGTGCCAACGGCGGAGCAGATCATCGAGCTATACAAGCAAGCCTGGTGACCGGGTCAATACGCTGCCAGCCACTCACGGCAACCATCGAGGATGGCTTCAGCACACGCAATGGCTCGCGCCGCATCCGACTTACCATAGGCCTGGCCGGGCGTGATCCCAGGCAAACTATCCGGATGGCGCGTCGGGATATAAAACTGATCGAGCGCGCGGGCACAATCCATCCATCCATCCGCACCCAGCGTATCGCGCGAGGCGAAGTCCGATAGCAACTGCACTACGGAATGTCCCCACGGTTCTTGGTCAAGGGCATACCACAATGCCTTGACCGCCTTCTCAGCGCATTGCTGTGCAAAGAAGCAAGCAGCCGAATACAGCGCCTGCTCGCTGAGGGCGTGCGCAGCTTGCAGGTCCTCAGATGCCGTCTGCATCCAGAGCGTTGCTGTCTGGCGATTCCCGCTCACGCTCATAGATCACCTTGCTGTCCCTCAGCATATGACGCACGAACGCAGTGCGCGGCATGGCCTCGAATTCTTGTGGCGTGTAGATCAACAAATCTACGCTGCGGCGAAGGGCAGCGTGAATTTCAGCCAGGATGCCTTCGTAGCGATCCAAAAATCGTTTGTCGGTTTCCTGAATGGCAATCAAGTCTATGTCGCTCCGGCGCGTGGCCTCGCCGCGCGCCACCGAGCCAAACACGAAAGCGCACTCTACGCCATATTTCTCGAAGATCGGCTTCAGTTTGATGCGCAACTCATCCACAGATGGATCGGACACGCCGTTGCGATTATAGCCGCCGCCTACTTATAATCGCTGCCAGCAGCCAAGAAGCTCAATCCAAGGAGAGAACCTCATGTCAACGAATGGACGTTTGCTCAACTACGTGAACGGCCAATGGATGGAATCTAGCGCCAGCGCGTTCCTCGACGTCAAAAATCCGGCTACGGCACAGGTGATGACGCAGGTGCCGCTTTCGCCCGCCCAGGAAGTACACATGGCCGCCCAAGCTGGCGTTGCGGCGTTCAAGGAATGGCGTCGCACGCCGGCCGTCGAGCGCGTGCAGCACCTGTTCAGATTCAAGCGCTTGCTCGAAGAGCACCGCGACGAACTGTCGCGCTTGATCACCAACGAATGCGGCAAGACCTACGCCGAGAGCCAGGCCGAGATGCAGCGCGCCATCGAGAACGTGGAGGTGGCGTGCGGCATCCCATCGCTGATGCAAGGCTTCAACAACGAAGACATCGCGCGCGGCATTGACGAACACTGCTTCCGCCAGCCGCTCGGCGTGGTGGCAGCCATCACGCCGTTTAACTTCCCCGGCATGGTGCCGTTGTGGTTCCTGCCCTACGCCGTCGCCACCGGCAACTGCTTCATCCTCAAGCCCAGCGAGAAAGTGCCGATGACGATCCAGCGCATGTTCCAGTTGCTCGAACAAGCCGGCTTTCCGCCCGGCGTGGTGCAGGTAGTGAACGGCGCAAAGGAAGTCGTGGACGCCATCCTTGATCACCCGGATATTCGCGCGGTCAGCTTTGTGGGCAGCACGCCGGTAGCGCGCTACGTGTATGAGCGCGGCGCCAGGGCTGGCAAGCGCGTGCAGGCCCAGGGCGGGGCCAAGAACCCGGTAGTGATCATGCCCGATGCCGATATGGAAATGACCACCCGCATCGTGGCCGACTCGGCCTTTGGGTGCGCCGGCCAGCGCTGTCTGGCTGCCTCGGTCGGCATCACCGTCGGCGAGGCACGCAACATCTTCGTCGAACAGTTGGCCGACGCTGCGGCTTCGCGCAAAGTGGGCTATGGCCTCGACCCAGGCGTGGAGATGGGGCCGGTGATCACCGCGGAGAGCAAGGCTCGCATCGAAAAGCTGATCGCCCTGGGCGAGAGCGAAGGCGCGCAGGTGATCGTGGACGGGCGCAACAAGAAAGTGAAAGGCTACGAAGAAGGTAACTTTATCTTCCCCACCCTGCTGGACCACGTGCCGCCCAAGAGCGAAATCGCACGCACCGAGATCTTCGGCCCGGTGTTCAGCCTGATGCACGCCGAGACGATTGACGAGGCGATCGCGCTGGTCAATGATCGCAGCTACGGCAATATGGCCTGCATCTTCACCAGCAGCGGTGCGGCCGCTCGCCAGTTCCGTTACGAAGTGAACACCGGCAATGTTGGCATCAACGTCGGCGTGGCTGCGCCGATGGCCTTCTTCCCCTTCAGCGGTTGGCGCGAAAGCTTCTTCGGCGACTTGCACGCCCAGGGCATGCATGGTGTGGAGTTCTACACTGAGACCAAGGTCGTGGTCGAGCGCTGGCCGAAGGAGTGGAGCCGCAAATTCTGAACCATGGCGTCGTCGCTCCCCCAACTACGGATGGGGTTCACGCGCTTCGACCAGCTTTTGCCGCCTCAGCCGGTGCCGGGCTATGGCCTGCGCACCTTCCGCCCAGGCGATGAAGATGACTGGCTGGCCTTGCTGCGCACCGAAGAGGCATGGGAGTGGGATCGCGCTCGATTGGACTGGATGCTGGCCGGCGGTCGCGGGTTCATGCCGCCAAGTGGTATCTTCTTCGCCACAAAGGACGACAGGCCAGTCGCTGCTGCCTGCACCTTCCTGTATCCCGACGAGGCGCCGCCGGCGGGCGAATTGGGATGGGTGATCACCCATCCAGGGCATCGCCGACGCGGACTGGCACTGCAGGTGTGTCGGGCTGTGCTGGGTTACATCCGCAACTCGGGCTATTCCTACGCTTTCCTGAAAACTGAGGACTTTCGCACCGCAGCGGTCAAAATGTATCTGCAGATCGGCTTCGAGCCGGAGATGGTGCACCCTGGTCACCCCGCATGGTGGGCTGCGCTGCATCAATCGTTAGCAAACGAAGCTCGTGAAGGGGCTGGCGGTTCATTACCAAAAGCCAAACGATCCGGCCAGCGTTCCGACGATCCGTGAGACGAGGACGATGGACGATGGGAGCAGTCGGCATCGGATAGACTTAGGGGCTGAAGTTGCGCAGGGCATCGTCCAATCCGGCGAGATGCAGCGGATTCGACAATCCGCCTTGAGCAATCTTCCAGGCATCGGGCCTGATCGAAGATCGAATCGCAACACGAAGGAGAAACGACAAACATGTCCGGCAAGTTCGAACTCAAGACATCCAGAAATGGCGAATACATGTTCAACCTGATCGCATCCAACGGCAAGGTTATCCTAACCAGCGAGACCTACCCTGAACGCCGAAACGCTCTGAAAGGCATCGAGTCGGTACGCGCCAACGCCCCACTGGATGAGCGGTTCGAGCGAAAGATGTCGGACAGCGGCAAACCGTTCTTCGTGCTCATGGCAGCCAACGGCGTGGTCATCGGCCGAAGTCAGATGTATTCATCTGCAGCATCCATGGAGAAGGGCATCGCCTCGGTGAAGACCCACGCTCCTGAAGCGGAACTGGTGGACACAACTGCGCAGTGACCCAACTGTTCACCACGCTCGGCTCCCGCAGCCGCGACGGGCTCGGGCTGATCCTGCCGCACGAGCACATTTTTGTTGACCTCGGCGCGCCGGATCGGCCCGATTTCGGCCAAGCCAAAGCCGAAGCCGTGGTTGCGCTGATGGGCCCGGAGGTCGAACGGGCGCGCGCCGCCGGCGTCACCGCGTTGGTCGAATGCACCCCGGTCGGCGTCGGGCGGCGGGTGGACCTGGTATGCGCCGTATCGCGCGCGACGAACTTTCCCATCGCCGTCGCCACCGGCATCTATCGCGAGCCGTGGGTGCCGCGGTGGGCACACGACGCCGGCGAAGATGAACTGCGCGACTGGATGATGCGCGAATTGAACGAAGGAATCGAGGGTGCGAACGTGCGCGCCGCCTTCATCAAGCTGAGCGCCGGTGACGATGGACTGACCGACGTCGAGCAGAAGATCCTACGCGCAGCGGCACGGGCGGCAAAACACACCGGCGCGGCCATCGGCAGCCATACCATTCGCGGGCGCGTGGTGCGCGACCAGCTCGACATCCTCGAAGCGAGTGGCTACACTGCCTCGCGCTTCATCTGGATTCACGCCAGCGCCGAACCGGACTTCTCACTGAACCTGGAGATGGCGCGCCGAGGCGCATGGATCGAGTATGACTGGATCGGGGGTTCACAACCGGATGCGTTCTTCATCGAGCGCATCTGCCGGCTGCTCGATGCCGGCTACAGCGGGCAAATTTTGCTCAGCCAGGACCGCGGCTGGTTCGACCCATCACAGCCAAACGGCGGCACTCCGAAGCCGTTTACTTACCTCACTCACACCTTCCTGCCCGCCTTGCGCGACGCGGGCGTGGATGAAGAGACGATTCGTCTGTTGACGCAGGACAATCCGTTCCGCGCCTTCAGCCGATGAATCGCTGCGGCCCGCATTGGCCGGGAGCAGGAGCCAGATGCGGGGGAATCCGCCGCGCGGCCTAACCGACGACCTCGATGTTCTCCTTGCCGCCGTAAGCGTCCCACCACGGATGCGCGCCGCGGGCCAGCGTCTCGTTTAGCGCAGTGATATTTCGCACCCCCCTATCCATCAGCCATGCCTCCAGCGCTTCGTAGCCCTGTCGGGCAAAAACGGGAATGCCTTCCTGCCAGGTCGCTCGCCCACACAACACACCGGCGAAGTTTACGCCGGCCTCTGCCGCCCACTCCAGCGATTCGATGAACACGGCGTCGCTCACGCCGGCGCTGAGGTAAATGAAAGGTTTCTTGGCTGCCTGGGCCGCCTCGCGGAACAATCGCAACGCGTCGGCCTTGGTATACACGGCCGGGCCGACGTAGGCGCGCGAGCCCTCCACGTACTTAATGTTGAAGGGGATTTCGACCTTCAAGACATCCACGCCGTAACGCGGTCGGGAGAATTCCGCCATGTAACGCGCGACGGCATCGGGCTTCTTCCTGGCCAGCTCGACTTCGTCCAGGCCTTCTTCGTAGTAGATCGGTTCGAGGAAGAGCGGGATGTCGTTCGCGGCGCATTCCGCGCCAACGCGTTCCATGAAGGCGTGTTTGATTTCGTTGATGTGTGGCTCGTCGTAGGGGTTGTAATACAGCAGGACTTTGATCGCGTCCGCACCCGCCTCTTTCAATCGCCGCACGCTCCACTCGTCCAACAAATCCGGCAGCCGACCTTTCACGTTGGCATCATAGCCGGTCTTCTCGTATGCCAGCAGCACGCCGGCATGCGGATCTTTCTCCTTCAAGGCCGGCAGCCCATATTCGGGGTCCATCAAGATGGCGCTGGCGTGTTGGGTCAGCACTTTGGTAACGGCGGTCTTAAAGGCGGTGAGATCTCCACCGCCGGCCGAGCCCTCCCCGCCGCGCGCCTTAGCGATCGCTTTTTGCAACGAGCCGCGCTGATCCATGGCTGCGGCCGCGATGACGCCGCGCGCATCGGCACAAGCGTTGATGCCATCGAATTTACCCCTGGTCATGATCGTTTTCATCGTGTAGCCCTCCATTAGTTCGGCAACTCATCCGGTCAATCGGTTACCACGCCAGTTTACCGAGAGCCGTTCTCGGCGTTCGGGTGCGTTCACGACCAGGGGCAGTGACAACTTCCCGCAGTTTTTGCTGTCTGTCACGACTTGGGCGAGCAACCTGCGGGAGGTTTCTGCCTATTCGTGAATACACCCTCGGCGTTCGTTACAAGCGACGAAATGAATTACTTCCCGTTTCTAACTTGCACCCCATAACCCGCTACCGGCCACCGCCAGCTACCGGACGCGTCGAACGACGAATTTGAACAGCTCGCGCACCCACACTACGCTGCTGGCAACAGCGATGCACACAAACCAATCGGCCAGCGCCAACGGCGCCGTGTTGAAAGCGCGCTGCAGAAAGGGCAGGTAGACCGCCGCCGCCTGCAAAACGAGCGAAGCCATCACGGCCAACCACAGCCAGGGATTGCGGAACAGGCCGCGCATCAAACTTTCGCGATCCGAGCGTGCGTTAAAAACGTTGAACAGTTGGAAGAGCACCAGGGTGGTGAATGCCATCGTGCGAGCATAGGTCAGGTTGCCCGTGCCGGGGATCAGACCGCCGGCCAGGGCGTAATCGAACACCAAGAGCGTGCCTAGCGCCATCACCGCACCCACCATGAACAGCCCGATCCACATCTCGCGGTCAATCACGCCCTTGTGGCGCGGGCGCGGCGGCCGGCGCATCAGGTAGCCACCGGGTGGGTCCACGCCTAACGCCAAGGCAGGAGCGCTATCGGTGACCAAGTTGATCCACAGAATTTGCGTCGCCAGCAGCGGCAGCGCCAGCGCGCCCTCGGCACCCGCCGACAGGCCGAGCACCGTCGCAAACAGCAGGCCGAAGAACATCGTCAGCACTTCACCGATGTTCGATGAGAGCAAATAGCGCAAGAATTTGCGGATGTTGGAGAAGATGCCGCGCCCCTCTTCGACGGCTGCGACGATGGAGGCAAAGTTGTCGTCGGTCAGGATCATGTCGGCGGCTTCCTTCGACACATCTGTGCCGGTGACCCCCATGGCGATGCCGATGTCGGCCTGCTTCAGCGCCGGCGCGTCGTTCACACCATCGCCGGTCATCGCCACCACGTCGCCGTTCTGCTTCAGCGCTCTGACCAACAGCAGCTTGTGCTCCGGGCTGACCCGCGCATAGACCGAGACTTCGCGCACCGTTTGCCGCAGCGTCGGCTCGTCCATGCGGCTCAGCTCTGCACCGGTCGCCACGCGGTCTCCCGGCGCGATGATGCCGAGTTCGGTCGCGATGGCTTTGGCAGTCAACGGATGATCACCGGTAATCACGATGACGCGAATGCCAGCCTGGTGCGCACGCGCCACCGCGTCTTTTGCCTCGGGTCGCGGCGGGTCCATCATCCCAATCAAGCCCAGAAAGACAAAATCGTGCTCGATGTCTTCGCCGATCGCACCATCCCAGGCGCGATCGCGTTGCTCCGTGCGGAAGGCCACACCCAGCGTCCGCAAGGCCTCGCTCGCCAGCCGGTCAACGCACGCCAGGATTTCTTCACGCCGCCGGTCGGTCAACGGGCGCACTGTGTCGCCCACCCGTTCGGAGCAGCAACGTGCCAGCAGCACATCGGGCGCGCCCTTAGCAAAGATCACCACGCGCTCCGGCTTCTTTGTGTCGGTGTGCACGGTGCTCATTAGCTTGCGCTCCGACGAGAACGGCACTTCGCCGATGCGCACAAAGCGCTGCACAAGCTCGTCGTGCCGCAAGCCGAGCTTTTCGGTCGCCACGCGCAAAGCGCCCTCGGTGGGATCACCTTGAATTACCCACCGGCCATTGCGCTGCTGCAACACGCTGTTGTTCGATAGATCGGCCGCCCGCATGGCATACTCGACCTCGGCGCGCAGCAGGTCGTCGCTGAGCGGCCGACCATCCTGAGTCATCACCTGCCCCTCCGGGACATAGCCGATGCCACTGAATTCGACCCGGCCGCTGGCCGTCACTACCGTCCGCACGGTCATCTCGTTGCGCGTGAGCGTGCCGGTCTTGTCGGTGCAAATCACGCTGGCCGAGCCGAGCGTCTCGACGGCGGCCAGCTTGCGGACGATGACGTTGCGCCGGGCCATGCGCTGCATGCCCAGCGCCAACACGATGGTCAGCACTGTGGCCAGACCTTCTGGCACGGCCGCCACTGCCAGCGATACGCCGATGATCAACACATCCACGACCGCCTTGAGAGTGGTCACCCGCTGGGTCAGGAAGACGGCAGCCACGATGATGACGGCGATGGCGATCACGGCAATGCCCAGCGACCGTCCGACGCGCTCAATCTCGATCTGCAGCGGCGTGGCCGCATCTTCGGTGCGCTGCAGCAGGCCGGCAATGTGCCCCATCTCGGTCTGCATGCCGGTGGCCGTGACGACCGCTCGACCTCGGCCGTAAGCGGCCGCCGTGCCGGCGAAGAGCATGTTCTTGCGGTCGCCCAGGCCAACTTCATCTGCGATCGGCGCCAGGGATTTCGATACGGGCAGGCTCTCGCCGGTCAGTGCCGCTTCGGACACCTGCAGGCCGATCACCTCGATCAGGCGAGCATCGGCGGCGATGGCGTCGCCTTCCTCCACCAGCAAGATATCGCCGGGCACCACTTCGCGCGCCGGGATCTTCTGGCGTCGGCCATCGCGCACCACTGTAGCCGTCGCTGCCGACATCGCTTTCAACACAGCGACGGCGCGTTCGGCCCGTTCTTCCTGAGCAAAGCCGAGCACAGCATTCAACAAAACAATGGCCAGGATGGAAATCGCCTCGAACGGCAGCTCGGATTCGCGCTCGATCCACCATACAGTGAATGAAACGACCGTGGCAACCAGCAACAGCAGCACAAGCGGGTTCTGGAACTGAGCGAGGAACTTACGCCAGGCCGGCATGGACGGCTGGGAGATCAGTTCGTTCGGGCCATACATGCGCAGCCGGGCAGCGGCTTCCGCTGCCGTCAGCCCCCGCGATGGATCAGTCCCCAGCCGCGTCAATACGGCCTCTGCCGGCTCACGATAAGCCTGTGAAGAGGGGGGGACCTGCGCACCTGGCAATTCCATTGCTCAGACGCTAACGAGGCTGCAATATATTCTCATTAGCGTGGCCGGCCTCGAAATCGGTGAGGTTGCGGAGGGTCGTCGCCGCGATTTGCGCCAGCGCTTCATGCGTGAAGAAGGCCTGATGGCCGGTGACCAGCACGTTTGGGAAAGTCATCAGCCGGGCGAACACATCATCGGTGATGATCTGATTAGAGCGATCGCGGAAGAACAAACCTTCCTCTTCTTCATACACGTCGAGGCCGACGGCGCCCACGTGGCCGCTCTTGAGGGCCTCGACCAGCGCCTCGGTATCAATCAGCGCGCCGCGGCTGGTATTGATCAAGATCGCGCCGCGCTTCATCTTGGCCAGCGCCTCGGCGTTGATCATGTGATAGGTGCTGGGCAAGAGCGGGGTATGCAGGCTGATGATGTCCGACTGCGCCAGCAGCTCGTCCAGCGAGGCGTAGCGCATGCCCAACTGGACGCATTCGGGGTTGGGCGCGAGGTCATAGCCGAGCAGCGCCACGCCGAAGCCGCTCATGATGCGGGCGAACACGGCGCCGATGCGCCCGGTGCCGATGATCCCGACCGTTTTGCCGTGAATGTCGTGGCCTTGCAAACCGTCCAGCAAAAAGTTACCCTCACGCGTGCGGTTGTAGGCGCGGTGCACCTTGCGATTGACGGCCAGCAACAGCGCGGCGGCGAACTCGGCCACGGCATAGGGCGAGTAGTTGGCCACGCGCATGACCGTGACGCCGCAGCGGGCCGCTGCGTCCAGGTCTACGTGATTGAAGCCGGTGCTGCGCAAAGCCATCAGCCGCACGCCGCCGCGCGCCAGGCGTTCGAGCACCGGCGCCGAGGCATCGTCGTTGACGAAGATGCTCACCGCCCGGAAGCCGTCTGCCAGAGGAGCGGTCTGCGCGTTCAACAGCGATTCCACGAAGACCAACTCGTGACGGACTTCGTTCGCCTCGTTAGCCGCTTGCAGCGTTTCGCGGTCGTATTTTTTGGCGTCGTAAATCAACACTCTCATGTTCGGCAATTGTATGCGGGCGTTTGCAGCGGTTCCCGTCCGGCTTGTCACGACGCGCACCTCGTGAGAGACTGGGCGACATGCAAACGCAGTCGCAGCCGGACGCCGGACTCACGCCCGACGAAATCAATACGCTCATCCGCGCCGTGGTGATGGCCGGCATGAGCGTCGCAGCCGCCAAGTCCAGCGGCGCCAGCGGCACGGCCTCGGAGTTCGCCACCATCGCGCGCAGCTTCATCGAACAGATCGAAGCACACGCGTCGCACATCATCCTGGGCGCCCTGGCCAACGACGGAACGCGCGCTGAGATCAATCGCCTGGTGCAACAGTTCAATCCCGAGGTGATCAAACTGCAGGACATCAAGCCGTTTGCGCTGCGGCGATGCGACGAGCTAGCGGACATCCTGGACGAGAAATTCACGCCACAACAAAGCGAAACGGTCAAACAGGTCGCGTTGACCGTTTGCCGGCGCGTAGCCGAGGATAGCCGGGAGGGCGGCATCTTCGGCATCGGTGGCGTGCGCATCAGCCCCGAAGAGGAAGCTGTGATCCGCGAAGTCGCGCGCGCGTTGCGATTGGCCAGCTAGCCGACGATGACCTCGCCCTTCTCCCATCTTGTCGCGCGCATTGCTGCGCGCATTGTCGCGCGCATTGTTGCGCGCATTGTCGCGCGCTTGGTCGGGCGCAGCATCATCGCCGTCGCCCTCATCTTCGTCATGTCGCCCGTGCCACCCGCCCGAGCGCAGTCGGAACCGCCGCCCGTATATACCTATTCCGCCGGCGAACGCACCATCGAGCAGACCTGGTTGCCGCGCCGCGATCCTGCGCGCATCATGCCCTATCGGGTCGAAGGCATCATCGCCGTTCCGCCGGGCGACGGCCCCTTCCCGCTCGTGCTGATCTTTCATGATGCGCATGGCGGATGCCCGGCCGACCCAACTGTTACCGACGTGATGTTGGAGCGCTGGCCCTGCAGCCCTGCCGAGGAGCGGCGCAACGACGTCGGCCTGGCCTATCTGGCGCGCGCCCTGGCTGCACGCGGCTATGTGGCAGTGGCACCGAACCTGAACGCGGTTTACGCGGCCTATGGCACGGTAGGACCGGAGACACAGCGCTATCCAGAAGTGCTGAACGCACACCTGAGCGTTCTGGTCGAAGCCAATCGCAGAGAGAGCCCAGCTCTCGAAGTATCGCTGGTCGGCAAGCTCGACCTGGCGCGCATCGGCATCATCGCGCATGGCCACGGCGCGCTGTTGGCCATGCAGAGCGCACGCGCGCGCCAGGGACGCCCACGTCCTAAGACCAACGCCGCCGGCGGGCCGCTCTCCGCTGTGTTACTGATTGCCCCACTCTACTCGCCGGAGGGCGACGCCGACGCGCCGCTCGGCATCGTGCTGCCGTCGTGCGATGGTATCACCCCCGAACTGAGCGGCCAGGGCTACTACGAGGATGCGCGTCTGGCGCGCAACCGCAATCACTTCGCCGCGTCGGTCTACCTGATCGGCGCCAACCACAACGCATTCAACGAAGTTGCGCGCACCGACGACGCCGGAGCACTGCCGCCAGCTTCCGGTTGCCGCGCCGACGACCGGCGCACGTTACGCTTGGCTCCCCAGCAGCAGCGCGAGTTCCTGGCGCGTTATGCACCTGATTTTCTTGACGTGGCCATGAGCACGCCAGCCGCGTTGCAAGGTGCGCCGGCGACGCGTGCCGGCCTGAATCCCGCCGAACCCGCACCGGCCAGCCTGTATGGCTTCCCCACACGCACTGCGCTGTCCCTAGGCATCGCCGGGCGCGGCATCGTCATCCAGCCGCGCACGCGCGACGACCTGGGTTACAACGACTTCGGCGGCTATGCCACAGGCAGCGGGGCCACCCACCTCGGTTTTTGCGCCTATCGCCAGCCCTGCATGCGCTGGGCCATCCAGCCTGGCAATCCGGCCCAGGTGCGCTTTTCGTGGAATCACCCGGCCGAAGCAAGATGGACGCTCCCGCTGGGCGAATCCACCGCCGACCTGTCAGAGTTCAGGAGCCTGCACTTGCGGGTCGTGCCCGACCCCACCGATTACCTCAATGCCCATCGCGAACCGATCGCCATCGTGCTGACGTTGACCGACGGGGCAGATCGCAGCGCCAGCATACGACTCGACGGTGCGAACGCCCCTGCCCTGGCCTACCCGCCCGGCGAGCCGGATAAGCAAACGTGGGGATGGGTGGGACATGCCTACCTCGGCTCGGTGCGCGTGGGGCTGGCCGAGTTCGGCGGCGTGGATCTGACGCGGGCGAAATCGCTTGAGATCGGCATCGCCGGCACACGCAGCGGTTCATTGCTCATTGCGGATATCGAGTTCTTGCGAACCAGCGCTGCGCCGCGCAGCAGTCGCCTCGGAGCGCATCATGCGACGCCGCAGTAACTTCACCTCGGAACGCATGCCGATCCGACGGGTGGGCCGCCCCCGGCTCTCCGGTGCATTGGAGGGGCCGTAGGGCTGCAGGCCGGTGAGCCGCCGGAAGATGCGATCGCGGATGATCACGACCGGCCGACCGACTGTGCGGTTCAGGATCAGCAACAACACCCAGCCCAGGCCAACGCTTACCAGCGCCTGCCACCAACCGATCGCGAACACAGCCTGCACCATCACCAGCGTGATCAGAAAGCTCCACCCATACAAGATCCGGGTGAGGATGATCCCGAGGTAAGGGATAAGGATGAAGAAGCCGAACACGAACGGCGTGCTGCCGAGCAGAATGGCCAACGCACCGATGCCGATCGGCCGATCCGCGCGGAAGGCGAAAGTCGCTACGAACCAGATCACCAGCGACCAAATGGCGAGGTTGATGACGTAGATGACGGCATTCAGCGTCAGCGTGATGGCGAAACGCACTTTCGACACCCGGTTGAGGAACAGCACCACGCTCTGGCCGAGCAGCAACGATAGGCCAGCCAGGAAGGCTACGCTGAGGACGACTGCGATGGACTCCGGCTCGGTCGAGACGAATCGGGCTGCCTCGGGATTGAAACCGAGCGCCAGCCAGATCGCTTCCCACACGTGGGCGAAGTAGCTCTCTAGAGAACTCATTGCATCCACCGATCAATCCCGCGGCCGAATGAGGTTGCACCTTTCTACAGGGATGAAACTCCAGGCCACAGGCAAAGGTCGTGTTCCACGCCCCCAACGGTGCGCTGCTTGTGTCCCGCACGGATAGCGCGCCCTATTCGATATGCCTTCGGCGAAACGCATCCCCAGACGGAGGGGATCGTAGCGCAAATTCGATCGAGCGCCAGACAGACCGATGCGCCATTCAGCCGAACGCCAATTGCTCCAGCGCGCGCCGCGCAGCCTGGTAGGAATGCGTCGCATTCGGCTGCACCGCTTGCAACATCATCTCCGTCAGTGCAGCATTCACCGGCGTCAGGACGCCCAGGCGACGGCCGGCAGCAACCACCGCGCCGTTCAACGCAACGACTTCGGAGCGGCCGGTGCGATGGGCCACATCGTCGTATAGCGACGGCATCTTGTTGCCGCGCCCACGGGCCACGCGCCGCGCCAGGATAGGCTGCAGCAACCCATGCGGCAACGTACGGAGCGCAAAAGCCAAGACACGCGCTGGATACCCCGGCAGGTTGACAGTCTCAATGCGCGGCACATGCGCATCCATCACCGCCACCGCCTCGCGCAGCATGCGCATCTCCACGGCGAACAGTCGGCGATCGGCGTATATCTCGGCTGGTGACATGCCGAGCAGGGCGCTGGTGGCGTTGCCCATCAGGTTGAGCAGCAACTTGGACCACTTCATCGCGCGCCAATCGGCATACGTTCTTACACCGAGCAGCGGCGCATGGGCCATGGCCTGGGCCACCTGCCACCACTCGCCGGCTTGCGGCGTCAGCGCGGCCAGGCCGACGCCGCCGCCTAGTCGCTCCAGCCGAACCGCGGCCGGCCCTTCCACCGAAATCGGGCTGGTCAGTGTCGCCGCCACCACCCGCTGCGCACCGAACACAGCCGCCAACTTCTCTTCGCTACCTGCACCGTTTTGGAAGGCGAGCAACGATGCACCAGAAGACGCCTCGGCACATTCGCGCAACTCGGCAATGGCGCCAGCGAGGGCAAAAGACTTCATGCACAGCAAAATGGCGTCGTAGCCAGACGACGGACGCTGCAACGCTTCGGCCAGGCCGGTCGTCACGTCCAGATCGTGCAGTCGCCAGGTCTCGCCGCCGGGCAGCATGATGTGTATACCCTGCGCGCAAGCGGCTTGCACGAACGGCCCGCGGCCCACGAAGGTCACCGACTGGCGAGCCATGACCAGATTCGCCCCGATCCACGTGCCAATTGCCCCCGCGCCGAAAATCAGGAATCGCATGGTCACTCGATGTTCAACGTCACATGATCGGTGGTTGGGCGCCCTTGTGCGTCCAGCACCGCGATGTTCTGCAGTTGCGGATAGCGATACGCGCCCATGTGCAGCCGATAGGGCCGCGCTGGCGCATCGTCGGGCAGCGGGATTGCGAAGCGGTGCAACAACACATCGCCGGCTCGCCAGTTCGCCGGGTGTATCCCGCCGCCATCGAGCGCGGCGAACTTTCGGTCGCCGTCGTACAGGTGATTGAACCAGTGGTAGTCCATGCCTGGTTCGGCTTCGCGGAACACGCGCAGGTAGTAATCCATCACCAGCGGGTTACCCTGCCCGGCACGGTATCCCAGCAGGCCCACGCCATTCTCCCACTGCGCCGGCCACGCGCGCACGGCCGGCAGGCGAGCGAGGTTGATGCGCACATAGACGTATGCTTCTTCGCGGCCCACCTGCAGCGGAATCTCGTGCACCACCGCTTCGGCATCAGCGTGTTGCAACAAAAGATCGAGCGCGGCGAGCGCATCGGGCGTGATGATGTACTGAGCTACATCCTCGCGCAGGATCAGCCCGGCGTTGGCATCAGCGAAGCGGTGCGGCAGGTCGGCCAGGAGCACGTCCATCACCGTTGCCGGGCCGTTCACGCGCGGATCGCCGCCGGTGGTGACCACGATGACGTCGCGGGCGACACCAGCGCGGACGGCGTCGCGCGCAAGCCCGGCGGCGTCCAGCGCGCTGCGCACCGGCGGGCCATAGCCGCCATAGCTGGTATCGTGACGCTGGATGAACTCCGTAAAGCGCAGCGTGGTGAAAACCTGCCAGCCAACCACCAGCGCCACAACGAAGGCACTCACCCAACCCGCTACACCGCGCAGGGCCGGCGCGCGCAGGGCACGGACGGCAACATCCAGGCCCAGCGCCATGACGATGAAGGGCACGGGGTAGAGCGCCACGAAGTAATGCATCTGCAAAGGCCGCAACGGGCGCAGTTGCAACGCCACCGGCAAGGCCAGCCAGGCCAGCAGAACAACGATGCCTGGCGCGGCATACAGCGCCGGCCGGTGCACCAGTTGGATGACCAGCAGGCCCGCGCTTGCGACCAGCAGCGCCATCTGCAGCGCGTCAATCCACCCGAAGGCCGCCCATGCCTGTGCACGCCAGATGGGATATGCGCCGCCGGTCAAGTCGCTCAGGTGGGCGCCGCCGCTGGCCCAGGACGCAAAGCGCAAGGCGTCCGCCGACCAGCTCGCCGCGCCGCCGGCTGCGCCCAACAACGCGCGCACGTTGCGAAAGTCCTGGCCGGCGTCGAAGCCAAGGTAGACCCCGGTCAGGACGAGCAGCGGCAACAGCCCCACCAGGCACGGCAGCGGCCGCAGCGTCGCGCGTCCGATGAACAGGGCAAGCAGCACGACGGGGACGAGGTAGATGGCTGCCAGGTGTGCGCCTGCGCTCAGCGCCAGTCCCCAACCGACGATGGCCCACCCCCAGGGATTGCGCCTGACCATGGCTTCCAACAAGCCAAACAGCAACACCACCTGGAACAGCGGCACGGGCGCCAACCAGGTGCGGCGGGCAAATTGAATCGCCCACGGCGCGGCTGCGAAGAGCAGACACGCGACGAAGGCAATCCCGGGCGAGTGGCCAAAGAATCGTCGGCATAGCCACCAACACGCCGCGATGGCCGCCACATCGAGCAAAGCACGATATGCAGCAATCGCCATGAAGTCGCGGGTGAACAGGTAGGGCAGCGCCAGGAGATACAGGTAGGTCGGCGGATGATTGGCCACGCTGCCGCTGAACGGCGCTACCGGCAACCAGTCGCCGCGCACGATGCCCATCGCCAGTTGCGGCGCCGAGGCTTCATCGAAGCGCACGTCAATCAGGTCGAGGCGATACAGGCGGAGCGCTGTCGCCAGCGCCATCACCAGGGCGAAGGCGATCCACTCGGAGCGACGAACGCGCAAACTCAACGACGGCATCGGCGCGCCATTGAAACTCATGGCAGAACGGTGACGGACACTGGTTGGCTTTCCAGCACGCGGCCATCGCGCAACTGCACACGCGCCACCAGGATGTGTTGACCGACGCGCAGCGGCCAAAAGGCGCGGTATGGTGGCTGCTGGAAGCGGGCGATGGTCTGGCCGGTCGCCAGGGCCACATCCACTCTCACCACCTCGGCGGCATCCACGCGCACCTCCAACGGCATGCGCTGCACCTGCGCCGGCAGTTCCCCGGCCAGGCGATAGATGGTCCCGGGGTCAGGCCGGACGATTTCCACCAGCGATGTGTTCAGCGCGCCCGATGTTGCGGCGTTGACGTTCTCTGCCAGCACCGGCCAGCCCTGCGCATGCGCCCAATCGCGTAGCGGAGCCGGCAGGTCGAGCATCACTTGCTCGACGATGCGCTCGCGCGGCGTGTTCGCCGTGGCCGGACGACCGGTCAGCGCGTCCACCCGGACGCGGCGGTGCCAGGTATCCGGTTGCGTCGGCTCCGTGCCGGCGATGAACCATTCGTAGCGCGTATGGGCACAATCCGGGGAAGGCAACAACCCGGAAAGCGCACACACCTCGGCGCGCACCAGCCCGTCAGGACGGTCGAACCAGCGCACCGGTAGGCCGCGATGGGCAACTTCCATGAAGTCGTGCCAGATGGGGCCGGCGCCGCTCACGCCGCTGATGCGCTGCATCGGCCGGCCATCGGCGTTGCCGACCCACACGCCGGCCACGATCTGCGGGGTATAGCCCACCGTCCAGTTGTCGCGAAAGTCGGTGGTGGTGCCGGTCTTCACCGCGGCCGGCCGCGAAAGCCTGAGCACGCTTACCTCGCCGAACGCCGGGGCGCGAGCCTGATTATCGGCCAGGATGTCGCTGATGAGCCAGGCGACCCGCGGATCCAGCACGGCGTCCCGCAGCGTGGATTGTGCAGGGCGATGATAGAGCGTCTTGCCGCTGGCGTTCGTCACTTTGAGGATGGCGTGAGGGAAGACGCGATAGCCGCCGTTGGCGAACGCGCCATAAGCCGCGGTCAGCTCCAGCAAACGCACCTCGCCGCCGCCCAGGGTGAGCGCCAGGCCGTAGTGGCTAGGGTCTTTGAACGACCCGATCCCCATGGCGTGCGCCTGGGCCAACATGGTTTCCAGGCCGACGCGCTGCAGGACGCTCACTGCCGCCGTGTTGTTCGAGGTGGCCAGGGCCTGGCGCGCGCTGATCGGGCCATAGTGCCGGCGGTCGTAGTTCACCGGCACGTAGGGCAGCCCCTCGCGCGTGGGGAAGGCCGTGCGCACATCGTAGATCGGCGTCGCTGCGGTGAGCTTGCCCTGAGCGAACGCCGTTGCATAGGTGATCGGCTTGATCGCGCTGCCGGGCTGGCGCAGGGCAACAGTCGCATTCACCGCGCCACTGATGGTTGCGTCGAAGTAGTTAGGGCTGCCTATCATCGCCAGGATTTCGCCGGTGTGTGGGTCGAGCGCTACCAGCGCGGCATTGTTCGCATCGTGGCCGAGGCCGGGCTGGTCGGCCGGATTGGCCAGGCGATGCAGATGCGCGCGCATAATCCCTTGTGCAGCGTCGTTCAAGGCCAGGTCGAGGGTGGTAGTCACCAACAGCCCTCCGCGGGCTACAACGCCGGCACCGAATTCGCGCTCCAGCCAGCCTCGGACATAGGCCACGAAGTGTGGGGCGCGGATGTCGAACGGGGTCGGGGCAAACGACAGGCGCGCCTGCCCGGCCGCGATGGCCTCCTCTTCGCCGATCATGCCGTGTTTGACCATCAAACCAAGCACGACGGCCTGCCGCTGACGGGCCAGTTCCGGATGATGCAACGGGTCGTAGGCCGCCGGCGCCTGCGGCAGACCGGCCAGCAGCGCGCATTCGGCCAAGTCCAGCTCGCTGACCGACTTGCCGAAGTAGGCCCGCGCGGCTGCCTCGACGCCGTAGGCCAGGTTGCCGTAGTAAACCTGGTTGAAGTAAAGAGTCAGCACTTCGTCTTTGGAATAGCGCCGCGCAATTTGCCAGGCCAGCAACGATTCACGCACTTTGCGCAACAGGGTGCGCTGCGCGCGCTCGTCGGGGTCGAGCAACAACATGCGGGCGAGCTGTTGGGTGATGGTGCTACCGCCGGCCAACACTTCGCCCCCTTGGATGTTGATCCACAACGCGCGGACGATGCCGGCGAGGTCCACGCCGGGGTTGCTGTAGAAGCTGGCATCCTCGACGGCGATCGTCGCCTGGCGCAGATGCAGTGGGATGCGCTCCAGGGGCACTGGCGTGTGATGGCCGCTGCTGAGGGCGTATGGGTCTATGATCTCATACAGCAGCCGGCCGTGGCGATCCAGAATTTTGGTGCTAGGCACCTGGCCGCGCTGGTCGAGCCGCGTCACATCCGGCAAAGTGAACCACAGCACGATGAACGCCACGACCGGCACAGCGATGAGCATCGCCGGCGCAACGATCAATATGATGCGCTTCAGGCCCGCCATGGTCAAAGGACCTTTTGCCCGACCTTCACCTTCAGAAAAGCGCACCCGGCGACGCATGGCATGCATCGTAGCATGATAATTCGTCGCACCGAATGCACGTCGTTTATCTGGCGCCCTTCGCCTATGCGCCCAAGGCCACCGTCAGCGCGCGCATGCTGCCGATGGCTACCGCGCTCGTCCGACGCGGCCACCGCGTGACCATCCTCATCCCACCCTACGACAATCCGGCAGAGAGCGGCCGGGCTTGGATGCGTGAAGGGGTGCAGGTGGAGAACATGGTGGTCCGGCGTGGTGAGTCGGGAGCGAGGCTGCACTTCCATCTGGCCAGGCAGCTCGTGGCGCGCGCACAACAACTGCAACCGGATGCTGTTCACGTCTTCAAGCCCGTCGGCGTGGCTGCCCTTGCGTTCTGGTTGATGCGCAAGTCAAAGCTGATGGCTGGAAATTCGATCGTGGACAATGACGACTGGGAAGGTCGCGGCGGCTGGCTGGACGTGAACCCCTACCCGCCGGCGCAGAAGCTGTTCATGCAATGGCAAGAGCGCTGGGCGCTGCGCGCTGCACCACGCGTGACTTGCGCCAGCACGCTGCTGGTGGAACGCACCCAGCACTTTCGCGCCGGCCGTGGCGAGGTGTACCTGTTCCCTAACGGTCCGGATGAGGCAATGCGCGCTCAGGTAGCGCGCGCCGAGGCACAACGCCAGGCGCTGCGCGCGCGGTTCGGCTGGGACCGGCCAGTGGTGATCTACGCCGGAACCGTCCCGCTGAACCACGACCTGGACGTGGCCGTGCGGGCCATCCGCGAACTGCCCGGGGTGTTGTGGGCGATCATCGCCACCGGCGATGGGTTGCCCTCGCTGCGGCAGATCATCGCCCAGGCCGGCATCGGCGACCGTGTGGCCTGGCACGACTTCATGCCGCACGACCAACTGGTGGAGCGGTTGGTGGCCGCCGACGTGGCGATCTATCCCTATCGCGACACCAACATCAACCGCGCCAAGTGCTCCGGCAAGGTGATGGACTACATGGCTTGCGGCAAGCCGATGGTGGTGAGCGACGTCGGTATGAACCGCGCCTACGTAGAACACGAGCGCAGCGGATTGCTTACCCCGCCGGGCGATGCCGAGGCTTTTCGGGCTGCGCTGGCGCGGTTACTGCGCGATCACGCCTTTGCCGACCGGCTGGGCCGGGCTGCCCAACAGCGCATCTGGAACGAGTTCGGCTGGGATGGACGGATCGCTGCTCTGGAGCACCTGTACGCCTCTTAGCAACCGGATCGCCTGGAGCGATCAGGCTCCGGCCTACAACGGCCGCACGTGCAGCAGCGCATCCGCTGCGGACGACCTGACCAGTGGGTTGCGCAGGGGCCGTCCGAACAGCGGCGAGGCGATCTCGAACACATCGCCCGGCTGGGCCACCACGCCGGCCGAGCAGCTCAGCGCGGACGCGCCGAAGAAGTGCACGTGCACGTCGCCAGGGCGACGGAACTGCGGATACTTGAAGTGATGGTGCTCGATGTTGGCGATGCTGTGCGACATGTTCGCCTCGCCGGTGGCGAACGTCTGCGACCACACTACCTCGCCGTCGCGGCGCACGCACACCGTGCCGGTGACGCTATCCGGCAGATCACCCACCCGCAACTCCGGGCCGAATGAGCACATGCGCAGCTTGGAGTGGGCCAGGTAGAGGTAGTTTTGGCGCTCCATGACGTGGTCGGAGAACTCGTTGGCCAGCGCGAAGCCAATGCGCAATACCTCGCCGTGGTCGCCGATCAGGTATAGCCCGGCCAGCTCGGCTTCCTCGCCTCCGTCCATCGCCCAGGGCGGCATGACCAGAGGTTGTTCCGGCGGAACGACCCATGAGCCATCGCCCTTGTAGAACCATTCGGGCTGGCTGCCGATCGCGCCCGGGGCAGGCTTGCCGCCGGCCAGGCCCCACTCGAACAGGATGAGCGAATCGGTTTTACCGGCCGGTTGACCATCGGGCGCCTGCGCCTGAGCATGCATGGCGTTGCGGGCCAGGGCGCTGCCCAGGTGGTTCAGGCCGGTGCCCGACAGCAGCATACGCGATGGCTCCGGATGGGTGAGCGGCGGCAACAGACGACGGTCGGCCACGACGCGATCATAGGAGACGACCTCGCCGCGCAGACGCTCGATCGCGCAGTCGTGGAGCGACCGTCCCGACCTCGCGGCCACAAGCGCCAGGTCATACACGCCGGCGACGCCGCTCAACACTTGGAGCACGTCGCCCGCGGCGGAGGGCACGCCGACGCGCGGTCGGCCGTCATCATCGAGGAACTGCACCAGGCGCATGGACAAACCGGTGCGGATTGTATGCCTGCGCCAGGCAATTGCAACAGGCCGGAGCCGCCGGCCGCACAAGGCCGCCTCCGCGTTACACCCCCGCCGCCCGTGGTAGGGGCGACCCTACGTGGTCGCCCGCACGGTGTGGTCACCCGCGCAACCGCGCATGCGCGAACGGGCGGCGGCGCAGCCGTCTGCAGCGAGCCAGGCTAGAATGCCCGTCCAGCAATCTACAGCAGGAGATTTCAAATGCCTCGTGAAATCGTCACGCGAGACGGCACGTCGTTCCGCTTCCGCGAGTACACCCTGGAACCGCTTGGCCCGCGCGGCGTGCGCGTCCAGGTCAGTTTTGCCGCGCCCAAACACGGCACAGAGATGCAGGTCATCACCGGCAGCCCCTTCGAGCAAAAAGAATGGAACGCCGAGTTGCGCATGTTCTTGCCGCGCACGGCGCCGAGCGAATCACAACCAACGCCCAGGCCGGAACGCAACATCGGCAACATGATCGTCGGCACCGTGCGCGAGGTGGGCAGCGCCGTCACGCGCTTCAAGCCCGGCGACCGCGTATTCGGCTATGGCCCGATCCGCGAGGTGCATCAGGCCGACGAAGACCATCTCTACCCGTTGGGCAACCTCAGCGCGGTGAACGCGGTATGCGTTGATCCGGCGCACGTCGCCTTCGTGGCCGTGCGCGACGGCAACATCCGCATCGGCGATGCAGTCGCGGTGTTCGGCCTGGGCGCCATCGGCCTAATGGCCGTGCAAATCGCGCGCGCCGGCGGGGCGCGCAAGGTCTTCGCCATAGACCCGCTGCCCATGCGACGGGCCTTTGCCGAGAGCCACGGCGCCGACCGGGCACTGGATCCGAACGCGTGCGACGCCGCCCTGGAAATCAAGCGCGCCACCGACAACAAGGGCGTGGACGTGTCCATCGAGACATCAGGGGCCGGCCGCGCGCTGCACGAAGCAATCCGCTGCCTCCGGCAGTGCGGCACGGTGGTGCACGTGCCGTGGGGGCCGAAGGATTGCCGCGACCTGCACCTGAACGAGGAGTTTCATCACAACCGCCCCACCATCGTGGGCAGCCAGGCCTGGAGCGGATGGGCAAACCCCGACCGCTCGCATCCGCTGTGGGATCACACACGCGCCTACCAGACAACGATCGAGTTGCTCCGTGCCGGGTTGATCACGGGCGAAGGCATGGTGACGCCGATTGTGCCGTTCGACGCAGCGCTCGATGCCCTGGTCGCCATCCGCGAGCGGCCCGAGACCACGATCAAGTTCGGGGTAAGGATTGAGAATTGAGAATTGAGAATTGAGAATTGGGAATTGGGAAATGAGAGATGGCCGATGACTTTCGGCTCACGCCGTCCGGGTGGAGCAGTTTCTACGATGCCGTGGCGCAGCGGCCGCCGCACGACACGCTGTTGAAGGCGCTGGCGCTGTTCGAAGGTGGGCCGGACCGCCGGCGCTTCGCGATTGACCTGGGATGCGGTGAAGGGCGCGACGCGCGCGAGATGCTGCGCCGGGGTTGGTGCGTGCTGGCGATAGACCGCGAAAGCGAAGCGATTCGACGACTGCTGGCGCGCACACCCGATCACCAGCGCGAGCGATTGCACACGCAGGTGGCGGCGTTCGAAGTGCTGGCCGATTTGCCGGCCTGCGACCTGGTCAACGCCAGCTACAGCCTGCCCTTCTGCGCGCCTGGACAATTCCCGGCGCTGTGGCGGATGATCGTGGCGGCGATCCGGCCGCGCGGTCGCTTCGCCGGCAACTTGTTCGGCGTCCGAGATGGCTGGGCAGATGATGCGACCATGACGTTTCACACGCGCGCGCAAACAGAGGCGCTGTTGAGCGGCTTCAAGGTCGAATGGTTGCTCGAAGAGGAACGCGATGGCCACACGGCGACCGGCGAGCCCAAGCACTGGCATGTCTTTCACATCGTCGCATTCAAGCGGTAGCCGATCGGAGTAAGATTGAATCCAAAAAAGATGTCTACCGCTTCACTCGCTTCGATTAAGACCATTGACGATCTGGAATCGGCGCTGCGCGCGCACAACTACATCGCCGAGCGCGGCCTGGCGACGGCCATCTTCCTGGCGCTGAAGTTACGGCGCCCGCTCTTTTTGGAAGGTGAGGCCGGCGTAGGCAAGACCGAGATCGCCAAGGTGCTCGCCCAGGCGTTGGGCACCGAGCTGATCCGCCTGCAGTGCTACGAGGGCCTCGACGTCAACCACGCCGTTTACGATTGGAACTACACCCGACAGATCATGCACATCCGCTTGATGGAAGCGAAGGGCGAGCGGATCGAAGACGAAGAAGCCGAGCTGTTCGGGCCGAAGTTCCTGCTCAAGCGGCCGTTGCTGCAGGCGATCGAAGACAGCCGCGAGAAGCCGCCGGTGCTGCTGATTGACGAGCTCGACCGCAGCGACGAAGAATTCGAGGCATTTCTGCTCGAGGTGTTGTCGGATTTCCAGATCACCATCCCGGAGATCGGCACCATCAAAGCCTCAGAGCCGCCCATCGTCGTCATCACGTCCAACCGCACGCGCGAGATCCACGACGCCTTGAAGCGTCGCTGCATCTATCAATGGATTGACTATCCGAGCTTCGAGAAAGAACTGGCCATCGTGCGCGCCAAAGTGCCGGATGCGCCTGCCCAACTGGCGAAGCAGGTCACCCAGTTCGTGCAGGAACTGCGCCGCGCCGAGCTTTACAAGCTGCCCGGCGTGGCCGAGACGCTCGATTGGGTCACTGCCCTCGTCGCCCTCGATCAAACCGCGCTGGACGAGCGCATCGTGGATGAGACCCTCGGCGTGATCTTGAAATATCAGGACGACGTGGTAAAGGCGCGCACGGAACTGAACAAGAGCATCCTGGCCGTGATCAGCACCGGATTCGCATGATGCGAGGAGGCACGCGCCATCTTCGACATGAATCCTATCCTCTTCGATTTCCCTGACGTGATCGAGAGCGAACGATTGATCATTCGCGGTTTGCGGCCGAACGACGGCGTCTTGCTGGACGAAGCGATTCGCGAATCCTACGACCAGTTGCGTCCCTGGATGCGATGGGCCAGGCATCCGCCGACGCGGGCCGAGACCGAGGCATATTGCCGGCAAGCGAACGCCGACTTCATCCGGCGCGAGAGCCTGGGCATGATCCTGCTGCTGAAGAACGATGGAGTATGCCTGGGCGGCAGCGGGCTACACAACATTGATTGGGCGATTCCCAAGTTCGAGATCGGCTATTGGCTGCGCACGTCGTATGTCGGCCAGGGCTATGCCACCGAGGCCGTGAACGCGCTCACCGCCTTTGCTTTCGACGCACTCAATGCGCGACGGCTGGAGATCCGCGCCGATGACCGCAACGTGAGGAGCTGGCGCGTGGCAGAGCGTTGCGGCTTCGCGCTCGAAGGCATTCTGCGCCAGTGCGAATTGGACAACGACGGCGGGCTACGCGACATGCGCATCTACGCAAAAGTGCGATGACACCCACGCCTCCCCCTTCGACTGAGCATCACATCGGTGGTGGCCAGTTGTGGCGCAACCTCATCCTATTCGGCCGCGTGCTGCGCGGGCTTGGGCTCGACGTCAACCCCAGCCGCTTGATAGATCTGATCCATGCCCTGGAGCTGATCCAGATCGGCCGCAAGCAGGACTTCTACTTCGCTGCGCAGAGCCTGCTCGTGCAGCGCCGCGAGGACCTGCCGCTGTTCAAGGACGCCTTCGACCTGTTTTGGGTGGACCCGCGCGATCGCGTGGTCGCGCGCGGCGCGCGGCGACACGAAATGCCGTTCACCCGCCCGGAATTCGCGCCGCCTCCGCTGAAGCCACCGCCGGCCGAACCGCCGCCCAACGAGAGTGCGCGCGACGCCAACGAACGGCTGGTGATCGAGACGACCTACAGCCCGAGCGACCGCGAAGTGCTGCGGCACAAAGACTTTTCGCAGTTGACAGAGGAGGAGATACGCGCAATCCGAGCGATGATGGATGAGCTGACCTGGCGGCCGGGCATGCGCCGCACGCGCCGGCTGATCGCCGGCAGCGGCGCCGCGCTCGACCTGCGCCGCACCTTGCGCCGCAACATCAAACACGGCGGCGAGCTGTTGATCTTCGCCGAACGCACGCCGAAGATCAAACCGCGCGCGCTGGTCGTCATCGCCGATATCAGCGGCTCGATGGAGCGCTACACGCGCCTGCTGCTGCATTTCATCTATACGCTCACGGCCGGGCTGGAACAGCCTGTCGAAACGTTCGTGTTCAGCACCCGGCTTACGCGCATCACGCGACAACTGCGCCAGCGCAGCGTGGATCGCGCCTTGCGCGACGTGTCGCGCGCCGTGACGGACTGGTCGGGCGGCACGCGCATCGGCGACGCGATCAAGACGTTCAACTACCACTGGGCGCGCCGCGTCATGCGCAGCGGCTCGGTGGTGCTCATCATCAGCGATGGCTGGGACCGCGGCGATCCCCAACTACTCAAGCACGAGATGGCCCGCCTGCAACGTAGCTGCCATCGCCTGATCTGGCTCAACCCGCTGCTGGGCGCGGCGGACTACGAGCCGCTCGCGCGCGGCATGCAAGCCGCCCTACCCTACATTGACGACTTCCTGCCCGTGCACAACCTGGCGTCGCTGCAGGACCTGGCAGCGCGGCTGGCGCGTCTGAAGTAAGCTCACCTCCTGCAAGGCAACCTGCCCTGCCGGTTCGGTCGCCGCACTGGCTTGTCAACGCACCGCTTTCGTGTACTCTGCTCGCTATGAGAATCAAATGGCAAGGTCACGCCTGCTTCTACGTCACCGGAAATGGCGTATGCGTGGTGACCGATCCCTACACCCCGCAGCTCGCCGGGCTCGCCCCGCTGCGCGAGCCGGCCGATGTGGTGGTGACATCTTCCGATAACGACGCGTTCCATTGCTACGCCGAAGGCGTGCCGGGGAATCCGATCGTCGTGAACGCGCTGGACGTGGCGCGCCACGGCGGCAGTCAAGAGGTCAACGGGTTGCGCATAGATGCGATCGAAGCCATGGAGAGCGTGATCCACAAGGCGCACCCCGACCAGAACGCCATGTATCGCTTCACGGTGGATGGCGTGCAGATCGGCCACATGGGTGACGTCGGCAATCCGCTCACGCCGGCGCAGCTCGATTTCTTCCGCGGCGTGGATGTCCTGCTGGCGCTCACCGGCGGCCCACCTACCATTGAGCTGGACGACCTCGACCTGGCCATCCGCGAGATACAGCCGAAGGTTGTCATCCCCATGCACTACCAGATCCCCAACCTGCGACTGAACATTCTCGGCCTGGAGGCGTTCACGCAGCGATATCCTGCGGAGATGCTCGACCTGCGCAACGAAGCAACTGCGGAGTTCACCAGTGAGCAGTTCGCAGCGCCGATGGCTGCGGGCACGCGCATCGTTGCTCTGCAGCCGGCGGCAGCGTCGCCGTGGACACGTTCTTCGGATCGGTAATTCAGAAGATGGCTGGGCTAATGCCGTTCCTGGGCCGGCCGTTGGGGATGACTTCCTAGCCCTCTTTAGACGCGGATGCCCAGGCCGGGGTTGCCGATAAACCGGTCATCCACCTCTGCGCCGTCCTCCAGAAATAATCGAGGCTTGAGCCGACTCACCTTCGCGCACAAACCATCGGCTGAAGCCTCCATTCCGGAGATGGTAAGAGGATCATCCCCGCACCATCTCGCGCGCCACGCGCACGATGTGCTCGACCTGTGGCAGGTACGCCTGCTCCAGCACTGGCGCAGTGGGCGCGGGCACGTCCGGCGCAGCGATCCGTCGAATCGGCGCATCGAGATGATCGAAGGCCATCTCGCCCAGCCGCGCGGCCACTTCTGCGCCCCATCCGCCGGTCAGGTTATCCTCCTCGACGATCAAGGCGCGATTCGTCTTTCGCAGCGAGGCAATCAGTGCATCCCAATCCAGCGGCGCGAGGCAGCGCACGTCAATCACCTCGGCGCTGACGCCCAACTGCTCCAGTTCGACAGCCGCCTGCATCGCCCGATGCACCATCAGCATGTTGGCCAGGATGGTGATGTCCGTCCCCTCGCGCCGGATGGCGAGCGACCCGAGCGGCAACGTATACGCCTCCTCCGGCACGAGCGCGACAGGGTCGAGCGAGGTCTTCTCTTTGCGTCCGCCCTTGCCGCCGTAGAGCAGCTTGTGCTCCAGAAACACGACCGGATCGTCGTCCCAGATCGCGGCCAGCAGCAGGCCCTTCGCATCGTATGGGTTGGATGGACAGACCACCTTCAAGCCCGGCGTGTGCATGAAATAGGCCTCGGTGGATTGGGCGTGCTGCGCGCCGCGCCGCGTCGCGCCCACCGGCAGGCGCAACACCATCGGCACGCTGACCTGACCATTGCTCATGTAGCGCATCTTGGCGGCCTGGTTGATCACCTGATCCATAGCGCAAAAGACGAAGTCGCCGTATTGCATCTCGGCGATCGGGCGCATGCCGACCATCGCCGCGCCGACCGCCGCGCCGACGATGGCGATCTCCGAGATCGGCGTGTCCATCACCCGCTCGTGGCCGAACTCTTCCGACAGGCCGAGCGTGACGGTGAAGCCGCCGCCGAAGCCGCCAGGAATGCCGATATCTTCGCCGAGCAGAAACACGTGCGGGTCGTCGCGCATGGCCAGGCGCATCGCGTCGCGCAGCGCTTCGGCCATCGTCATCTCACGGCTGGCCATGGCGCACCTCCGGCCACGCGGTATATGCGTTCTGCAGCGCCTCTGCAGGCGACGGGTCGGGGCTGGACATAGCGAAGGCGACGGCCGCCTCGACCTCGGCCTGGCATTCGGCCTCGATCGCGTCCAGGGCGCGCTCATCCTGACCGTAGTCATGGATGAGCTGGGTACGACACCTGGGAATCGGGTCGCGGCTGCGCCAATTCGCCAACTCTTCACGATCGCGATAGTTGCCCGGATCGCCGCGCGAATGACCCATGTAGCGATAGCAGGTGTATTCGAGCAGCGTTGGCCCTGCACCGCGCCGCGCCCGCGCGACCGCCGCCCTGGCCGATTCGAAGACAGCAACGACGTCCATCCCGTCCACAGTGTGGCCGGGGATGCCGTAGGCTTTGGCGCGCTCGGCAATCGTCGCCACGCGCAGGTTGTGCGAGATGTGCGTCGAGGCGGCATACTGATTGTTCTCGCACACAAAGATGACCGGCGCATCCTTCACCGCAGCGAGGTTGATGCCTTCGTGCAACGCGCCTGTGTTCACCGCGCCGTCGCCGAAGAAGCTGACCGCGACGCGGTCCGTCCGCATCAGCTTGAAGCCCAGCGCCGCGCCGGCCGCGATCGGCACATTCGCGCCGACGATGGCGTTGGTGGGCATCACGCCGACAGCGACGTCGGTCAGGTGCATCTGCCCGCCCTTGCCGCCCGCGCAGCCGGTGGCCTTGCCCCATAGCTCCGCCGCGATCGCTTTCACCGAGCCGCCCTTGGCGATGACGTGCGCCACCGGCCGGTGCGTGCTGAAGATCACGTCGTCACGCCGTAGCGCGGCGCATACACCGACGGCGATGGCTTCCTGTCCCTGCGACTGATGCAACGTGCCCGGCACCAGGCCCTGCAAGAACAACTGATACAGGTGATCTTCGAAGCGGCGGATGAGGACCATCTGGCGGAACATCGTCAGCAGCAGGCTCGACGACATTTCTATGCGCTGGTCGGCATGCTGATCGGGGGTCGAGGCTTCAGCCGATGACTTCGGTTCGCCGCGCCTCTCGGCTGAAGCCTCGACGTCCAGACGTGCACTGGAGGTCGAGGCTTTAGCCGGTGACCTCCGTTCGCTCACGCCCCCGGCCGCAGCCCCGACGTCTGCAGGCGGCTGATCGGTCAACCGCGCCACGACGGCGCCGATGGCAACAGCGTCGCCCGGTTTGGCGAGCAACTCGCGCACGTAGCCGGCGCGGAACGCCTCGACCTCCACGGTCGCCTTGTCGGTCTCGACGACGACTAGCGGCATGCCCGCTTCCACCCGTTGACCTGGCTCGACCAACCACTCTTGAATCGTCACGTCGCCGCCCGTCGCGCCCAGCGCGGGCATCACCACATCGAAAATCATGCTTTGTCTGCGCTCCCAAATAATCGCATCAACTCTTCGACTGCTCGTTGCATGGCCAATCGGCCTTGTGCGAGCACGTCCACTGCTTTACCCGAACCGACTACCTCGTATGGATTGTAGTCAGCGCCGGCCTGCGGACATGCGGCGCGCAGCGCCTCGAAGTAGGTCCGCTTGAGCAAGCTGCCCACGTTGATCTTGCGGATGCCGAGCGCGATGGCCGCGCGCAGATCGTCTCGATTGACCGAGGTTGCGCCGTGCAGGACCAGCGGCACAGCGACGGCGTCGCGCAGCCTGGCGAGGTGCGGTAGGTCGAGCCGCACCTCGCGCCTGCCGTGCAGATGCGCCTGGCCGACGTTGACGGCCACGGCGTGCACACCGGTCGCTTCGACGAAGGCGCGCGCCTGATCGGGATCGGTCAACCGCAGATCGTCGGGCATATCCAACAGTTCGCCGCCTACGCCCGGCAGCGCCGCCGGCTCACCTTCGACGGCTGTGCCGGCGCGGTTCGCCTCGACGACCACGCTGCGCACCCGCGCCACCTGTGCGTCGTAGTTCAAGTGCTCATCGGAGAACATCACCAGCCCGAAGCCCAGTCGAATCGCCTCGCGCACGGCTTCGAGGTAAGGCGACTCGTTGAACACGAGACAGGCAGGCGCGCGCAGGCTGCGACACACTTCAAGCCCCATCGCGGCGTAAACCGGCAGCGGCTCGCGCACGATGCGGCTCGGATCGGGCAGGTAGATACCGCTGAAGCCGAGCAGCACCGGTGAGCGCATCGCTTCCGCCGCATCCGCCACCGCCATCAGCGATTCCAGATTCCAACTCTCGAAGTAGCCGACTGCGTAGCGGCCATCCCCCGCCATAGCCATCAAATCATGGAAGGATATGAGAGCCATCGCTAGCTGGCCCTGCGCGAAAAGCGGATCGCCTTGAACTGCGCAGCGCGCGCTTCGAGCGGCTTCTCGATGGCGATGCGTTCGACGCCCGAACCGAGCTGCACGCCGTCGGCGTCAGTGTGGTCAATCACGTATTGTGCATCTTCTGGGTCGGCGAGCGCTGCGCCGTGCGCGAGCAAAATCACATCGGGCTTGATCCGGCGCGCGATCTCGAAGTGGCGCTGTGAACGATTCGCCATGTCTTCGATCGAGCTGCCGGTCTCGTAGCCGGTCGCCCCGCCGCGAGTGATGCCGGCGTGAAAGATGAAGATGTCCGGCTGCGCCTCGGCCATGATGCGCTCGGTGTCCTCGGCGTTGAAGGCGTAGGCGAGGGTGAGCATGTCCAGCTCGCGCGCGATGTTGAGCATGGCGATCTCGTGCGCATAGCCCAGGCCGGTTTGCTCGAGCGTGCGGCGGAATTCGCCATCGAACCAGGCCACGGTGGGAAAGTTGTGCACACCGGAGAAGCCGACGCGTTTGCAGTCTTCAAGAAACAGGCGCATATCGCGCAACACGTCCACGCCATTCACTCCTGCGATCACCGGCGCCTCTTTCACCTGCGGCAACACCTCGCGCCGGCCGATGTCGTAGACCATCTGGTTGGCATCGGCCATCGGCAACATGCCCGCCAGCGAGCCGTAGCCCTGCATGCGGAAGTAGCCGGTGTTATACACGCCAAGGATGTCCACGCCGCCGCGTTCGATGAACTTGGCAGCGATGCCGTTGCCCGCGCCGGTCATCAGGATCGGCTTGCCGCGCGCGATCTCGGCGCGGAGGCGTTCGAGGAACTGGGCGCGTGTGTATCGTTTTGCCATGTTGCTATCGTCGCTGCTTCTCGATCAATGCGATTAGCGCCTGCGCAGCTTCAGTCGCAAACGCGGGATCGTCAATGTGCGTATCGCGCTCGACGACGCGGATGTTCTGTGGCAAGCCGGCTTTTAACTGCTCGACGAATCGCGCATCGGCGGCAGGATCGTGAAAACCGCCGCCGGCGACGGCGTAGCTGTCGTAGCCGGCCGTCGGGATCATGAACACGGCCTCAGCGGTGGTGTGGCTCAAACGGCGGGTAACCTCCTTGCCGACTTCGGCCATCTCATCGCCGTTCAAGCGCACGTCGGTGATCTGCGGGCTGTGGCGGATGAGTGTGCGGCCCTGATATTTGGCCGGCACGGTCTCCGGCTCGTTGAACACCAAGACCTCAACTGCGCCGGGGCAGATCACCTGCGGGATGCCGAGCTTGCCCGCCGTGGTCAAGCGATCCGGCCCGCCGGCCAGCAGCGCATGAAACATCTCGTTGGTCACCTCGATGATGGAGTAGTCGAGCACCGCGCCGATCACACCCTCGCGCATCAGTTGTTCCATCGCCCGGCCACCCGGCCCGATGGCGTGGAAGACGATGGTCTCGTAGCCGGCCTGCTCCAGCACTTCCTTGGCCTTCATCGCGCCGATCGTGGTGATGCCCACCGTGGTGATGCCGACGAGCGGCCTGGCGGCCTGCTGCATGTTCACCGGCGAATTCGCCATGCCGACCACGGCAGCAGCGGCATTGGCCAGGATCTTGCGCGTGAGCGGGTTCAGGCCGAAAATGTCGGTGACCGAGAACATCATGGTGATGTCTTTGATGTCCACCCACGGCGCGACGTTGCCCGACGCCATCGTGGACACCATGACTTTGGGGAAGCCGTAGGGCAGCGCGCGCATCACCTTCGTCGCCAGCGTCGTGCCCTGCGTGCCGCCCATGGCCACGATGCCGTGTACCTCGCCGTTTGCGACCAGCGCCGAAACGATGTGCGTGGCGCCCTCAGCCATCACCGGCGCAGCCACCTCGCGATCCGGCTTCTCCAGCAGTTGGCTCAGCGGCGCGCCACCCGCCTCGGCGACCTGCTCGCGTGTGACGTCGGCTTTGGCGGCGGGCCGATTGATCACGCCCACATCTACGACGAGCGCCCGTGCGCCCATCGCTTCGATCTGCTCGCGCAAGTACTGCGCCTCTTTCCCTTTGGTGTCGAGCGTCGCCAGGACGACGATGGTTTTGCCGCTCATGGTTGACTCCTGTCCGGTGCGCGTTTGCGAACTGTTTTGTCGTTTTGGCTAAAAGGGCCATAGCGGGCAGGCTTGCTTGTGATGAAGAAGGCAAGCTCAAGCCCTATGCCGAATGAAGTGTATCGAATTTCCGAGACAATGCAAGAGAGATGGTCAAGGACGTGCCGATCGGGACGAACCAGGCGCTGTATGCGGGGTTGATGACGCCGATGAGTGGCGCGCTGCTGGAGAGCCGCGGGGCATTGATCCCGGCCTTGGCGCAGGGCTGCGCTATCCCAGGAACTTGACGCTGCGGCGATCATGAGCGACCGGCCGGGGTCTTCCACAAAAACGCCCGACGGCGCTGCGTCTGCCGTCGGGCGTTCGAGTGCGTTCGCAACCCGGATGGGACTTCGCTTACGGCCGGGGCTGGTCCAGGATCTCTTGCAGCTTCTTCTGAATGACCGGAGCTTGCTCGTCCCACGTCTTTGTGCCTTCCCAAATCTGTTCGATCTCAGCCTGGAAGGCGGTGTTGGCCTCGGTGAAGCGCGTGTTGTTCGGCATGGGGAACGGCTCGACGCCGGCTTCGATCAGGCCGGCCGCCACGCCGAACATCCGGTTGATCTTGTTGACGGCCGGGTCGGTCCAGGCTGCCTTGCGGCCGTTGGGTTGTACGGCCACGTCGGTGGCCAGATAAACGCCGGCTTCTTTCGAGGTGAGCATGTTGAGCAGCTTGTAGGCCTCGGGCATGTGCTTGGTTTTGGCGTTGATCATCCACTGGTTGCCGGAGTAACACGTGCCCTGGCGGCCCTTGTCGCCCACCGGTAGCAACACAGCGTCCATCTCGAACTTGCCTGCAGTCTTCTTGAGGAAATCGGCCACGTTGCCGACGATGCTGGAGTGCGTCGCTGACAACCCGCCGACGAACAAGCCGGTCTCGATTTGATCCTTCTTGCGCGGGGCAATCCGGTCGTTGTGCAGCCGCACAAACCAATCGGCGATTTCCTTGTGCATGGGCGTGTTGTATTGGAAGGTCTTACCCTCGCGATCCATCAGCCACATGTCGGTGGAGTTCTTCTCGCCGAAGGAGCGGGCGATGTTGCTGTAGTAGTGCATCGCGGTGATGTTGTCGAAGGACATGCCGAAGATGCCTTTCTCCGGATCGGCCGCTTTGCGGGCCAGCGCCTCCCAATCAGCCAGCGTCCAGCCAGGCTTGGGCTCTTCCAACCCCTTCTCGGCCAGCAGGGTCTTGTTGTAGTTGACGGCGATGTTGCCGCCCGGATGCACCACGTCCGGCAGGCTGAAGTTCTTGCCCTCGAACTTATTACCCTCCATCACGCTGGGGAAGATATCGGCGAAGTCCGGCGGCGGATCGCTCTTGAACATGTCGTCGAGCACGGCGTAGATGCCCTTGGTGAAGTTGATGAACAACCAGCGATGATGGCCGTACACCACGTCCTGCAGGGTATCGGAGATGAAGCCCGTCTGCGTCTTCTTCTCGATCTCGCCGTAGATCGTCTCCTCGACTTCGACTTTGATGCCGGTGTCGGCCTGGAAGCGCTTGGCGAATTCGATGGCCATGCCGCCCAGCGGCACCGCCGGCGCTTGCAAGCGCAGCGTCACGTCTGAAGCGGCCGGCGCGCTGGTGGCCTCGGTCGCCGGTGCAGCCGGTGCCGCTGGCGCTGCTGGTGCGCCGGCGGGCGGCGCAGCGCAGGCGGCCAGGATGCCGGCGCTGACCGAGCCGAGCCCGACCGCAGCGCCTCTTAACAACTGGCGTCTGGTGAACTTTCGTTGCATTGCGTCCTCCTTAAGTGTGAATGAGCCTCTCCTACGGGTCTTTCGATGGTTGGACCTGAACGGTCGTGCCAACGGGTCGAGGGATCAACCCTTCAACCCGGACATCACTACGCCCTGCACGAAATAGCGCTGGCCGGCGAAGAAGATGACCACGGCGGGGATCATGGTCAGGATGCACGCCGCCATCAACAAGTGCTGCAGCGGCTCACCGCCCACTTCCGGCGATTGCACGAAGAAGTGCAAGCCCACCGAGATGGTGAATTTGTCCGGCGAGTTGAGGTAGATGATGGGACTTTGATAATCGCTCCACGACGCCAGCGCCGTGATGATCGCCAACGTGACGATAGGTGGTTTCAACAGCGGCAACAGCACCGACCAGAAGATGCGCGGGTAACTCGCCCCGTCAATCAGCGCCGCCTCGTCCAGGTCGCGCGGGATGGTGAGGAAGAACTGGCGCATGAGAAAGATGCCAAACGCCCCGCCGCCGAACCAGGCCGGCACCCACAGCGGCAGATGGGTGTTGATCCAGCCCAGACGATGGAACAGCACGAATTGCGGGATCAAGGTCACCTGGGCCGGCAGCGTGAGGGTGGCCAGCGTGATCAGGAACAGCGCATTGCGGCCGCGATACGAGAAGCGTGCGAACGAGTAACCGACCAGCGAAGCCGTGATGACCGTGCCGAGGGTGGTCAACGCCGTAATGTATGCGGCGTTCCACGTCCACAACAGCACAGGAATGCGCTCGATGCTCAGGACGCGGATGTAGTTGCCGAATTGGGGCACGGCCGGGAAGAAGACCGGGGGATAGGCGAAGGTCTCCTGAACCGTCTTGAGCGACGCCATCAGCGTCCACAGCAATGGAAAGCCGAAGATGGCCGCGAAGAACAAGACGACGGCATACAACACCACGCGCGATGGACGCAGCATCCTTCGCCTGCGGGCGACGCGCGGCGCCGGCGTGGCGGTCGGGAAGGGTTGACTAATCGCCATCGTAATACACCCACCTGCGCGACGCATATACCTGCGCCAATGTGAAAGCGATCAGGATGACGGCCAGAATCCACGCCAGCGCGCTGCCATAGCCCATGCGGAAGTTCTGGAAGGCTTCGTTGTAGATGTGCAACACAAAGAACCACGTGGCGTACGATGGCCCGCCTTGCGTGGCCACCCAGGCGGTGGTGAACACCTTCAACGCTGCGATGATGGCCAACACCAGGTTGAAGAAGATCGTCGGCGAGAGCATGGGCAGGGTAATCTTGCGGAACTTGGCCCATGCGCTCGCCCCATCAATCGAAGCGGCCTCGTAGTACTCATTGGGGATGCCCTGCAAGCCGGCCAGGAAGATCAGCATGGTGTTGCCGCCCACCGCCGCCCACACGTTGATGATGGTGACCGACAGCAGCGCCGTGTCTTGCGTAGCCAGCCAGCCGGGTGGATCGGCCACGCCCAGCGCGCGCAACGTCGCATTCACCGGCCCCATCCTCGGCTGCAAAATAGCCATCCACAGCACGGTGAGCGCGACGGCAGGGATGAGGTGCGGGATGTAGAACAGCGTGCGGAACAACACCGTCCCCTTCAGTTTCTGGTTGAGCAACAACGCCAAGGCGAGCGATCCGATGATGGCCGACGGGACGAACATCAGCGTGAAGACGAACGTGCGCCCAAGAGACGGCCAGAACAAATCGTCTCTGCTGAACGCCCGGTCATAGTTCGCCAGCCCGATGAACCGGGGGGGGACTGAGGATGGAGTACTCGGTGAAGCCGAAGTATAGCGACGCCAGAATCGGCCCGCCGAAGAAGAAGATCAGGCCGAGCACCCACGGCAACACGAACAAATAGCCCCACAACGCCCTGTGGGTCTGCACGGCGGTTTGTGCCCCAACCAACCTGGCCAGCCAGGGCCGGTGCGACGAAGCGCAGGCAGGCGCAACCATGCGGGCATCGCTAGCCAAAACACAATCCTCCTTCGTGTGTGCAAACGTTCATGCGCTGCACGTTTCTCCGATACCAGCCCGAACTCCTTCGTGGGCGGAAGATGTTGACGAGCAGAGGTGCTATCCGGGCTTGAGGGCTAGTATAGAAACGTTGCAAGCGCTGTCAAATCGAATCGCAATCCCAGATTTTCGGTAAGTTTAGAAGAGCGTCGCACACAACGTCAGCCGTGTCCGTTTCACCTGAGGAAATGCGACCGTCTTTTCACCCTCGACACGTTCGCTAATGTCTCAACTCGCCGATGCACAAGATCGCCGCCATCTGCACGACTTACTTCCCCACCTCTCACGCCGACGTGATCGTGTCGCGCTGGATGGAACCGCGTCCGACGGATGAACGATGGGGATGGCAGCCTCGCACCCGGATCGCCTCGTTATACGTGGCGCAACACCGACCGAACCGGCGGTTGATCGAGCTGCCGCCGGCGCGTTGGGGAGAAGTGCCGCACAGCAGAGAGCTCGAACTGGGAGCGCCCCTGGCGCGCATCCACAGCGTGCCGATGTTCAACACCATTCGCGAGGCATTGACGCTGGGAGGACACACCCTGGCCGTGGACGGCGTCCTGCTCATCGGAGAGCACGGGGATTACCCGGTCAACTCGCTCGGGCAGACGCTCTACCCGCGCAAAGAATTCTTCGACGAGATCGTCGCCGTTTTCCGCGAGTCGGGCCGCTGCGTGCCGGTGTTTTGCGACAAACATCTCTCCTGGAATGCGGAATGGGCGCGTGAGATGGTCGCTACCGCGCGCGAGATGGGATTCCCGCTGATGGCCGGCTCGTCGCTGCCC
>JAIMBB010000039.1 GCA_023511655.1 Anaerolineae bacterium
AGGCTACGAGCGGCAATAACCACCTCGGCGGCGACGACTTCGACAACCGCATCATGGAATACCTGATTGACCTGTTCAAGAAAGAGAACGGGATTGACATCCGCAACGACCGACAGGCGCTGCAACGCTTGAAGGAGGCCGCGGAGAAAGCCAAGATCGAACTGTCGTCGGTGATGGAGACCGAGATCAACCTGCCCTACCTCACCGCCGACGCGACCGGCCCCAAGCACCTCGTCACCCGGCTGACGCGCTCCCGCCTGGAGCAACTCACCGAAGACCTGATCGCGCGCAGCATTGGGCCATGCGAGCTGGCGCTGAAGGACGCCGGGATTGACAAGAGCAAGATTGACGAGGTGGTGCTGGTGGGCGGCATGACGCGCATGCCGGCCATGCAGGAAGCGGTGCGGCGCGAGTTCGGCAAAGACCCGAACCGCAGCGTAAACCCCGATGAAGTCGTCGCGATCGGCGCTGCGGTGCAGGCCGGCGTGCTGGGCGGCGAGGTGCGCGATGTGCTGTTGCTCGACGTGACGCCGCTCACGCTGAGCATAGAAACGCTGGGCGGCGTGGCCACCCCGCTGATCGAGCGCAACACCACCATCCCGACCAAAAAGAGCCAGATCTTCAGCACAGCCAGCGACAATCAGACCAGTGTCGAGATTCACATCGTGCAGGGCGAGCGCCCAATGGCAGCCGATAACAAATCACTCGGCAAATTCATCCTGGACGGCATCCCGCCTGCCCCGCGCGGCGTCCCACAGATCGAGGTGTCGTTCGACATTGATGCCAACGGCATCCTGAACGTGACCGCCGCCGACAAGGCCACCGGCAAAACCGCCCACATCACCATCCAGCCGTCGTCCGGGCTGGCCAAAGACGAGATCGAGCGCATGGTGCGCGAGGCGCAGTCGCACGCGGCAGAGGACAAAGCGCGCCGCGAGCGAGTCGAAGCCCACAACGAGGGCGACAACGCCGCCTATCAGGCCGAGAAGTTCCTGCGTGAAAACGCCGATAAAATCCCCGCCGACAAAAAGGCCGAACTCGAAGCCAGGATCACCGCGGTGCGCCAGGCCATCATGGGTGATGACGTCGCCGCCATGCGCAACGCCACGACGGATCTGAAGAACACCTTCAGCCAGATCGGCGCGGCGATGTATCAGCAAGCCGGCGCAGCCGGCAGCGGCGCGGCATCAGACGCGGAGGCCGGCGAGGCCGCCGGATCGAGCGGCGACCAGAAGCCTCCCGACGGTGACGTCGTCGAGGGCGAATTCAGGGAGACGAAGTAACACAAGCGCAGGTATCGCAGGACGTAGTGCGTATTGCGTGTTGCGTGTCGCGTAGACGGTGATACGCAATGCGCGATACGCAATGCGCATATACGTGCCCATGGCAACGACAAAACGCGATTACTACGAGGTGCTTGGCGTATCGCGCAACGCCAGCCCGGACGAGATCAAGAAAGCGTTCCGCCGGCTGGCGCGCGAATATCACCCCGACGTCAACAAGTCGCCGGACGCCGAGAGCAAGTTCAAGGAGATCAACGAAGCCTACGAGGTGCTCAGCGACGAGCAGAAGCGCGCCGCCTACGACCGCTACGGACACGCCGGCACCCAGGGCGGCTTCAGCGCAGAGGGATTCGGCGGCTTCAGCGATATCAACGACATCTTCAACGAGTTCTTCGGCGGCTTCGCGCGGGCCAACGCCCAGGCGCGCCGCGGCCCGCGTCGCGGCGCCGACCTGCGCTACGACTTGAGGATTGATTTCCTCGAGGCCGTGTTCGGCGCGGAGAAGGAAATCGAGATCGTCCGCAACGACACCTGCCCGCGCTGCAACGGCTCCGGATCGGAGCCGGGCACCAGCCCCACGCGTTGCCGAACCTGCAACGGCACGGGCGAGGTGCGCCGCGTGCAACAAAGCATCCTCGGGTCATTCGTCAACGTCGCCACCTGCCCCACCTGCAACGGCACAGGCGAGGTGATCACCACGCCATGCCGGCAATGCGGCGGACGCAAGCAAGTGCGCGTGACACGCACGCTCGTGGTCAACGTGCCGCCTGGAGTGGACACTGGCACGCAGATTCGGCTGAACGGCGAGGGCGAGCCAGGCGTAAACGGCGGTCCGCCCGGCAACTTATACGTCGTCATCAACGTTGTGCCCCACCCGTTCTTCCGTCGCAAAGACGAAGATATCATCGTTGAGGTTTCGATCAACGTGGCCCAGGCCGCGCTGGGCGACGAAATCGAAGTGCCCACTGTGGACGGCAAAGAAAAGCTCGTCATTCCGCCCGGCACACAAAGCGGCACCCTCTTTCGCATCAAGGGCAAAGGCGTGCCCCACCTGCGCCGCAACACGCGTGGCGACCAGATCGTCATCGTCACCGTACAAGTGCCACAGTCGCTGAACGCCGAGCAAAAGCGACTCTTCCTCGAACTGGCCAAGACGCTGGGCAAAGAGGTGGTGCCCCAGCAGGAGAAAGGCTTCTTCGACAAACTGAAAGATGCGTTCGGCGTCTAAAGAGTTGGGCATGGGCGATGAAGATTTGAGAAACAGGCGCCGATCAGCACTTTTATTCATCCTCAATTCTTCATTCTCAATTCTTCTGGCGGCCTGCGCCAGCCTCCCAGGAGCGCGTCAGGAAGTGAACATTCTGCCCTCTCCGGTGGCCTATGTGACCGCTGCCCCGCTGCCGGAGCCGACCGCCACGCCGACCCTCGAGCCGCTCCCTACGGCCACAGCCGTGCCGCCGACAGTCGTGCCCAAGCGCCTGCCACAAGAAAGCACGGCTACCATCGGTCTGTGGAGCGACACCATTCAATCGGCACAGTCCTTCCCCGGCTTCCTCGACCTGGCCGCCGGCAACGCTGCGCGCGACTACCAGCGCGAGCGCAACCAGTTGCTGGTCACATTGACTGAACAACAGGCCAACGCCGCCCCTGCCGACCAGCTCGCCGACCTGCAGGCCAACAAGCCCGACTGGCTGCTCTACGATCGTAATAAGCGCGTGGTCTTCAGCTCGGCCGACAAACAAGCCCCCCTCCTCGACATCCGCAACGATGCGGTGAGGAACCAGCTCGCCGAGGACGTGGCGCGCGCCATCGGCGAGGGCGGATTCGAAGGGATCGTGCTCAACGACGTCGGCGTGGATTTGATCCGACCGACAGCGGCGCCGGTGTATACCGGCACCCAGGCATTCACCGAGCAGCAACGCCGCAGCGCGGTGGAGGGCTTGTTGCGCACCATCCGCGCGCGCATCCCCGACAAGCTCATGATCATCGGCGGTTACGCCTGGAAGGACGGCACCGCCTTCGCCGCCCGCAGCGACGAGGCCCAGACGCTCGCCACCCTGGCCGACGGCATCCACATCGAGGAATTCCTGCGCTCCCCCATCAGCAAGACCACCGAGTTCAAATCTGAAGCCAATTGGAAGCGCGACGTGGACTATTTGAGCATCGCCTCGCAAGATAACAAAGTCGTGCTGATCACCACCCGGCTGCGTGACGCTCCGGAAGAACTGGCGCGCCAGTGGCTGAGCTACGCCACGGCCTCCTATCTGCTGGGCAAGAATGGCGCATATACCTACTTTCAGTTCGACGGCGGCGACCCGGCTTACTCCAACGATCCCATCCTGAACGCCCCCATCGGCGCACCGATCGAGGCATACACCAAACTCAGCAGCGGCATCTACCAAAGGCCATTTAGCAAGGGGCTGGTGCTGGTTAACCCAACTGGCGAACAGAAGAAGACCACCATCGAAGGATCGTACAAATCGCTCCAAGGCAACCCGGTGGATACCAACATCACCATGAGTCCGAGAACGGGTATCATCCTGCTCAAGCAATAAGACGTCAAAGAACGCGAGCACCGCATCATGAGGCTAAAAGATAAACGCATCGCCTTCTTCGTCGAAGAAGGGTTCGAGGATCTCGAATTCTGGGCAGTCTATATGCGCCTGCGCGAAGAGGGCGCGCGCATCATGATCGTCGCGCCCAAGGCCCACACGAGCTACGGCAGCAAGAACGGCGGCCTGACCGCGACGAGTGAGGTCGCCGCCGATGACATCGCGGCGGATGACGTAGACGCCATCGTCGTGCCGGGCGGATGGGCCCCCGACAAGCTGCGCCGATACGACGGCGTCAAGCGGTTGGTGCGCGATGTCTATGGTCAGGGCAAGATTGTCGGCATGATTTGTCACGCCGGCTGGGTCGGCATCAGCGCGGGCATCGTTAAAGGGCACCGGGCCACCGGCAGCATCGCCATCAAGGACGACCTGGAGAATGCCGGCGCGACGTGGGTGGACGCCGCTGCCTTGCGCGACGGCAACCTGGTCTGGGGGCGCGTGGTCGCTGACATCCCGGACTTCAACCGTGAGCTGGTCAACGCCATCGCCAGCCAGCAGTGACTTGCAGATTGCCGGTTAATCAGTCATCAATCTCCGATCCTTAACCATGATCCCCTTCGACCAGTATGCCCGTCACGACGACTCGCGCATGTTCGAGTGGATTGATGGCGCCCTGGAGCTGCTGCCGTCGCTTTCGGACGCCCAGGCGCGCATGCGCGACCGCCTGCTGGAACTCCTGGGGGAATACGTCGAGATGAGCGGCATCGGGCTGGTGATCCCCGCGCCCTTCGCGATCCGCATGCCGGAGGAGATGCGTCGCGGCCGCGAGCCCGACTTGCTCTTCATCCCCAACGAATTCGTCGAGACCGTGCAAGAGAGCTATGTGAACAGCCACGGGGTGGGATTGGTGGTTGAGATTACGGATGCGCGCAATCGCCACCTCGACCAGGTAGAGAAATTCCGCGACTATCAGTTGGCCGGCATCCCCGAATACTGGATCGTAGACGTGGACCGCCGCGAGGTGACCTTCTTCGTGCTGTCGCGCCAGCGCTATGTGCGCGTGATGCCGGACGACGCGGGGCGCTTTCGCTCGCGCGCCTTGAAGGGCTTCACGTTCACACCCGCCTCATTGTGGTCGTAGCGCTGCCCGATGTCTCGCTGGATCAACGCGCCGGGCTGGCTGTTGGCCGCGTCCCTCCTCGCCTCGCAGTTGTGGCTGTTCAGGGAGTTTGCAATTGACGACGCGTTCATCACCTTCCGCTACGTTCGCCAATTCGTCGCCGGCAACGGCCTGGTGTTCAACATCGGCGAGCGGGTCGAGGGCTATTCCAACTTCCTGTGGGTGATGCTGCTGGCACTGCCGCACGCGATGGGGGTCGAGCCCATGACCGCGGCGCGCGCGCTCGGCGTCATCTTGAGCGCCGGCACGCTGCTGGTCACCTATCAACTCGCCCGCTCTGCCCCCTATCCCGTCCTTGCGCCGCTCATGTTGGCGGCGTGCGCGCCGTTTACCGCCTGGACGATGGGCGGGCTCGAAACGGCTTTGTTCGCCTTTTTGCTGGTCGCCAGCGCATTCGCCTTCATCCGCGAAGAGGAACGCGGCCACGGCGCTGCCTCCGGCCTCCTGTTTGGACTGCTGGCCCTCGCGCGGCCGGAGGGGATCATCTTCTTTGGACTGGCCGCCGGGATCCGCATCTGGCGTATCTTCCTCTCGAGGAACGAGCCGCCGGCCGGGTTGCCGCGTCGAGATGGGCTGCGGCTGGCCGGCTTCTGTCTGGTGTTCGTCCCGCACTTCGTGTGGCGCCTGAGTTACTATGGCTGGCCGCTGCCGAACACCGTCTATGCCAAAGCGATGGGGCTACATCCCCGCGCCCTCATCGAAGGGGCGCACTACCTGTTCGAAGGGATGACCGCCATCGGCGGAGCATGGTTTTTGGCCGTGCCTATAGCGCTCATTGTCATTAAACGTCGCTCCTTCCGGTATGACTTCCTGCTCGCGTGCGTCGCCGCGTATGGGCTGTTCGTCCTGATCGGCGGCGGTGACTGGATGCCGCTGCAGCGCTTCTGGGCCCACATCCTGCCTTTGCTGATCGCGCTCGCCCATGCCGGGCTGATGGCGCTGGCAGCGCTGATCGCGCCAGGCCGACCGGGCCCCGTCGGCGTCGGACTGGCCTTGGTGCAAACGGCCTTCCTTTACCTTGGCGCGCTGGATGCACACCTGGTGCACGGCATCGGCCAGCCGGCCATACCGCAAGGCCCCACCATGACCGACTATCTGCGCGCGCACTGGCGACCGGGCGACGTGCTCGCCGTCACCGATGCCGGCGGCCTGGCCTACGCGCTTCCGCTCGAGGCGCGCGTGGTAGACATGTTCGGCCTGACCGACGCGCACATCGCCCATCTTCAGCCCTGGTTTCCATCCGGCCTGTTCGGCCGCGGTGACGGTTTCGGAAAATGGGATGTAGACTACGTGCTCGCGCAAAACCCGCGCTTCATCCAGGTTCACGTGATTGCGCAAGCGCCCAATGGAACGTTCATCGTGGATAACACCTCGAATCGCCTGCTGGTGAACGACCCGCGCTTCAGAGCGCGCTACCGCCAGGTAGCCGCCACGCCAGAGTTACAGGGGCTATTCGAGCGCATTCGATAAACGCAACGCCTATGCCAGCCATCACACCCAGGCCCATGAGCGGATTTCCCGAGCTGCTCCCGGAGCAACAGCTCGTGTTCAACCGCTGCCTCGACATCGTCCGCCGCACTTTCGAACGCTACGGCTTCACGCCCATCGAGACACCGGCCGTGGAGCGCAAGGAAGTGCTCACCTCGAAGGGCGGCAACGAGAAGGAGATCTACGCGCTCAGCCGTCTGGCAGCCGCGCCGGGCGAAAGCGCCGAGACCGAGTTTGCCTTGCACTTCGACCTGACCGTGCCGCTGGCGCGCTATGTCGCCCAGCACAAGGACAAGCTGGTGTTCCCCTTCCGCCGCTATCAGATTCAAAAGGTGTGGCGCGGCGAACGACCGCAGTCCGGGCGCTATCGCGAGCTGTATCAGTGCGATATAGATGTGATCGGCCGTGGCTCGGTCAGCCTGATGGCCGACGCCGAGATACCCAGCGTGATCTACCACCTCTTCCGCGAGATGGACATCGGCAAGTTCGTCGTGCGCATCAACAACCGCCGCCTGCTGCAGGGCTTCTTCGACCTTGCAGGCGTGCCGGCTGTTTGCAAGACCGACGTGCTGCGCACTGTGGACGCCTGGGAGAAGATCGGGCGCGACGCCGTCGCCCAAGCGCTGGTGAACAAGATCGGCCTGAGCGAGACAATCGCCAAGCAGGTGTTGGAATTCCTCGCCAGCAGCCGGGGCAAGTCTACCGACGAAGTGCTGAGCGACCTGCGCGCGCAGGTCGCAGATGCACAGCCCACTGATGCGTCGCCCGGCAGCGACGACTTCGCCCGCGGCGTCCACGAGCTGCAAACGGTGATAGCGGGCATGCGCAGCCTGGGCGTGCCAGAGGAATACTTCGAGCTCGACCTGAGCATCGCGCGCGGGCTGGACTACTACACCGGCACGGTGTATGAGACGCGGCTGGTCGCGCATCCCGACCTGGGCAGCATCTGCTCCGGCGGGCGATACGACGACCTGGCCAGCTACTTCACCGACGAGAAGCTGCCCGGCGTCGGCATCTCGATCGGTCTGAGCCGGCTGGTGCTGAGGCTGCTGGACGCCGGCGTGCTCAAGCCTGGCCCGGCGACACCCGCGGCGGTGCTGGTCACCACCATGGACCCATCGCACATGCAAGACTACCTGAAAATCGCCGCCGAGCTGCGCGCCCGCGGCATCGCCACCGAGGTTTTTCTGGAGAAGGGCCGGCTGGGCGATCAGTTGAAGTACGCCAGCCGCAAGGGGTTTCGCTTCGCGTTGATCGCCGGCGAAGCCGAGTTTGCCGCCGGCCAGGTCAAGGTGAAGAACCTGGCGACGGCCGTCGAGAGCGCCGTGCCGCGCGAAGAAGTGGCGCCCCGGCTGGCGGAGATGGTGCAGTCATGATCCAGACAGTTGGCGTCCTCGACCATCCCAAGATCCCCGCCACCGGCGCAGTGGCAGATGAGATCAGCACGGCGCTGCGCGAATGGGGCGTGTTGTCGTACCGCGCCAAGACATGGGATACCCCGGCCCTGGAGGCGATCATGCCGCGCGTGGATTTGATCGTGGTGCTGGGGGGCGACGGTAGCACCCTGCGCGCCGCGCGCGTGGCTGCGCCGCATGGCGTGCCGGTCACCTCGGTCAACATGGGCCGGCTGGGCTTCCTCTCCGAGATGACGCCGGCCAACTGGCGCGAAGCGTTGCCACGCATGATCGCCGGCGACTACTGGACGGAGGCGCGCATCATGATCCGCGCCGAGGCGTTTCGCGAAGCGACGCTGCTAAGCGCGCACGAAGCGCTCAACGATGTGGTCGTCAGCCGCGGCACGCTGGCGCGCATCGTGCGCGTCGAAGCGCACGTGGATGGCAGCGCACTCACCACCTACGCCTGCGACGGCCTGATCGTCGCCACGCCAACCGGCAGCACAGCCTACGCCCTGGCCGCGGGCGGCCCGATCCTGCCGCCCACCCTGCAAAACTTCGTGCTCGTCCCCATCGCCCCCCACCTCAGCCTGGACAGGCCGGTCGTGCTGTCGCAAGGCTCGACGGTCGAAATCGTCGTCCACACCGACCACCAGGCCATCCTGACCACCGACGGGCAGAACGAGACGGTGCTCAAAGACGGCGATCGCGTGATCGTGAAGGCCAGCCAACACGTCGCGCTGTTCGCACGCGTGCAGCCGCCTTCGTACTTCTATCGCACCCTGATGTCGCGCCTGAAGGGCGAGGGATGCGATTAAGGCAGATTGGAATTGGCTCCTGCTCCCCTACCTCAACCATGCATGCTTTGATCCACTACTTGAACGAGCAGCTCCCGGCCATGACTGCGCTGCTCACCCGCATCGTGGCGGCCGAATCGTTCAGCGCGGACAAAACCGGTGTGGATGACGTGGGGCGGCTGATCGCACACGAGCTGCGGGCGCGTGGCGCCGACGTGACCATCTTCCCCCAAACCCAGACCGGCGACCATGTGCTGGGCGTCTTTAACCGCGGCGCCGGGTCACCGATCGCCATGATCCTGCACATGGACACCGTGCACCCGCGCGGATCGTTCGCAGCGCGCTACAAGATCGAGGATGGCAAGATGTATGGGCCGGGCGTCTTCGACATGAAGGCCAGCCACGTCATCGCGCTATACGCCGTGCAGGCCCTGCAGGCACTGGGGCAAATGCCCAACCGTGAGATCCGCATGTTGTTCACCAGCGACGAAGAGATCGGCAGCTTCACATCGGCAGATCTGATCATGGCGCAGGCCCACGACGCCGCGCTGATGATGATCATGGAGCCGGCGCTGTCCGACGGCCGGCTGAAATCGTCGCGGCGGGGTGTGGGCAACTTCACCGTCGTGGCCCACGGGCGTGCTTCGCACGCCGGCGGCGGCCACGAGCGCGGCATCAACGCTATCCAGGAGATGGCCCATCACGTGCTGGCCATCCAGTCGCTGACCGACTACCAGCGCGGTATCGCAACTACCGTGAGCATGATCGCCGGCGGCATCGCTCACAACGTCGTGCCCGACCGGTGCGAAATTCACGTGGATGCGCGGGCCAACACCCAGGCCGACGCCGAATGGATCACTGAGCGGATTCATAGCTTGCAGCCGGTGCTGCCAGGTGCGCGGTTAGAGATCGCCGGCAAGTTCGAGCGCCCGCCGATGGAATGCAACGCCGAGCGACTGGCCATCTTCGAGCGCATGAAAGCAATCGTCGCGCCGATCATGACGCTGGCGCATGGACCGAGCGGCGCCGGAAGCGACGCCGCCTTCACCGCGCCCATCGCGCCCACCATGGACGGCCTCGGTGCAGTGGGCGATGGCCTGCACGCCACCGACGAGCACGTCGTCCTTGCTTCGCTCGTCGAGCGCGCGGCCATGAATGCGCTAATTGTGAAAGAGTGGTGAGCCGCTACGGTTGCCTGAGCAGCTCAATCGCCGCCCTGACCTGCGGGTCGTCCTCCAGCGCATAGCGCCACCAGTCGGCTTTCACAAGGCGATCGGGGCGTACGCCTTGCCCTTCCAGGAAGCGGCCCTTAGGATCGCGATAATTCTTCACCGCCACCCACAGCACCGAGCCATCCGGCAGACGGACTGCCTGCAACATCTCAACGTTGCCGGGCGTGGGCAGGCCGACCACGCGCGCGCGCCCGCTGGCCTGCATCACGGCGGCGAAGATGTCGCCCGAACTATTCGTGCCCGATCCGGTCAGCACCACAATCGGCACATCCGTCAGGGCGGCGATCGTCTTGCCATGCGGGATCACGTAGGAATCCACCGCGCCGTTGCGGTCAACGTAGCCCCCCGCCGAACCACCGTTGATGAACAGGCCGAGCACGCCCACCATTTGCCCGACGATGCCGCCATCGTTGGTGCGCACGTCCACGATCAAACCGTTCAGGCGGCCGCCGCGCAACAGTTGCAACAGCACTTCGCGTGATCGCGCCGCGGTGGTAAACGACAAGAAGTCGTGGATGGCGAAGTAGCCGATATCGCCGGGCAGACGACGCGCGACGACGGGCGGAGGAATCTGCGAGGTCGAGTACGTCTCGCGCTCGATGGACAGCTCGCGCGGCGCGCCGTTAGGCGGCTGGATGCTGACGCGCACGGCACCCTCGCGGCCGAAGAGCAGATGCGAGCGATCCTCGCGATCCAGCCGCACCCCTTCGATGGCCACAATGCGGTCCCCTGGTCTGAGCACCGCTGCGGCCTTCGAGTTCGGGATCACCTGCAACACGAGCAGGCTGTGATCGGGCATCTTGCGCAGGCTGGCAGCCAGGCCGGTGACGGACGCCGTGCCGCTGCCCAGGCGATAGCTCTGCAGCGCGCCGGCCTGCTGCGGCGGCAGAAAAACCGAGTGCCCGTCGTTCAGCCGACTCACCATCTCCACCATGAGCGCATAGAACTCCGGCATGGTCTGCGCCGCGCGAGCGCGCGCCTCATACTCGACGCGGATGGCGTTCCAATCCAACCCGTTGAAATCGGGATTGACGTAGTGATCGGCGATGAACTGCCAGGTGCCCAAAAAGACCTGGCGCGCCCGATCCAGCTTGAACGGCTGCGGCGGGTCGAGGAAGGGTGACGACGATTGGGCCGACGCCGCGCCGAAGGACACGGCCAGTTGGATGAGCATGAGGCTGAGCGCGCAGATCACTTTGATGGAAGTACGGGTCATTCGTGGTTCCGGGTTTGCGGTTTGTTTTGTGAGCGAGCCGTGCCGAACTGCAGAGGCGTCGGCGCGCAGAAGCGGAGCCGATCGCGTCGTCCGTCCGGCGCGACGGGCGCTGAAGGTCGTATGTTACCGGAGGATGCGAATTTCCGCACTTCGCGGCGAAGCGCGGCGGCGCAGGGCCGCCCCTATCACACCGCCGCTGCCTATTGCAGGGGCGACCCGATGTGGTCGCCCGCGCAACCACGCATGGCGCGAACGGGCAGCAGCGCAGGGCTGCCCCTACCACCCCGCCGCCGCCCATTGTAGGGGCGACCCGATGTGGTCGCCCGCATGGTGCGGTCGCCCACTAGAACGGCCTGAGCGTGAAGATGGACAGGAAGAGGATGAACGTGCCGATGAAAGCGACGTTGCGACGCAGATCGAGCGGCGTGATGTCGTTCAGCGGCTGCGCGTGGTTGATGCCGCTGAACAGGGCAAAGGCCATCCAGACCAGCCAGATCGGCGACGCCGTGACGCCGAGGACGGCCATGATCGCGACCGTGGCCAGGCCGACCCAGCGCGCCCACTTGCGGCCGAGCGCGGCATAGGCGATGTGGCCGCCGTCGAGCTGGCCCACCGGCAACAAATTCAGCGCCGTGACCACCAGCCCGAAGCGGGCGGCCAACAACACCGGGTTCAGGATGATGCCGTAGTCCATCGCCTCGGGGCGAAAGAGGGCGATCAGCAGCGTGACCAAGTACGAGCGGTTGCTCGGCGCGGGGGTCTCGGCCAGCGTCGCCGCAATCAGGCCGACCACGAACAGCGGCACGGCCACCAGCAGGCCGGCGATCGGCCCGCCGATGCCGACGTCGAACAGGGCACGCTTGTTCTCCACTGCCCCGCGCATCTGGATGAATGCACCGAACGTGCCCAGCGTGCCCGGCAACGGCACGGGAATGAAGTAGGGCAACGTCACCGGCACGCCGTGCCGACGCGCCTGCACGTAGTGCCCGAATTCGTGCACGGCCAGGATCGCCAGCAGCGTGAGGGCAAACGGGACGCCATTGGCCAGGATCGCCGGCAGCGACAGGTCGCCCCCGGGCGCGAGCGACGCCGCGAACATCCCTCCGAAGAGGGTGGTGGTGACTGCCGTCGCCGCGAACAACAAGGCGTTCACCCATGGCCGCTGGGCGAGGACGGCCTGCAGGTTGCCCCTGACCGCCATCACCTCTTCGCGCTCGCCCGATTCGTTCTCGCGCAACAGAGGCACATAGCCCAGGTCGGCGAAGCGTTTCTTGAGGTTGTCGAACGCCTCTTGGGCGCCGACGCGCAGCCGGCCCTTGAAGGCGACGACCTGGCCGCCGGCCAGTTCCGCCGACTCCTCAATGGCCATCACATCGGCCACGCGCGCGCGCAGCAGCATGAGCACATCGCGTTCGCCGCTGCCGGCCACCTGGTTCGTCGTCGGGTCCACTGCGTGCATCTCAGGAGCTTCCATTGGTTTTAACTTTAGCGCGCGGAGATGAGAGGGGGTTAAGCGGAGACTTCGATATAGCGCGCGGCATAGCGCGCGGCGCTAGCCGTCCAGCGCCTGCGCCAGATCGGCGATCAGGTCATCGGGGTGCTCCAGGCCGATGGAGAGCCGCAGCAGGCTGCGCGGGGTGGTCGTGTGCGGCCCCTCCACCGAGGCGCGATGCTCGATCAGGCTCTCCACGCCGCCCAGGCTGGTGGCGCGGGTGAACAGGCGCACCCGCGCCGCGACGGCCAGCGCGGCGCGCTCCCCAGCCTTCAGCTCAAACGACAACATGCCGCCGTAGCCGCCGCGCATCTGCCGCCGGGCGAGTTCGTGGCCGGGGTGTGCCGGCAGGCCCGGATAGTGCACGCAGGCCACCTGCGGGTGGGCCGCCAGAAAGGCCGCCACCTGCAGCGCGCCCTCGGATTGCGCCCGCACGCGATGCGGCAAGGTGGGCAGGCTGCGCAGGAGCAACCAGCAATCGAACGGCGAAGGCGCCGCGCCGCCGAACACCTGATAGGCGCGCACGCGCTGCATGAACTCGTCGTCGGCGCGGGCGACCACGCAGCCGCCCAGCACGTCGCTGTGACCGCCGATGTATTTGGTGGTCGAATGGACGACCAGGTCGGCGCCGAGCGCGAGCGGCCGTTGCAAAACCGGCGTGGCAAACGTGTTGTCGCAGACGGTGCGCGCCCCGCCAGCGCGGGCGATCTGCGCCACCGCAGCGATGTCGGCAAGGCGCAGGCGGGGGTTAGATGGCGTCTCAACCCATATCAAACGGGTATTGGGACGCAGAGCAGCAGCCAGGGCCTCCAGGTCGCTCAGGTCCACAAAGTCGGACTGCAGACCCCAGCGCCGGAAGGCACCGGTGAGCACGGCGCGCGTGCCGTAGTAGGTCTCGCGCGAGGCGATCACGTGGTCGCCGGGGTCGAGCGCCTGTAGCACGGCCGATGCCGCGGCGTTGCCAGAGGCGAACGCCGCCGCGGCCACGCCGCCCTCCAGGCTGGCCAACGCGCGCTCGAGCGCATCGCGGTTGGGGTTGCTATTGCGTGCGTAAATGTGGCCGCCGGGGAAACTGCCGTCCTCGGCCCGCTCGAAGGTGGTGGACAGGGTGATCGAAGGGGTGACGGCGCGGGTGGCCGGCTCCACCTCGCGGCCAGCGTGCACGGCCAGTGTCTCAAATCGCATGGTTCAGCCCTCGCCCCACTCCAGCTCGTAATCGCCGATGTAAACCGTATCGCCGGGCTGGATGCCGAGCCGCTCGAGTTCAGGCCCGATGCCGGTGCTCTGCAGCATGCGCTGGAACACGGCGACCGAATCGTCCAGGTCCCAGCGCGTCATCTGCACCTTGCGTTCGAGCATTGGCGAGATCACGCGGAAACCGCCCCCTTCGCGGACGATCTCGAACGAGGCGTCGCGCTCGAGCGAGAGGTCCAGCGCCGGTTCAGGCTCCAGCTCGGCCGGCGGCGGCAACGCGTCCAGCACGCGCACGGCGCGGTTGAGCAACTCGCGCACGTTCTCGCCGGTGGCGGCGGAGATGGGCAACACGGCCAGCGGACGGTTGGGCGCGGGCGATCCGAACGCCGGCAGATGGAGGGACGACGCGTCCTGCGCCGCGCGCCGGGCATCCGCAATCTTGCCCTCGCCGACGAACAGCTCGAACGCCGCCTGCGCGTCCGGCAGATCCATCTTGGTCATGGCCACGATCTGCGGCTTATCGCTCAGCCCGTGACCGAAGGCGGCCATCTCGCGATTGACCGTCTGGTAATCGCGCAGCGGGTCGTCGCTCAGGCCATCAATCAGATGGATGAGCACGCGCGTGCGTTCGATGTGGCGCAAAAACTCGAGGCCCAGGCCCACGCCCTGGCTGGCCCCCTCGATCAAGCCGGGGATGTCGGCCAGCACCACGGTGCGCTCGTCGTCCAGGTGAGCCACGCCCAGGTTGGGGCGCAGGGTGGTGAACGGGTAGTCGGCGATCTTCGGCCTGGCGGCGGTGAGCGCGGCGAGCAACGTGCTCTTGCCGGCGTTGGGCAAGCCGACGATGCCGATGTCGGCGATGAGCTTGAGTTCCAGCGCGAGCGTGCGGCGTTCGCCCGGTTCGCCGTTCTCGGCGATCTGAGGGGCCTGGTTGGTAGGGGTAGCGAACATGGCGTTGCCGCGGCCGCCGCGGCCACCCCTGGCCACCACAAGCTGTTGTCCGGGCCGGGTGAGATCGCCCAACACGCGGCCGGTCTCGGCATCGCGCACGACGGTGCCGGGCGGCACCTCGACGTACTTGGGCTTGCCGCTGCGGCCGGTCTTGTTCTGGCCGCCGCCGTTGCGGCCGTCCTCGGCCTCGAACCTGCGCCGGTGTTGAAAGTGAGCCAGCGTGTTCAGGTGAGGATTGACCACCAGGATCACGTCGCCGCCGCGGCCACCGTTGCCGCCATCCGGCCCGCCGCGGGGCACATAGGCCTCGCGCCGGAAGCTCATCGCGCCGTCGCCGCCGCGGCCGGCTTTCACCGCGATCGTCGCCACGTCATACATCAACCATTGCTCGGCCATGGAACCCTCCGAAGGCTGTCTATTATCAACGGTAATCGGCGGCACGGGAGCAGATGGATGCGTTCAAGCACGGGGCATTTCTTTTAGGGGCAGGCCTATGTGCCTGCCCGCGTTTGGTGCGTATGGGCGGGCGGCCACGCAGGGCCGCCCCTACATCCACTCACCGCCGCCCGTTGTAGGGGCGACCCTATGTGGTCGCCCCGCGCAACCAAGGCAGCGATGACCTTCCCGCAGGTCTTGGCTAGACTCAAGCAAGCAACCTACGGGAGGTTTTCGCCCCTGTTCGTGAATACACCCGAGCAGATGACATCGCCGGCGCCATCGCGGTTCGCGAGAGCCGACGACATGGCGCGAAACAGCGCGCAAAATAGTGCAGCACGCGACCTCACATCGTCCCGCGGTCGAACCGCCAGCGTTCCAGCGCGGCCCAGTCTATCGCCACGCCCAGGCCGGGTGCGTCCGAGAGCGTGACGCGCGCAAGCTTGCCCTCGTCGGGGACGATTGGCTTCGGCAAGATGAAGTCGCGGCGCTCCGGCGTCCAGCCGGGCGGGTCGAAGGGGAACTCGACGAAAGGCGCCGTGCTCACCGCCGCGCACACGTGCAAGTTGGCCAACAGCACCAGGCCATCGCCCCAGGTGTGAGGCGAGTAGATGCAGCCACGCGCCTGCACTTCGTGGGCCAGCTGGCGCGCGCGCAGCACGCCGGTGCTCCAAACCACGTCGGCCTGGTACACGTCGAGCGAATCGTGGCGGAGGTATTCGCGCTGCTCGGCGAAGTCGCGGTTGCCCTCGCCGCCGGCGATGCGCACGCGGGCGCGCCTGCGCAATTCGGCCAGTCCGCGGTAGTCGCGCCGGTCCAGCGGCTCCTCCAGCCAATAGACGCCCAGCTCGGCCAGGGCGTCGGCCACCCACAGCGCAGTCTTGAAATCCCAGGTTGGGCCGGTATCCCACGGCATCTGCCAGCCCTGGTTGGCGTCCACCAGGATGTGCATGTCGTCGCCGACGGCATCGCGCACGGCGCGCACCACCGCCAGGTCTTCCCTCGGGTCGGGCGCGTGGAAGCGAATCTTGAGGGCCGGGAAACCCATCGCCTTGAGCTGCCGGGCGCTCTCGGCGCGTGCGGCGACGGGGCGACGCTCGCCGCAACTGGCATACAACGGCACGTGCGCGCTGCGGCCGCCCAGCAACCGCCACAGCGGTTGGCCGCTCAGTTTGCCCATCAAGTCCCACAGCGCGACTTCGAGGGGCCACATGCGGCCGTACATGAACTGCAAATTGTCCAGGACGCGCACGTGCCGCTCGATATCGAAGGGGTCGTGACCGACGAACAAGTGCTCGTGGCCGGCGAAGCCGAGCATGGCATCGCCGCTGCCGACACCCTCGTAGTCGCCCGCGCACACGCGGACGAGGGTGACCGTGTGGCCGGTGCGCGGCCGCGGGTCCCACGCGGCGAGAAACGGCGGATCGAGCGGGAGACGATAGTGGCGAATTTCGACGGCATCTATGCGCATGGGCGGTTCAATCATGGAATCCTGCTGAATGGTGTCGTTGGTGTCAGTGGTGTCGGATTGAATTTTAGGCCTGGAGCCTGCGGGCGGATTCATTTCGGCCTAGAATCCGCCCCGCGACACATCATGAACATCGGCATCTTCGGCGGCACGTTTGATCCGCCGCACATCGGCCATTTGGTCATCGCCGATCAGGCGCTCACCCAGCTCAGGCTGGACGAAGTGTGGTTCATGCCGGTTGGGCAGCCACCCCACAAAACCGGCAACCACATTAGCGCTGCCCACCACCGGGTGGCAATGGTCAACCTGGCCATCAGCGACCATCCAGCATTCCGGCTGTCGCTGGTTGACGTGGAACGCCCGGCGCCGCATTACTCCAGCGCGGCGCTGGAGCTGCTGGAGGCACGCCACCCGCAGCACGAGTGGTGCTTCATCATGGGCGCCGACTCGCTCGAAGACCTGCCACACTGGCACAACCCCGGCCGCTTGATCGAACTGGCAACGCTAGCCGTGGCGGGCCGGCCGGGCGCGCGCCCCGACCTGAAAGAGATCGAGCACGATGTGCCTGGCGTGAGCGGTCGGGTGCGCTGGGTAAATGCGCCGCTGGTAGACATCTCATCCACCGAGCTGCGCCGAATGGCGCGCCGTGGCGCGTCGCTGCGCTACCTGGTGCCTCACCCGGTGGAGGCCTACATCAAGGCCGAGCGGCTTTACCGCGCTTGAAGCGCGCGGGCGGCACTACGCGGGGCGCATCAGCGCCTCGAAACGCGCACGCGCTTCTTCCCATCGCGCCGCCGACCGCGGCTGATATGTGGTGAGCGCAAAAGAGCGGCGGATGACCTGGCGCGCCTCATTCATCGAAGCCAGTTCGCCACATGCGGCCATCTGCACCGACAGGTTGCCAATCGCCGTAGCCTCGGCCGGGCCGGCCACCACCGGCAAGCCGCATGCATCGGCGGTGAACTGACACAGCGCTGCGTTCTGCGAGCCGCCCCCGACGACGTGAATCACCTCGACGGCATAGCCGAGCAACGCCTGCAACTGATCGAGGGTGTAGCGATATTTGAGCGCCAGGCTCTCCAGGATACAGCGCACCATCGCGCCGCGGCCATCTGGCACGGGTTGACCGGTGCGGCGACAGTAGTCGGCAATCGCAGCAGGCATGTCGTCCGGATGCAGGAAAGACGCGTCGTCGGGGTCAATCAGCGTGACGAGCGGCGGCGCCTGTTCGGCCAGGCCGAACAACTCATCGTAGGGCATCAGCTCGCCCGACGGCGATGCCCATCTGCGGCGACACTCCTGCACCAGCCACAGACCCATGATGTTCTTCAGCAAGCGAAAAGTGCCGCCCACTCCGCCTTCGTTGGTGAAGTTGAACTGCAACGCCTGCGGCGTGATCACCGCGCGGTCCACCACTGCGCCCAGCAGCGACCAGGTGCCTGAGCTGATGTAGGCGTAACGGCCAGCCGAGGCCGGCACGCCGGCGACGGCCGAGCCGGTGTCGTGCGTGGCCGGTGCGATGACGCGCGTCTGGCGGAGCCCATCCGCATCGAGCGCGCGAACCAGCGCCGGCAGGAGCGGCCCCAGGTCGGTGCCGGGCTGCACGATGGGCGGGAGGAAATGGGAAGGGATGCCGAGTGCATCCAGTAGCCCACGCGCCCAGTCGCCGACGCGTGGGTCATAGCATTGCGTCGTCGTCGCGTTGCTGAACTCGCAGACCTTGCAGCCGGTGAGCCAGTGGTGGAACACGTCGGGCATCATCAGGAAGGTGCACGCCATGCGCAGTGCAGGCGCATCGGCCTGGGCCATGGCCAGCAACTGGTAGAGCGTGTTCAATTGCATGAACTGGATGCCGGTGGACTCGAAGATGCGCTCGCGCGGCACGCGCTGGAAGGCTGCTTCCACCATCCCATCGGTGCGCGCGTCACGATAGTGATGCGGATTGCCGATCAGCTCGTCGTGCTTGTCGAGCAAGGCGAAATCCACGCCCCAGGTATCCACGCCGACGCCGGCAACGTGGCCAAACTGCGCGGCTGCCTTGCGAAGGCCGGTCTGGATCTCATCCCACAGCGAGAGCACGTTCCAATATAGATGCGGGCCGACGCGAGCGGGTTTGTTAGGGAAGCGATGCACCTCGACCAGCTTCAACGAATCGCCGTCAAAGGCGCCTGCGATGGCGCGCCCGCTCTCCGCGCCGATGTCGAACGCCAGAAAGCTCCGAGAGGTCATGTCGGCCAGTGTAGAAGCGAAGCGAAGGAAGGGCAACTGCAGTTCATCATCGAACGCTCATCCCGGCTCTCTATAATGCCGGCATGGCAGACGCCGTCCAGATCACCCCCGAGAAGTTCACCGAGGTGGCGCAACAGATCGAGAAGCAGGTTTCCAGCGTGATCGTCGGGCAACACGACATCATTCGTCACACGCTGATCGCGATCATCGCCGGCAGCCATGTGTTGCTGGAGGGCGTGCCGGGGCTGGGCAAGACCAGCCTGGTGCGCGCCTTCGCCGACACGCTCAGCCTGCGCTTCGTGCGCATCCAGTTCACGCCCGACTTGATGCCGGCCGACATCGTCGGCACCGACATCCTGGAAGATCAGGAGACGGGCAAGCGGGCATTTCGCTTTCAGCCCGGCCCGATCTTCGCCAACCTGATCCTGGCCGACGAGATCAACCGCGCCACGCCCAAGACGCAATCGGCTTTGCTGGAGGCGATGCAGGAACGCACGGTCAGCGTGCTGGGGCGCACCTACGCCACCAGCAAGCCGTTCTTCGTGCTGGCCACACAGAACCCGATCGAGATGGAAGGCACCTACCCTTTGCCGGAGGCGCAACTGGACCGCTTCATGTTCAAGCTCAACGTCACCTTCCCGAAACTGGACGAGCTGGCGGCGATCGTCGAACAGACCACCGGCGAGAAATCGGCCCGCGCCTCGAAGGTGACTGACGGGAACACGCTGATCGCGCTCAGCCAGTTCGCGCGGCAGGTGCCCGCCGCGTCGCACGTGACGCGGTTCGCCGCTGCGTTGGTGTCGGCCACTCACCCCGATGGCGACGGCGCGACCGATATGGTGAAGAAATACGTGCGCTACGGTGCCAGCCCGCGTGGCGCACAGGCGCTCTTGCTGGGCGGGCGCGTGCTGGCCTTGCTGAACGGCCGCTTCAACGTCGCCATCGAGGACCTGAAAGCGCTGGCCCCGGCAGCGTTGCGCCACCGCATCCTGCTGAACTTTGAGGGCCAGGCCGAGGGTATCCAACCGGATGAGGTGATCGCCGACGTGGTCAACAAAATCAAAGTGAGCTGAAGCGATGCAAACGCCGGCGCTCGTTCCCCTCTCTCTCTACGACCTCACGCACGAGCAACTGGCTCGTCAACTCGCCGAATGGGGCGAGCCGGCCTTCCGCGCCCGGCAGATATGGCACTGGCTATACCAGCGGCTGGTCGGCGACATTGACGAGATGAGCGACCTGCCCAGGCCGCTGCGGGCAAAACTGCAGCAGACCTACGCGCTCGGCCGACTGGCCGTCGCGGCCAGCCAGCGCTCATCCGACGGCTGGACGCGCAAATGGCTGTTCAGGCTGGCCGACGGCAGCGAGATCGAGACGGTGTTGATGGAATACGACGGCCTGCGCCGGACGGCGTGCGTGTCATCACAGGCCGGCTGCGCGATGGACTGTCCTTTCTGCGCCACCGGCCAGATGGGATTCCTGCGCAACCTGCGCGCTGGCGAGATCGTCGAGCAAGTGATCTGGGTGGCGCGTGCTTTGCAGGCTACCGACGACGATCGCCGGGGTGCACGACACGACGCGGCGAGGAAGCGACCGGGCGCCCATCCGACGGCGAACGGCGGCGAGCGACTGAGCAACCTGGTGCTGATGGGCATGGGCGAGCCGTTCGCCAACTACAACAACGTCATGGAGGCCGTGCGGCGGGTGATGTGGCCGGAGGGCGACGGCGGCTTCGGCCTGGGCGCGCGCAAAATCACCATTTCGACCGTCGGCCTGGTGCCGGCCATTCGCCGGTTCGCCGGCGAAGAGGTACAGGTCAACCTGGCCATTTCCCTGCACGCCGCTACCGACGCGCTGCGCGACCAACTGGTGCCCATCAACCGACGCTATCCTCTGCGCGAGCTGGTCGAGGCCACCCGCGAGTACATCACGCGCACCAACCGGCGGGTGAGCTACGAATGGGCGTTGATTGACGGCGTCAACGACACGGTCGAACAAGCCGAAGCACTGGTCACGTTGGTGCGCGAGACCAATCCGAAGCCGGGCGTCAACCTGGTGCATGTGAACATGATCCCGCTCAACCCGACGGGTGGCTACGAAGGTCATGCGTCGCGCCGCGCGCGCATCCAGGAGTTCCGCGAAGTGCTGGCGCGGGCGGGCATCCCCAACACACTGCGCGTTCGGCGCGGCATAGACATCGGCGCAGGCTGTGGGCAGTTGAAGGCGAAGGCGGCAAAGGGCGAGGCCGTGCCGGCGGAGGCTGCGCTGGCGGAGGCTGCGCTGGCGGAGGCCACGCCGGCGCCGGAAAAGCAGACGAGCGGATGAGCCTGCGCCCACCCGCCCGCAAATTCGACAAAGCCCGCGAGCTGCTACTTGCCGCTCGTCTTGGCCAACGTGCGCAGCGCCTTGGTCGAGACCATCACCGTCTGCATGCGACCGTCAATCATCATGCGGCGGCGCTGAAGGTTCGGTTTCCACATCCGGTTGGTCAGCTTGAACGAGAACGAGCGTGAACGACCGAAGCTCGTCTTCTTGCCCGTTATTGCACATTTCGCCATCGCGTCAATCGCTCCTGTTTACTCTTGATCTTTGCCTAAAAACTGTCTAACATCGGAGGTGCGATTCTACCATGCAGACGCTTTCGCAGGCTAGCGCCGCGCGGGCCAGCGCGCCCGACGAAATCCCGCCAACGGACGCCGCTGCGCCGCCGGGCGGGGCAATCGTCATTTCGCCGCGCGTGGTCTTCACGCTGGCGCTCAACGCTGCGCTCAGCACCTATGGCGTGGTCGGCATCGCGTCGCGCTTCACCGGCTTCGACTGCACGCACACCGATCCGCGGCGCGGCCTGGAGATCCAGATCGAGGACAACCCGACCACCGGCAACCAACACGTCTCGATCACCGTCCACATCATCGCTGAGTACGGCGTGCGCATCCAGGCCGTGACGAGCAGCCTGCAGCACCAGATTCGCTACAGCATCGAACGCAGCACAGGCTACGTCGTGGATGCGGTGAACGTCCACGTCACCGGCCTGCGCGTGACCAATGAAGACTGAGAACCGCTGCCCGCCTGCCCAGGGAGCGCGTTGATGCATATCCCTGCGGCAAAAGGGCATGACGAAATCCAATCCGAGGAAGAACGCTGAGAGATGGGTGACGAAGGCACGCAGGAGAACGTGGGACTGACACAGCCGCTCGATTTGCCTCAGACCAGAACGCAGCGGGCTCGCTTGACGATGGACGGCAGACGACTGAAAGAACTTGTGAAAGCCGGCTATGACTGGCTGCGACAACAAGAGGAGGTCGTCAACGGTTACAACGTCTATCCTGTGCCCGATGGCGACACCGGCACCAACATGATGCACACCATGCGTTCGGCCTGGGAAGCCATCGCCAATCTAAACGAATCGAACGTCGGCGCGGTAGCAAAAGCCATCTCGAACGGCGCCCTGCGCGGATCGCGCGGCAACTCCGGCATCATCCTGTCGCAACTGTGGCGCGGCTTCGCACGCTCGCTCGACCACAAGGAGATCTGCGATGCGCAGGACCTGGTTGCCGCGATGAAGGAAGCCGCCAAGACCGCCTACGCCGGCGTCAGCACGCCGGTGGAAGGTACGATCCTGACGGTGGCACGCGAAACAGCCGATGCTGTGGAAGCTGCGGCGCGCGACACGCACGACATGCGCCGGCTGCTGGAAATCGCCAAGGACGCCTCGTATGAATCAGTGCAGCGCACCCCCAACCTGCTGAAGATCCTCAAAGAGGCGGGGGTGATTGACTCGGGTGGATATGGTCTGTTCATCATTCTCGAAGGGATGTGGCGCTTCGTCAATGGCTTGCAGGTCGAAGACGCCTCACGCGCGACGAGCGATATGCGTTTGAAGGTCGAAGCGGAATTGCAACACGAAGGCGGCTGGGGCTACGACGTGCAATACCTGATCTACGCCCGCCGCGGTCAGACGCTGAACGTGGCCCAAATCCGCGCCGATATCGAAGCGATGGGCGAATGCCCGCTGGTGATGGGCGATGAGAACATCGTCAAAGTGCACGTGCACGTGCCCGACCCAGGCGTGGCCATCAGCTATGGCGCGCGGCTCGGGTCGTTGCGCGACGTAGTGGTCGAAGATATGCAGGCCCAATCTGAGGCCTTTGTGGCGCAGCCGGCGGCCGTCGCTTCACGTAGCGAAGAAGACCTCCCCAATGCCGAAGCAGCTGTGATCGCCGTCGCATCGGGCAGCGGCCTGACGCGCGCATTCAAGGAAATCGGCGTGCGCGTGGTGGTCGAAGGCGGCCAAACCATGAACCCGAGCGTGGACGACTTCCTGAGCGCCATCCAAAAAGCCAACGCCCGCAGCGCGATCCTTCTGCCCAACAACAGCAACATCCTGATGACGGCGCAGCAGGCTGCAGCAATCAGCGCGGTGCCGGCCTATGTGGTGGCGACGCGCACGCTGCCCCAGGGCATCGCTGCAGCCATCGCGTTCAACCCGAACGTCGGAGCAGAGGAGAACATCGCGGCCATGAGCGCAGCCGCGCAGCGCGTGACGACCGGCGAGATCACCACTTCGACGCGCGACGTCACCATTGACGGCGTGAGCGTGCGCGCCGGACAGATTATCGGTCTGATTGACGACAAGCTCGCGGTCGCCGACGACAGCATTGCGGCGACCCTGCTGGCGCTGCTGGATCGCGCCAGGGCCGGCAGCCGCGAATTGATCACACTGTTCTACGGCAACGGCCTGGCCGAAGCAGAGGCAACCACCATCGCCGACGCGGTGCGCCAGGCTTACCCATCGCATCAGGTGGAATTGATCGCCGGAGACCAACCCCATTACTACTTCGTCATCGGCATCGAGTGACGGCATGACCTCCAACAGAACACCTGCGATTCGCATCGTTACCGACAGCGCCGCCCGCCTATCACCCGACTGGGCAAAGACCAACGACGTGATCGTCTTGCCGCATCATGTGATGCTGAACGGGCAGAACTATCGCGAAGACGTGGACTTGAGCGAAGTGGACCTGGCAACGATGGCGACCCAGTCCAGGCAACCCTTCACCGTGCGTGCGCCCGGGGTGGACGAGTTCGCGCGCGCCTATGGCATGTTGGCCGATAAGCGCGCGGAGGTCATCTCGATCCATATCTCGTCGGCGCTCAGCGAAACGGTCAACAACGCGCTGCAAGCGCGCGAAGTCTATCGCGGGCGATGCAAGATCCACGTCATAGATTCGCGCAACATGGCGCTTGGGTTGAACGAGCTGGTCAAGGCAGCCGCAAAGCTCGCGCAACGCGGCGAACGGGGGGAGGACATCGTCAGACAACTGCGCGGCTTGATGCAACACATCTACGGCATCTTCATTTCGGACGACATGGACTACCTGCAACACAGCAAACGCCTGAGGCCGGCGCAGGCCGTGCTGGGCGCCATGTTGGAAATCATCCCCTGCCTGGCTATGGAGGACGGCGATCTCGTCGCCGTCGAAAAGGTGCGCTCGCCCGACCGGGCCATCGAGAAGCTCACCGAATTCGTCGCCGAGTTCGACGACAGCGCCCAGTTAGCCGTGTTGCAATTGTCGCCACAACCCAATGATCGCACTCACGCGCTGATCGAAGCACTCAGGGCTTGCTTCCCGAAGATGAAGGGAATTGCAGTGAAATCATGCGGCGCAGCGGTGGGTAGTATCATCGGCCCGCACGGCCTCGGCGTGATGATCTACGAAGGGAAGATATAGAAATCAGCATGTTGAACGTCAAAGAGTATCACCGCCCGCAAGGGTTGATGGAAGCGGTCGAGCTGCTGAAGCGCAAACAGCCGCGCACAGTTGTGTTGGGCGGCGGCACCTGGTTGACCGGAGAAGCGCCCCGCGACATCGAAGCGGTCGTTGATATCGCCAACCTCGGCTTGAACCGGATCGTCATCGAGAACAACCTGCTGCGCATCGGGGCTGCTGTGACGCACCAGCAGTTGGTGGAAAGCGGGCTGATGGGGCCAGACACACCAGGCGCCCTGCACGTGATCGGGCAGACGGCGCAGGCGATGTCCGGCCTGAACATCCGCAACCGCGCTACCATCGCCGGCGCCGTGGTGACCGCCGACGCATCTTCGCCGCTGGTCACGGCGCTGCTGGCGTGCGACGCCGAGGTGGTCGTGGCCGGCGCTCGGGACAAATCCAAAGAGGTGCAGGATCCCGGCGACTTCTGGAAGGTCATCCCGCTGGCCGGCTTCCTCACTTACCGACGACAAGTCTTGGACGAAGGCACGCTCATCACCGAGATCCGCATGCCGATCCCTTCGCCCGACACGCGCAGCAGCTACCAGCGGGTGGCGCGCACTCCGAAGGACTACCCCATCCTGTGCGCGGTAGCGTCGTTCGCGATGAAAGACGGCATCGCCGGCAATGTGCGCGTCGCCGTCGGCGGCGTCGCGCCTACGCCCATTCGTCTCAGCCGACTGGAGTTCGGCTTGGAGAAGAAACGCCTGGCCGATTGGTTCGAAGGCGAACTGGAAGCGCAGATGCAAACGGTCAACCCCCAGGGCGATTGGCTGGGCAGCGCCGAGTATCGCAAGGCGATGGCGCGCGTGCTGGTGCGCCGCGCCGTCATGGCCATCGCGTGAGCAAGCCGGTATGGGCGCGATTGGCCATGCCGGCCCGGCTCTGTAAAATCACCCCGTCCGCTGACCGCGCGCGGCGGATTCGACGCGCGTTCGAGCAACTGCGACGCCGCGCAGCCCGTGCGCGCCAACATGCGCGCACGTTGCTTTAGATCAGACCTGTGCCGTTTGAGTTGGTATATCAAGTGAGTCGCCATCGTGAAACCTCATAGCATTCCCTCCCTGAGTTCATCCTACAGCCCAGCCAGCCTGCTCGAGGCGTTCAAAAACCCAAGCGCGTTTCTCTTGAAACTGAGCTGCAAGGGGCAGGACATCGGAGAATTTAAGGCCGGGCCAGTGCACATTGTGTGCGTGAATCGGCCGGAGTGGGTGCATGCCATCCTCGTCGAGCGCGCCAGCGCCTTCCGCAAAATGCCCGCGGTGAAGACGCTGCAGGTTTTCACCGGCGACGGCCTGCTGATCAACGACGGCGCGACGTGGGTCAAGCACCGCCGACTGGCTGCGCCGGCCTTCCACCACAAAAGGATCATGGCCTACCAAACGATCGCCGCACAGGCAGCACGCGAAGCGATAAGGGGTTGGCGCGATGGCGAAGTCATTGACCTGGAACAGGAGATGAAGCGCCTGACGCTCACCGTGGTCGGCCGGGCGCTCTTCACGCGCGACGTGAACGAGGTGGCAGATGGACTGAGCCACGACATTGACACGGCGCTGAACTACGTGAACGGCCTGTCCGGGCGGGTGACGCTGCCGATAGTCCGTTCGCTGGCACGCCGCAATCGCGAGGCACTGGCGGCCATCGCCCGGGTAGACGCGGCCGTCCGCAACCTGATCCGCTCGCGGCGTGGACAACCGGCGCGCGCAGAAGATGCGGCCGACTTTCTGGACATGCTACTCGCCGCCCGAACAGAAAGCGGCGAGGCACTGAGCGATGACGAAGTGCGCGACGAAGCGATCACCATGTTCGTCGCCGGACACGAGACCGTCGCCACCGTGCTGACCTGGCTGTTCTATCTGGTGGCGCAGCACCCCGAAGTGGGCGCAGCGCTGGAGCGCGAGGCGAAAGAAGCCAACGATGGCGACGACCCAGCCGGCGGATCGCTCGCCCGCCGGCCCTACGCCTTGCGCGTCTATAAAGAGGCCATGCGCCTGTACCCAGGCGGCTTCACCATCGGGCGACAGGCAACGCAAGATGTGCAGCTCGGCGACTACCTCATCCCGGCCGGCGCGTGGGTGATGATTTCACCCTACAGCGTGCACCGCAATCCGGCCATCTTCCCCGATCCGGAGCGCTTTGACCCAGATCGGTTTACGCCCGAGAACGAGCAGCGACTGCCGCGCGCAAGTTACATTCCGTTCGGCCTCGGCCCACGCGCGTGCATCGGCGGGCAATTCGCGCTGATGGAAGGCCAGGTCATCGTAAGCACCTTCGCGCGACACGTCCGCCTGACCAACGTCACGCCCGGGCCGGTTGGAATTAGCCCGCTGGTGACGCTGCGCCCCGACCGCAAAATCGAAATGCAGGTGCAGAAGCTCGACGTGCAGGCGTGACGAACGCCGAACCACACGGCGATCGGCGATCACGGGCGCGCCGCAAGCACATCGGCATATCGCCGCCGCTACAATCACGACACCACGAAGCAGAGGCCCATTCATGAAGGAACTCCCTTTTTGGCTCGACACGCTCCCGGCATGGGCACCCACGCCGCAAAATTTGCCCACGCGAGTGGATGTCGCCATCGTCGGCGGCGGCGTCATGGGCGG
>JAIMBB010000040.1 GCA_023511655.1 Anaerolineae bacterium
ACAGAGTCCGTTTTAGCGCCTAACGCGCTTTGAGCGCGTTAGGCGCTGAGCTATGCTCCGATAGGGTAGGCAGTTACCACAAACGGTTCATTTCAACGGCGACTTGCGCGGCGCGCCGCCTCGGCGGGGATAGGGCTGAGGGGTGGGGTGCACCTTGTTGATCAGGATCAGCGCGCGCCGCTCGTCGCGGCCGGGCAGGCTGACCGGCTCGACGGCCGAGAGCGCTCCCCCAAGCCTGGCGATGGCACCGGCGGCGCGCGTAGCTTCGGCCGAAGCGTCGCTGCCCTTCATGGCGATGCACGTCCCGCCGACGCGCGCCAGCGGCAGCAGATATTCGGCCAGCGTCGGCATCGGCGCGACGGCGCGAGCGATGACTACGTCGTATTGTTCGCGATGTTCGGGCCGATGGCCGGCTTCCTCAGCGCGATCCTGGATGGCCCGAATCTCATGCAACCCCAGGGCGCGGATGACCTCGTTGCAGAACTGAACTTTCTTCGCCGTGCTGTCCATCAGGGTCACGCGCAGCTCAGGCAGGGCGATCTTGAGCGGCAGGCCGGGGAAGCCGCCGCCCGTGCCCACGTCAATCAGGTCGAGTGTAGTCCCTCGCTCAGCCTGAATGGCGCGGATGACCCGCACCGCGGTGAGCGAATCGAGGAAGTGCAGCGCGAGGATGGAGGCATCGTCGTTGAGCGCCGTCAGGTTGAAGCGTCGGTTGGCCTCGACCAGCAGATCGCGAAAGCGCATCAACGCGCCGGCCTGCTGCGAATCCAACGGCACGCCGATGGCGCCGGCGGCTTCTCGAATCTCGTTCTCCGTCATGAAATTGAGTAGCCTTCGCTCTATTCGTCCGTTGTCGCGCCTGTGGCTGGGCATCGGGCGTGCGCCGACGCGCGCCCGGCCACGTTCAATCTCCGAAAGCTCGCTCCCTCAAAACGATACCTCATCTCAGCCGCTACAATTCCAGCCAGGATGATTTGCAGGTCGGCCCATGCGACCTGCTTACGCAACCAGGAGACTGAAGTGTTTAACAAGCGAACGATCCGAGACTTTCCTTCGTTGAACGGCAAGCGCGTGTTGATGCGCGTTGACTTCAACGTGCCGCTGCAAAACGGTGCGATCACCGACGACACCCGCATCCGCGCCGCGTTGCCTACGATCCAGTATGCGCTCGACCAGGGCGCGTCGGTGGTGTTGATGTCGCACCTGGGCCGGCCGAAGGGGGCAGACCCATCGCAGAGCCTGAAGCCCGTCGCCCAGCGCCTGAGCGAATGGCTCAAGCGGCCGGTGCAGTTCGCCGGCGACTGCGTGGGCGCCGAGGTCGAAGCCCAGGCCAGGGCGCTTGCGCCGGGCGAAGTGTTGCTGCTGGAAAACCTGCGCTTTCACAAGGAGGAGGAGAAGAACGACCCTGACTTCGCCAAGCAACTGGCCGCTTTGGGCGATGTGTATGTGAACGATGCCTTCGGCAGCGCCCATCGCGCACACGCCTCGGTGGAGGCCGTGGCTCACTTCCTGCCCGCTGCGGCTGGCTTGCTCATGGAGAAGGAAATCAAGTTCCTGGGTAAGGTATTCACCGATCCAGAGCGGCCCGTGGTGGTGCTCCTCGGCGGCGCGAAGATCAGCGACAAATTGCCGGTGATCAACAACCTCATGCCGCTGGCCGACAAAATCATGATCGGAGGCGGCATGGCCAATACCTTCCTCAAGGCCGAGGGCTACGAGCTGGGCGATTCGCTCGTCGAGGACGACGTGCTGGAGCAGGCGCGCGAACTGCTGTCTTGTTGCAGCGGCAAGTTGATGTTGCCGGTGGATGTGGTGGTGGCCGATGCCTTTAGCAACGATGCCCACAGCGAAGCCGTGACGGTCGGGCAGATCAAGCCAGGGTGGCGCGCGCTCGACATCGGCCCCCACACGGTCGAGAAATACCGCAATCAGCTACACCATGCGCGGATGATCATCTGGAACGGCCCGATGGGCGTGTTCGAGTTCCCCAGGTTCGCGACGGGCACGCGCGAAATCGCCCAGGCCGTGGCCGAGTCCGAAGCGATCAGCATCGTGGGCGGCGGCGATTCGGTGGCCGCCATCGAGCAAGCTGGCCTGGCCGACCGCATCACCCACATCAGCACCGGCGGCGGCGCGTCGCTGGAGTTCCTGGAAGGAAAAACGCTACCGGGCATCGCGGTGCTGCCGGACAGGTAGCGCGCGGTATGGATGGGCGCAGGCATTGCCCACGCTCATCCTGGTTTTCGGGATGTGCTAGCCGATCCTGATACGGCTACTCGCAGGATGGGCGAAGACACTGTCTTCGCCCATCCTGCTGCCTTCACCCGAGAGTATCATCGGATCGAAATCGGGTGGCGCAGGATTAATCCTGTGCCAGGGAGGCAACGATGCTCCTGGAATCCCTCTTCTCCGCCATTGCCGAAGCCGTCTTCGGCTATTTGCTCCAGGGGAGCGGCCTGGCCGAACGGGCGCGCGCCGTCCTGGGCCTGGATCCGCAGCTTGAACCACCGCCAAGCAGCCCAAGTCACTCACCGACGCGCCGATCAGGAAATCGAGGGGTCCACAGCCCTTTTGCGTTTGTTGGCCAAAAGTGGCGCCGCCAGAACCGCCAGCGGCACGACGATCAAGACAACCAGCCAGGCAATGCCGCCAGGCTCGCCAAACCAGAATTTCACCACATCGCCCAAAGTGAACAGCAGGTTGGTCAACATGTGCCCCAGCATGCCGTACCAGAAGCCCAGCCGGATGCGCAGGTAACCGAAAATCAGGCCGCCGATAAGCTGAGGCAAAACCAGAATGGGGACTATCCACCAGGGGGCTGCTGCGCATAGTTACCCAGGTGCGCCAGCGCAAAGAAAACCGCGCCCAGGTAGTAATACCAACCCACATGGCGGCCGAAAAAGTCAACGTAGCGGTGGCCGCGCCGCTCCCGCACCCATAAGAAGAGACAGATTCCCGCTGAAAGCAGCAGGTAGAACAGCACGTTGGCGCCGATAAACAGCGACGAATCGCTGAACAAGTCGGCAAACAGCCTGGGGGCATACTGCACGGTGGACAGGAACAACGAGACGAAGAGGAACAGCAGGTTGGGCGCCAACCCCAGGCGAAAGTAGATTTCCTCGACGAATGGCGCGATCAAAGCACTGCTCAAAAGAGCCATGACAGGATTGAACGACGCTTCCGCTTGTGCGCTTTCCATCTTGTAGCCGCTGGCTTCGATGACTAAATCCAGGGGAGTTGATAGCAGCGACAAAAAGATATCCAGCGCCACAATCAGGACGACAATTGCCAGGCCTTGCCCGATTCCCGCGTTCAACCGTTCGGCAACCGGACGGCGCAGGAAGCGCCAGAAATCCAGCAAAGGATGCATACGAGGGCGATTCACAGCACGCCTCCTCCCTGGCGTCCCTTTCAACCTTGCGCCCTCGCTGCTTCCTGCACGCTCATCCTGCCCTTCCTGGAGCCCGGCTCAACTCGCGAGATGATCCAGTAGGACACAACCAGGCTCGCGCACAGGGTAAGAATGCCGTAGGGGCTGGGAGGCGCTGACGTGACCAGAAGGGATACAGCGGGCAATGCACCCCCTTCGTATCCAAGCAGGATGGTCAGGAGCAGGTTACCGATGGCATGCATCCCCAGCGCGTAATCCAGCGAACCGCTGCGCAGGGTGATCAGAGTCCAGCCTGCGCCGACCAAAAACCAGTCGAGGATTGCCAGGGCAAAGAACTGCTCGGCTTCAGGGTTGGCCAGGTGCGGCAGGGTGAACAGCACGCCGTTGACGGCGCTCAAAACCAGCGGGTTTTGCGTCAAACGCCCGGTGGCCTGCAGCAAGTAACCACGAAAGAAGAACTCCTCCGCGCTGGTTTGCAGCGGTATCAGGATCAGAGCCACAAGCAGATACGGCCAGGACTGTGCGAAGTTGGGGTTCAACGTGTAGCGCGTTCCCTCAAAGATGACTGAGCTGGCTGTGGCGATCAGGGAGAGACCCGTCCAGATGGCCGCGCCAAACAGCAGGCGCCTGCCGCTCAACCGTCCGCCGGGCCCGACCAGCGAGCCAAACGAGCGACGGTGCAGCCAGGCGGTCGCCAGCCAGACGCCGAGTAACATCAAGCCGAAGGTCAGCAGACCAAGCGCGAACTCCAGGACAGATCCTGGCGCAGCCAGGCCGCTTTCTTGAAGAGGCACGGTCAGCAGCGCGCTGCCTACCATCCATATCGACAGGACGAGCAGAATGCCTGCCCCATAGCGCCACCAGGCGTTTTTCCCCTGATCGGCCAGGGTGAGATATTCGTTTTTGAACATTTCACAACTCCTTAAAGCAATTTACTCTGCCTTTGTGTCCAAGTCTTCTGTCATCAGAGCGGACAGCAACGGATGACCCATGAGAAAGATGCGGCGCTTGACGCGCCCCTCCGCAGGCGGCGTGTCTTTCAGCGCGCTCAGCAGGTCGTAAATGGCCTGGCGCACCTGCGCGAACTCATGATCGCTGGCGTAGAAGGTGTAGTCGCGGACGAGGATGTTGTTCAAGTCTGGCTCGTTGCGATCCACGATGTAGCGCGCCAAGTCCTGGGCGGCAGAAGAACCATAAACCAGAACATGATCGGCGAACTGCTCCAGCCCGCCGGGCTTGTGGACCTCCTCCGGTTCAATCAGCCCATCCGCAGCGATGTAGAAACGCTCTTCGATGCCCTGGACGTGTCGGATACGCGCAATCTGCAGAACGCCCGCCTCCAGCATCTTGTGCACATGCCGGTAAAGCGAAGGCTTGGGGATGTCGGGCAAGACTTGCGCCAGTTGATTGATGGACAGTGCAACGCCGTTAAGCGCCTGAAAAATGCGCATTCGTGCCGGGTGATTGATCACCGCAAAGTTTTTGAGAGGCATAGGCAGACCTTTAGGATGAGTATGATATCAATTTTGATAATGTTATCGAAAATGATATCATGCCGGGGCAAGAATGCAAGACCCAACAGGCTAAGGTTTCACAATCGCGTTGCCTGACCCGATCTGCAGAGGGAAATCACCGCCAAGGCGAACGCACTTCCGGGCTAACTGTTCCGCGCGATCACGCGCGTGCGATCACGCCGCCGCCGATCACCTCGTCACCCAGGTAGCACACCAGCCCCTGGCCGGGCGTCACGTCGCGCTGCGGCTCGTCGAACTCGAACTCTGCGCCCCCATCCGGCAGCGGCCTGAGCCAGCCGGCCGCTTCCCTGGCCTTGTAACGGATCTTGGCTGTGCAACGCAGCGGTTCACGCGGCGCTTCGCCGCTGACGTAGTGCATGGCGCGCGTGCGCGCCACCCGCGCCCCTAGCTCATCGGCGCTGCCGACCACCACGGCGTTGTTGGTCGGATCCAGCCGAAGCACATAGAGCGGCTCGCTTTGGGGCGAGCGGGTCGTGATGTGCAATCCCTTGCGCTGGCCGATGGTGTAGAAGGGCAGCCCGTCATGCCGGCCGATCACCTCGCCGCGCGTGTTCACGATCGGGCCGGGCCGGGCGACCCCAGGCGCATTGCGCACCAGGAAGCCCCGGTAATCGCCCTGGGTCAGGAAGCACAGGTCCTGGCTCTCGGCGCGCTCGGCCGTAGGCAGGCCGAACGCGCGCGCCATCTGGCGCACCTCCTCCTTGGTGTACTCGCCCACCGGGAACATCGCCCGCGCCAGCTCCTTCTGGCCGAGCACGTGCAGCACGTAGCTCTGGTCTTTGTGCTCATCCTTCCCCTTCAGCAGGCGATAGCGCACCGTGGGGTAGAGGGTGGAAGATGGATGGGAGGCGGCGGACCCATCTCCGATTTCCAGTTGCTCCACGCACCGCTCCACGCGCGCATAGTGGCCGGTGGCCAGGTAATCTGCGCCAAGCGCCAGCGCCTTCTGCAGCAAAAAGCCAAAGCGGATGGTGCGGTTGCAGGTGAAGCACGGGTTGGGTGTGGTGGCGTCGGCGTAGGCGGCGATCCACGAATCCACCACGCGCTGCTTGAAAACGCCCTCGGCGTGAATGTCGTAGAACGGGATGCCCAGCAACCTGGCGATGGCGCGCGCGTCGGCCACCGCTTCGGGGGTGCAGCAACGGTTGGAATTCGGAATTGAGAATTGAGAATTGAGAATTGGGAGCTGGGAGTTGGGAATTGGCGATTCGGGACTGAGGGGAGGGGGTTGCTCCGCAATTCGCTCCTCGGCCCACAGGCGCAACATGATGCCGATCACGTCGTAGCCCTGCTGCACCAGCAGCGCCGCCGCGACCGACGAATCCACGCCGCCGCTCATAGCCACCACCACGCGCGTCTTACCCATCGGTCAAAACTCCAGCGCAGACTGGCGCACGCGCCGCACGCACTCGGGCAACGCATCGAGCAAGGCGTTTACGTCCTCCTCGGTGGTGTGGTAGCCGAGGGTGATGCGCAGGCCGCCCAACGCCCACTCACGTGGGATGCCCATGGCCAGCAACACCGGCGACGGCTCAGGATTGCCGCTGGTGCAGGCCGAGCCGGTGCTGACGGCGAAGCCTTCCACGTCTAACGCCATCAACAGCGACTCCCCGTCCACGCCTTTGAACACGAAGCTGGTGTGGTTCACCAATCGGTCGGTGGGGTGACCGCTCACCCGCGCGTCCGGTACGCGCGCCAGCACGCCCGCGATCAGCCGATCGCGCAGCGTCGTCAGGCGCGCGGCCTGCGCTTCGCGCTCGCGCGAGATGTATTTGATCGCGGCGGCAGTGCCGACGGCGCCGGCGACGTTGACCGTGCCCGGTCGGCGTCCGCGCTCATGTCCCCCGCCGGTCATGGGAGGGACGTAGGGCGTGCCTTCGCGGATGTAGAGCACGCCGACGCCCTTTGGGCCGTAGAATTTGTGCGACGAGAGCGCCAGCAAGTCCACGTTCAATTCGTTCACGTTGATCGGCAGGTAAGCTGGGGCCTGGATGGCATCGGTGTGGAACGACACGCCGCGCTCTCGACAGATCGCGCCGATCTCGCGGATCGGCTGAAGCGTGCCCACTTCGTTGTTGGCCAACATCACGCTGACGATGACTGTATCGGGGCGAATGGCGCGGCGCACGTCGTCTGGATCCACGTGACCGCAGCCATCCACGGGCAGCAGGGTCAGGTCGAAACCGAATAGGGCGTGAAGCTGGTGTGCCGTGGCCTCGACGGCGTGATGTTCGACGGGCGCGGTGATAATGTGGCCGGGCGAGCCGTTGTGGGAGCGACGCGCGGCGAAGGCCACACCGCGCAGGGCCAGGTTGTCGGCCTCTGTGCCGCAACCGGTGAACACGACTTCACCAGCGCGCGCGCCGATGGCGCACCCGACCACCGTGTGCGCCTCGTCCAACGCAGCGGCCGCATCGCGCCCGAAGCTATGCAGCGACGAGGCATTGCCGAACACGTCGCTCCAGTATGGTTGCATGGCTGCCTTGACCTCGTCGGCGACGGGCGTGGTGGCCGAGTAGTCCAGATATATTTGCCTGCGGGTCGTGCTCATGACGACGATTGTAAGACCAGAAGGTGAGGATTGGATGACAAAGCACATCAAACCGCGTTCGGTCGAGATCCTGGGTGTGCGCATAGACGACGTCACGTATGGCGAGGCTTGCGACATCGCCGAGGCGTTGATTCGGCGCGGGGGCGTGCACCAGTTTGCCACGGTCAACCCGGAGTTCGTCATGGCTGCCCGGGATGACGAGGAGTTCCGGAACGTGCTGGCAAACACTGCGCTCAACGTGCCCGACGGCGCCGGCGTGGTGTGGGCCGCCGGGCGCAGGGGGATGAAGCTGCGCGAGCGCGTAGCCGGCGTGGATTTGATGTTGGAGCTGTGCGCGCTGGCATCGCGCCATCGCTGGCGAGTGTTCTTCCTGGGAGCCCAGCCGGGCGTGGCCGAACGGGCAGCGGCGCAGATCGTGCTCACCTATCCCGGCCTGACGGTCGCCGGCACGCACGCCGGCACACCGCATCGCGCCGAAGAACTGCCGATCGTGGAAAGGGTGCGCGCAGCACGGCCGCATCTGCTCTTTGTGGCCTACGGCGCGCCGGCGCAGGACAAGTGGCTGGCTCGCAATTTGCCGCTGCTCTCGCCCGGCGCGTCCGTTGGCCAGGAGGGCACGCATGGCATCGTCGGCATGGGCGTGGGCGGGGCGTTCGACTTCATCGCTGGCGTGCAAAAGCGCGCGCCGGCCTGGATGCAGCAAGCCAACCTGGAATGGCTATACCGGCTGGCGCGCCAGCCCTGGCGCTGGCGACGGCAGACGGCGCTCATCCGCTTCGTGGTGGCCGCGATGCTAGAATCTCGCTGAATGGCTCAGGAATTGGGAAGCGCAGCGAACGGCCAGGCTCCTCCCGCCGATTCACAAGCAGTTCAAGCCAGCCTCATGCCGGACGACCTGGTGCGCCGGTTGCGCGCGTCCACGCTCTTCTCGCGCCTCAGCGAGGACGAATTCAAATCCGTGCTGCGCCTGTTGCGCGCGCGCGCAGTGAACGAGGGGCAAATCCTCATCCTGGCAGGCGCGTCGGACACCCATCTCTACATCCTGCGCAAGGGGCGGATGCTCATCCGTGCTCCAGAGAAGGGTGGCAAAGACCCCGTCATCCGATTCGTGAACCCTGGCGAGATCTTGAACGAGCTGCCGTTCGTCACCGGCCACCCGAGCGAGGTGACGATCGAGACGGTCACACCGGTTCAATTGTGGTACATCCCGCGCGGCGAGTTTCAACAACTGCTGGAGCGCGAGGGATACATTCGCGAGCACCTGACTTATACCCCCGAAGAGGAGAAATACATCAAGCAACGTCGGCGCTTCGACTCGCAGCGCCCGGGCGAGTTGGTGTTGTGGTTCGGCCGCAAACATTGGTGGGTGCTCTTGCAGAGCCAGTGGTTCACCATCCTGCTGCTGGCAATCGCAGGTGCCACCTTTCTCCCGCCGCTGCGCCCAATCTTCGGTGGCCTGTTTGGGACGGTGCTGGTGGCCGCCTTGTTGTTGATAGCATTCGTGAGCTTCCTGTGGTTTCTGATTGACTGGCTGAATGATTACTATGTGGTGACGGATCAGCGGGTGATCCATCGCGAGCGCATCCTCATCATTTACGATTCGCAGGACGAAGCCCCCATCAGCTCCGTGCAAAACGTCTCGGTCACCCGGCCCAACTTCATCAGCACTGTGCTGGATACCGGCACGGTCTCGATCGAGACCCTGGGTGCGCGCGCCAACATCCAGTTCGAGTGGGTGAGTGAGCCGAACAAGATCTCGAAACTCATCCTCGACCAGCAGGCACGCGCCCGCGTCGAGGTGGCCGCGACTGAACGTTCGAAGGTGCGCACCGAGCTGCGACAGGAAATGGATGTCGGCACCCGTCCCCTCAAAGCTGCCGGCGCGGTTGCGGAACCGGCCAAACCGCAGAAAGCCAAAGAGGGCAAATCCCCTCCCTTCCTCAAACGCGTTGCGACCGGGCTGAACGACCTGCGCAATGAGTTGCTGCCGCGCATGCGCCTGGTGCGCAGTCCCGATACCATCATCTATCGCAAACACTGGCTGGCGCTAATCGGTGCAACGATCGTGCCGTTCCTGTCCTGGCTGTTCTACCTTGCCGCTTTGGTCTTCGTCTGGTTCAACGTGCCATCGCTGCGCCAGCTTCTGTTCGAGACGCCGGCCATCGTCTTCGTCGCGCTCATCGGGTTCGTCCTGTTTTTCTGGCTGGTCTGGCAATACGAGGATTGGCGCAACGACGTGTATATGCTCACCCCGGAGCGGGTTCTGGAATACAAGCGCACGCCGTTCGGCTTGCTCGGCACTTCGCAGCGCACGGCCAGCCTGGCCAACGTGCAGAACGTCACCGCAACGACCAAGGGGTTTATAGACAATCTGTTCAATGTGGGCGACGTATCCATCCGCACCGGAGGTATGGACAACGAGCTGGACTTTGCGCGGGTGTGGAATCCGCGCGGCGTACAGCGCGAGGTGGTGCTGCGCCTGGAGGCCTATCGCGCCGCCCAACGCGACAAGGAGGCGGCGCGCCGTCGGCGCGAGTTCATCGAGTGGATAGGCATTTACGATGAGCTGACCCGCATCCACGGGGAGAGGCCGCTGCGGTGAGCGGTGGCGCACTCAATGCTGCACAATCTCAATCGAGCCATGGTCAGAGAAATTCGAAAGATCGGCGATCCGATCTTGCGCAAGAAGGCGAAGAAGGTGGAGAAGATCACCCGCGACACGCTGAAGTTGCTGGATGACATGGTCGAGACCATGCGCCAGGCGCACGGTCAGGGCCTGGCCGCGCCCCAGGTCGGCGTTTCGCAGCGCATCGCCATCGTCGAGGTACCCAAGTCCGATGACATCGTCGGCAGCGGTGTGCTGTATACGCTGATCAACCCGGAGGTGATCAAACAGTCGGAGGAGACATGGGAGCATCAGGAGGGCTGCCTGTCCATTCCGGGCTGGCGCGGCGACGTAGCCCGTCCCTATCGCATCGTCGTGCGCGCACTCGACCGCGAGGGCAATCGGATCAAATACGAGGTGGAGGGCCACGTGGCCCGCGCCTTCTTACACGAGATTGATCACCTGGACGGCGTGCTTTACATTGACAAGCTCGTCTCGCCCGACCGCGTGTGGCGCGTGAAGGAAGAAGCCACCGAAGACCTCGAATGATGCGCACCGAGGTTTACACCACCCCCGAGGCGTTCGACCGGCTGGCCGGCGAATGGAACGCTTTGTTGAAACGTTCGGCGTCGGATACGCTCTTCCTCACCAACGAGTGGCAAAAGACCTGGTGGCGCGAGCTGGGCGAGGGTGAGTTGCGCATCCTGGCCATGTATGAAAGCGATGCCCTGGTCGGCATCGCGCCGCTGTTCTTCGCGGCCGATCCGCTCGGCTCGCTGGAGGTCGCGCTGGTCGGCTGTAAAGAGGTGTCGGATTACCTGGATTTCATCTTCGCGCGTGGATGCGAGGTGGCCTGCTTCCGCGCGGTGGTTGACTTCCTCAAGAGCACAGATGCGCCGGCCTGGCACACCCTCGCTCTGTGCAACATCATCGAGACTTCGCCCACGCTGAGCACGTTTGCAGAGATGCTGAATGCCGAGGGCTGGCACGCGCGCGTCCTGTTCGAAGACGTCTGCCCGGTCGTGGCGTTGCCGGATACGTTCGAGGCGTATCTGGCCATGCTGGAGGGCAAGGAGCGCCGCGAGTTGCAGCGCAAGCTGCGCCGGGCGAGCGAAGACGTCACGATCACCTTCGCGACCGACGCGACGTCGCTGGCGCGCGACGTGGACGATTTTATAGCCCTGATGAAAGCGTCGGCGCCCAGCAAGGCGGTGTTCATGACGCCGCGCATGGCCCGTTTCTTCCACGCCGCCGCTCGCGCCATGTTCGAAGCCGGTCGCTTGCAACTGGCGTTTTTAGAAGTCGAAGGCGTGCGCGCGGCAGCCTACATGAACTTCGTTTACGGAGACGCCGTGCTGGTCTATAACTCCGGCCTCGATCCGGAGAAATATGCTTACCTCAGCCCAGGCCAGGTGCTGATCGCGCGCTTGATCGAGAAGGCCATCCAGGATGGGCGGCGCCTGTTCGATTTTTTGCAGGGCGACGAGGAATACAAGTACAAGCTGGGCGGCAGGGATGTGAAGCTATACACGCTCAGCGCGCGGAGGTGACGTTCGGCCGTCTCGGGTGTTCGAAGATCTGTGGTACCAGTGCCGCGCCGATGCTCACTTCTCGTCCGGCAGCACGTAACGCGTGCTCGGCCCGCGACCGATTTGTTTGAGCAGCCCGCGCTCGGCAAGGTGAATCAGGTGATTGGAAGCCGTCGCCGGCCCGACATGGCATAGCCTGGCGTAGCTGCTCTTATTGATCGCGCCGTTCTCGAGCAGATGCTTTAGCGTCGCAGCACGCCGTGCGTCGTTCAGCAGGTCACCCGCTTTTGCCTTCCACTCGGCAGCCAGCCTTTGTTGGCGGGTGAGTGTCTGGGCGAACGTGGTGCGCAGCCGTTCGAATTCGTCCGCGAAGCGGTCGCCCAGGCCATGCCTTTCGATCAACGCCAGCGCCGTCTCGCGCTCCTTGACGCTGATAGCGAGATAAGCATTAGCGATGGCTAGATGGGCGCGTACGCGATCCTCGGGCCTGTCCGATGCGGCGATGATCGCGCGCTGCTGCTCGATCTCGGCCATTTCCGGATAGTGGGCTGCGGTCTCTTGCGGGAGCAATCGGTCGTAGGTGGGCGGATTGCCTTCGCCCAGCACTTCCCGCTTGAGGTTCTTGGTTTGCTCGATGTGGGCCGGGTCGGATTCGTATGGCCAGGCTGCCAGGGCGGCTTCGACGTGGGCGTCGCCCTGCAGTTCATCTTCCGGCGCGCGCCCGATGCGGAAGCGGGTGTAGAAGGCCTCGGCCAGGTTGTAATGGGCGCGCCGAATGTGTAACTTCAAGTTGGCTTCGACCGCCACCTGCAGTCCCTGGCGGTAGTGCACGATGGCCGCGTCGTAATTGCCCAGCCAGAAGTAATTCGCGCCGAGGTTAAGATAGGTGCTGGCAGTAGCCTCCGGCCCGATGGCGGTGCGATCCGCTATGCCGAGCGCTTTATTGCCGTATTCGATGGCGCGCTCGAACTGTCTGAGTTCGCCGTATAGCAGGCTAAGGTTGATGTAGGTCTTGACGATGCCTTGTTGATCGTTCAACTTCTCATAGATGCTGAGCGCGCGAAGGGTGTGTTCGAGCGCTTTGGCAGCATCTTCGGCGCGTCGCCAGTACTCGCCCCACGCTTGTTCGATCAGCGCTTGCTTGTCGTCGTCGAGCTGGATGCGTGGGCGCAATGTCTCCACCCGCTCCAGCACGAAACGCGCACGAGGATCGTTGCGCAGGGTGTATAACCAGGCCATCCTCACCAACACCGACACATACTCCTCCGCCGACTCCGGGTCGAAGTCGTGCCGGCCCTCGACCGAGGAGACGAGCAGCTCGGCCGCTTCCTGGTAATACGTGAAAGCGCGATCGGCGTCGCGCGGCTCGTAGAACCGGCCGAGCTGGCTGCACACGATGCCGGTGCGCTGGGTGTCGTGCGATTGCACGGCGAGGTGGAGCGCCTCCTTATAGGCTGCCTGTTCACCTTCGTCGTCGCCCTGCATTCGATAGATCGCCGCCGTCGTCAGCAGCAATTCGATCCGCTCGCCTGGCTGCGTGCTGCGATCCCATAGCGCCTGCCACTGGGCATCGAACTCCGAGTGGCCGACCAGGGAGGCAAGGTGGTGCTGGGCGAACCGGCACAGTTCGGCCACATCGCCTGCCATGTGCAGGTGCCAGAATGCCGATAGGGGATCCTTCGACTGGAGAGCAGCCTGGGCCTGGCGGCGGTGCCATGCCATTCGCTCGGCGGGCGAGGCAAAGCCGCCCGGCTGGACAACTGTGCGCCAGACAAAGGCGCGCAGCGAAAGGGTGTGCCGCTGATCGAGTCGCTGCTCGTAAAGCAGTCGGGCTATCAGGCGCTTTCCCTTCTCCAGGTAGCGGTAGAACGTGCTCTGGCCGATGTTCCACAGGCCGCACAGGTTGTCGGCCGGCGATTCGTCGGGGTGACGGTAGTAGCGGTCGCGAAAGTCGGGCACCGGCGCAAAGCCGTAGTGGCACATCAGGGCGATGAACGGTCGCCAACTGGTTCGTTCCAGCCAAGCCTCCCGGCTGGTCAATGCGAGTTCCGGCTCCCGGTCGGGCCGAAGCTGAGTGATGGCCCAGCGGAGCAGAAGCTCGGCAGCCGCGGCCAGACGGCGTTCCGCGGGCAGTCGGTCGCCCGCCGTGCCCAGGATGGGTTGCAAATAGTGGCGGGCGGCCCATCGCAATATCCCTGGCCGTTGAAGCAGCAGCTCATCCAACGTGCCGGCGCGATGTGCGTCTAACGCAGCATCCAGCACGACGGCGGCCGCCGAGACCGGCATGGTGTCTTCTTTTACCCGCTGGGGCAGAGTTAGCCTGGGAAGCAAAGCCATGGTCGTCTCATGGTGAACGCTCAGGCTGTGGCTGCGAGCCGAAAGGTAAGCCGGTCGTCCTGTCCCCGCCTCCCGCCGAGCCTCGGCAAGGTCGCCTGTGGGCAGGTGAGGAATCTACAGGGTTGCAGGTAGATCGGTCGGCGCAACGCAGAAATTCCTCCGCTTCAACGAGCTCAGGGGCAGAACGACGGCCCGCAGCCTGAGCAGTTACATCTCAAATTCATCTGCCGATCGTCCAGCGCTTCCGTCTCATCCTCGTCAAGGTGTGCGTATCCCTGGTAACGCTTCTGGCGTAAAAAGCGGCAGACAAAGTGTATCACTTCGGAGGATGGGCAGATGCGACTTCCATATCTTACTCACAACGGGACGCCTGCTGAGGGGCTCCGCGACAGCGTTGTATTCGTGGTTTATGCGCCGTTGGGCGGCGACTACACGCTCAGCACATATCCGGATGGCACTTCGAACGACTTGATCCAGCATCCGCTGGTCCAAAACTTGTTCGAAGTAGCCGATTGCGGCGTGCACGTGGTCGCGCTGGTGGATCGCGTGAACAGCGACACACACCTGATACGAATTCCGGCAGCCAAGCCGACCAGCCTGCAAGTCACATCGCAGTGGAAACTCGACATGGCTTCTCCCCACACGCTGGCGGGATTGCTGCGCTACGTCGGCGAGCGGCATCCTACATCGGACATCGTGTTGAGCCTGGAGGGACACGGTGCGGGATTTTTGCCGGAGATAGACCGGAGCCAACTCTCCATCCGCGCCCTCACCGACGATGGCAAGAATATGTGGGTGATCCGTCAGCAGGGGTCCGTGCCCTTGCCTCAAGGTTCGCCGATCCTGCCTCAAGGCTCGCCGATCCTACCTCAAGGCTCGCCGATCCTGCCGCAGGGCTCGCCGATCTTGCCGGCGGACCACATGCCGCTGTCCACACCGGCCCTCGGCCGGGCACTGCAGCAAGCGGTGGCCGCCGGCGCGCCCAAGCCAGCCGTGGTCCACTTCAACAACTGCTTCAACATGTCGGTGGAGGTGTTGCATACAGTGGCGCCCTATGCCGAATATGCGGTTGGCTATCCGAACTACAACTTCTTCACGGCCGGCGCGTCCTATCCTGCCGTCTTCGCCCAATTGGGGGCTGCCGGCACCACCAGCAGCGCGCAACTGGCGGAATGGTTCGCCCTGGCCAACCGGGATGCGCTGGCCGCCAAGGGCAATCACCCGACTGCCGGCAGCGTCGTCCAGCTATCCGCCGTGCACCAAGTCGTGGAGCGAATTGACGACCTGGCCGACGCGCTCTTGGCCGCCTTGCGCGCGTCGCCTAACCGGGCCGGGATCGTGACGAACATCCGCGACGCGATTATCGAGGCGCAGCAGTATGACACCACGCATGGCGATTTCGTCCTGGAAGCGCCGGACGAGTTGACCGACATCCGCAGCCTGGCGCTGGCGCTGAAGCACTTCGACTTTGGGACGTTCCAGGTGCACGCCGCAGCCGACGGCGTGCTCACCGCCACACAAGGGATCAAACGCTACGGCGAGCGCGATCGCCCCTGGCTGAACTACGGGGCATGGTGGGATTTCAACGGTGAATTAGCGATGAACATCTTCCTGCCCGATCCGTTGTTGAAGGGGCTGTGGGATTGGCGCTCGCCGTTCTACCTGGACGTCAACCCGAATCCGAGCAGGCCGCGCGTTCAACCGCACATCATTGACTTCGTAAAAATCACGAACTGGGTGGATTTCATCATCGAATATCACAAGGATGTGCCCTTCGTCGGCTTGCTGCCGGCCCAAATTCCCGACTTTCCCGTGTTCAACGCCAAATTCGAGCCACCGCGCGAACCGGACCGCCCCGATCAGCGACCGCCCGGCAAGCCCGACGAACCGCTGTTGGTCTAGGCGCATCTGGCTGCGTAAGTCTGTGGCCCAGCCGGCTCGGCGATCGTATCGCCATCGTATCCTGCCATCGTTCGGGAAGCATTCGTGGCCGGGTGGAAGCGGGAACGCAGTTGTGATGAAATGGAATTGGGGGGATGGGTTGCGCAAATGAGGGCGCGAGGTGCGATGCGACGCGCGAGGGGGAGCGCGGTATCGCCTGATGCACAGATGCATCGGCATCGCCTTCGCACCCTCATCTGCAACCCTGGTCGTCCTTCTTCCGCTGGTGCGCTGGAGTTACTTTCTCGATGAGAACGGATCGGCGCAAGGCACTTGCACGCTGCGCGGGCTTTTCAAAAACAAAGGGCGCAACGCTGAGGCAGCCCTCGTGGTCCGCAGCCGGGGCTATAGTGCTCGCAGCGCCTGGTTCACGTCGTCGAACACGGCGTCGCACACTTCGGCGAGTGCGGTGCGCTTGGCTTCGTCGCGCGCTACGCCAAAGCCGATGACTTGCACTTGCACCCCGATTGCATCGAGGGCGGCAGCCGCGTGGCGTACCGCGCGCACGCCGCCTGCGTTATCCTCGACGACGACCACCTGTGACCCATCGAGCAGGGCGAGCCCATCTCGTTTGCCCGAACTGACGAAGGCGTGCGCAGCCAGCGCGGCATCTTGCAAGCGCAGGCCGCTGGCGGCCAACATCGCCGCAATGGCCTGAGCGGGCGCCGGCTTGGCATAGTTCCAGATCGAGCCCCCCTTCACGTCGGCCAGCCATTGCATCGGCCCCAGCCCCATGAGCGGCAGCTCAGTCATGCCCAGTTGGGCGAGGGCGATCTCACCTTCGGGCGTTTGATACAGGCCGGGCCGGCTTCCGTCCGGCGGTAGGCTCGGTCGCGCCGTGTAGGCACTGGCCGGGTATGACAGGATGATTTCGCGGCTGCGGGCGTCGGGGATGGGCACGTCCATCGTCTCCAGAAACGAGGGGCTGCGCACCTCGGCTTCGAGGCCGAAGTGCTGTTCGAAGCGATCCGAGCCGAGCACGAAGATGTAGAGCAGGCGGGTAGTCTCGCTCACGCGCGGATCGCGCACGTCGTCCAGCAGGCGGCGGATGCCGGCGTGCAGCGCAGGCGGCGATTCGCTCAGCAACAGGTCACGGGCGCGCTCGTGTGGCAGGCCGGGAAAGGCGCGGGTGCGCATGGCCCATGCGGCGAAGTCGGGACGGGCCCGGTTCCCCCGGCCTGCTTCGACCAGGTTGATGCCGACGTTGAACGCCGTCGAGTCCCATTCGTTGGAGTAGCCGCAGGCGTGCAGCACGTTGATCTCCTGCTCGGTCGGCGTGTGCGTCGGCAGGCCCCATTTGGCGCAGACGTATCTGGCCGCCTCGACCTGGGCGTGGCGATAGCCGCGGTCTTCGATTAACGTGCCGTCTATATCGAGCAGGAGGATGGGGTGGCTCAACACGGGCATTACGGCGTCGGCGCGTTGGGTTCGATTAACCCTTCGTGTTTCAACTCGGCCCACAGTGCGGCAGGCACTTGCTGTTCCAGGGCGCGCACGTTCGCCTCGATCTCCTCCGGCTTTTGCGCGCCCAGCACCACGCTGGTAACCGCCGGATGCGCCAGCGCGAAGTGCAGGGCGGCCACGCGCAACGGCACGCCATGGCGCGCGCAAACAGCGTCAATCCGCCTGGCCTTTTCGATGACGGGCGCGGGCGCGGCGGCGTAGTTGTAGCTGGCCCCTTCGCGCGGGCCGGTGGCGAGGATGCCGCTGTTGAACACGCCGCCCAGAAACACAGCGATATTCCGCCGGCAGCAGTAGTCCAGGAAATCCAGCGACGTCTGCTCCAGCAGCGTATAGCGCCCTGCGAGCAGAAAACAATCCACATCTACCTGCCTGGCGAACTCCCACTCCATCTGCCATTGGTTCATGCCGGCGCCGACCGCGCCGATCACGCCCTGTTGGCGCAGGTCGAGCAGGGTGGGGAAAGCGTGGTCGAGCGCATCGCGGAAGTAAGTGCCTTCCAGACCTGCGCCTTCGCCGCGATTGAATTTGTCGCCGTCGGCATCGTGCACCAGCACGCTATCGAGGCGATCCACGCCCAGCAGCTTCAAGCTGTTCTCGATGCTGCGCAAGATGGCCTCGCGTGAGTAGTCATGGTACGAGCCGCCTTCGGGTTTGGAGTAGCGGCCGGCCTTGGTTTGAATCACGAAGCGCGTTCGTGGCACATCTTGCAGCGCCTCGCCGATGACGCGTTCGGCCTGGCCGCGCGAATAGAGCGGCGCCGTGTCTATGAAGTTGATGCCCTGGTCGAGCGCGGCGCGCACGGTGGCGATGGCCGGTCCGGCTTCGCCTACCCGATCGAGCCCGAGCAGGAAGGCCGTGCCCAGGCCAATGCGCGTGACCTCCAGTCCGGTGCGACCGACCCGGCGGCGCGGGAGAGGTATGGTCGTCATGTCGTTCGTTGCTCCTTCGAGAAAGTCCTCCGTGGGCGGGAATGTCGCTCACGGATGAGGCGGATTATCGCAAGTCGGGAACGGGCAGGCGTTCGCCTGCTGACGAGGCCACGGGGCGGCATCGCCGTCAGTGCTGGTTCTCGGTCGGTTCGGACGGGCCCTGTGCTTGCCTGTGCATCTGAATCTGCTTGCTGATGCGCGCCAGGATGACCAGCACGAACAGGATCAGAAAGGTGCTGAAGACGCCGAGCACGTATGCGCCGACGCCGCAGGCCATGCCGATCGCCGACACGGCCCAGATGCCGGCTGCCGTGGTCAGGCCGTGTGGCGTATGCCGCTCCCGGCGCTGGATGATAGTACCTGCACCGAGGAAGCCCACGCCCGTCACGATCTGCGCCGCTACCCGGCCGGGGTCGCCTTCCTCGAAGGCGAAAAGCGACAGCGTGGTGAACAGCGCAGCGCCCAATCCCACCAGCATGTGCGTGCGCAGGCCGGCCGAATGTCCTTGGCGTTCGCGCTCGAATCCGATCAGCGACGAGAGCACCGCCGCCACCGTCACGCGGATGCACAAATCAATCTGCAATTCGAGCGCCATGAGACTGTCATCCGTAACACGCAGCACGTCGGGGTGGGCGCATTTCACCCCCGGCACGCCGCGTGACCTCTGCGCTCAATGCTTGAGCGCATCCAGCGCCATCAACGCCGCGCCAATCACGCCGGCCCGTTCGCCCAGCTTCGCCTCGACGATCTTGATCTTGTCCAGGTCGGCTTTATTGATGGCGTGCTGTTTGGCGATGTCGCGAATCTGCGACACCATCCATTCACCCAATCCTTCGATCACTCCGCCGCCGTAGACCAACATCTCCGGGTCGAGGGCATTGATCAGGCTGGCGGCGTGCAGGCCGAGATAGTAGGCCGCGCGTCGCAGCACTTCGAGCGTCAGGGGGTCGTTCTTGCTGACGGCTTTGGCCAGCACGCTGCTGGTGATGGCGTCGTTGCCTTTCTCCTTGAGCAGGTCAATCAGCACGCTTCTGCGCCCGGCGGCGATGCCGGCCCGCAGGTCGCGCTCAATGGCGCTGCGGCTGGCCAGCGCCTCGATGCCGCCCCGTATGCCGCCGCCGACGGCATACGGCCCATCGGCCAACGTGATCATGTGGCCGACTTCGCCGGCGCTGGCGCGCAAGCCCACCCAGGGCTGGTCGTTGATGATGATGCCGCCGCCGATGCCGGTGCCGATGAACACCGCAACCATACTATGCGTGCCCTTGCCGGCGCCTACCCGGTGCTCGCCCACGGCCGCTACCCGCACGTCATTCGACAGCATCACCGGCACGGTGTGCCATCGCCTCAGCGCCTTGGCGATCTCGACGTTGCGCCACCCCGGAAGGTTGGTGAGGCTGATCACCACGCCGTTGGCGCTATCAATGATGCCGGGCGCGCCGATGCCGATGGCGGCGATGCGGTCTTTCTTCACCCCCGCTTCGTCGAGCGCCTCTTCCATGGTCTTCTCGATGCGCGCGATGACGGCTTCGGGACCCTTCTCCGCCTGAGTCGTCTTTTTGGCGGTGCCGATGGCGCTTCCCTGCGCGTCCACTACGGCGGTAAGGATTTTCGTGCCGCCCAGATCTATGCCGATTGCGTATTTCGGTGCCAACTTGTATCTCCGTTCATCCTGCGATGTAAGCCGATCGCTCCGGTCGGTTGGGGGCAAGCGCGCCGCCGCAGAACCGTGCCCGCTGCTTCCCTCGCGCGCAGGCACGTGTGCAGGCCAATGCCCGCAGCGACCCGGAGAGATGTGCCAATGTTAGAATCGCGCATCCATTTTGCAAAGTGAAGTGAGCCACCCATCACTATGCGCGTCCCAATCTCCTGGCTACGAGAGTATGTCGAAATCACGCTCCCTATCGAACAACTGGCCGAGAAGCTGACCCTGGCCGGGCTCGAAGTGGAGCACGTCGAATACGTCGGACTGCCCGGCAGCGCGCTGCCGTGGGATCGTGACAAAATCTTCGTCGGCCGGTTGCTGGAAGTCAAGCGCCATCCAAACGCCGACCGCCTGTTGCTGGCCACGGTCGAATATGGTGCCGACCGGCCGATCGTGGTCGTTACCGGCGCGCCGAACATCCGCCCGGGCGATCGCGGGCAAAAGGTCGTGCTGGCCTTGAAGGGCGCGCGCCTCTATGACGGCCACAAAGAGGGCAAGGTGATCATGACCCTGAAGGAGGCCACGCTGCGCGGCATCAAGAACGATTCGATGGTGTGCAGCGAGAAGGAACTCGGCCTGAGCGACGAGCACGAAGGCATCCTCATCCTGCCCGACGATGCGCCGGTTGGTATGCCCCTGGCCGATTATCTCGGCGATGCTGTGCTGGAGATCGCGATCCTGCCGAGCATCGCGCGGGCGGCTTCGATCATCGGTGTGGCTCGCGAGGTGGCAGCGCTCACCGGCCAGACCGTGCGCTATCCGCCCATGGACTTCATCGCCGAAGGCGAGCCGATTGAAAGCGCACTGCGGCTGGAGATTCGCGATCCAAAGTTGAACCCGCGTTTCACGGCCGGCATCGTCAAAGGCGTCACTATCGGGCCGTCGCCGTTTTGGATGCAGCGCCGGTTGGCCTTGTGCGGCGTGCGCGCCATCAACAATGTCGTGGACATCTCGAACTACGTCATGCTCGAGTTCGGCCAGCCCACGCACACCTTCGATCTGGATGCCGTGCGCATTGGGCCGAGCGGCGTTCGCACCATCATCACGCGCCTGGCTCAGCCGGGCGAAACGCTCACCACGCTCGATGGGCAGGTGCGCGAGCTGCAGCCGGCCGATATCCTGGTATGCGACGAGGTCGGCCCGTTGAGCGTGGCCGGCGTGATGGGCGGCGCGGATAGCGAGGTGAAAGACACCACCCGAAACGTGCTGCTCGAAGTGGCATCCTGGGACAACATCAGCATCCGCAAGACTGCGCGCCATCACAACTTCACCAGCGAAGCATCCTACCGCTTCTCGCGCGGCGTGCACCCGGCCCTTGCGATGGTCGCTCAGCGGCGCGGCTTGTACCTGTTGCACAAGCACGCCGGCGGCGTGATCGCACGAGGCATCCTGGATGCTTATCCGCTGCCGGCCAAAAAAGTCACCGTGGCTATGAATCCGACGCGCGTGAATAAGCTGCTCGGCGCCGACATACCGGCCGAAGAAATGATCCGCATCCTGCGCGCGTTGGAATTCCAGGTCGAAAGTCACGCCGAAAATGCGGGAGCGCGAGTTGAAACGAACGACTCTGCCGGTCCACCCTCAATTCGCGATCCTCAATCCCCAATTCTCGTCACCGCTCCCGACCATCGCCTCGACATCGAGGGTGAGCACGATCTGGTCGAGGAAATCGCGCGCATCTATGGCTACGACCGCCTGCCGGAGACGCTGATGCAAGACGAGCTGCCGCCCGCCCACGGCAACCCGGAGCTCGACTTCGAAGAGCGCGTGCGCGACTTGCTGGCCGGCGTCGGCTTGCAGGAAATCGTCACCCATCGCCTGACCACGCCCGGGCAGGAAGCACGCCTCTACCCGCCGGGCGCGCCGTCCGACGACCGGCCCTACGTCACGTTGGCCAACCCCATTAATCCCGATCGAGTGGTGATGCGTCGCACCCTGGTGAGCGGTGCACTCGAGACGTTGGCCGCTAACCTGCGCCATCGGCCGCGCGTGGCCCTGTTCGAGATCGGTGCAGTGTATCTGCCCAGGCCGGACGGCCTCTTGCCCCACGAGCAACCGCGCCTGGTGATCGTCATGTGTGGCGCTCGGCAGGAGCCGTCGTGGCGGATCACGGCGCTCGAAGCCAACGCCGCGGACAAAAACGCGACCGCGGGCGCCCTGGACTTCTTCGACCTGAAGGGGGTGATCGAATCGATGCTCAACGGCCTGCACGTGGGCGAAGTGGCCTATGAAGCGACGACGCACCCGACCTACCGCCCCGGCCGGACGGCCGCAGTGCGCCTGTGCGATGCTCCGGCTGCGCCGCTTGGTCTCTTCGGCGAGCTGCATCCACGGGTGAGAGAAACGTGGCAGTTGCCCGATGATCGGCCCGTGCTGGTAGCCGATTTCGACCTCGACGCGCTGCGCCGGGCTGTGATGCCGAGTTACTTGATCCGTGATGTGCCGCGCTTCCCGGCCACGATCGAAGACCTGGCCGTGGTCGTGTCGGAGGAGGTGAGGGCGGCCGATGTCGCGCAGGTCATCCGCCAGGCCGGTGGCGCGCTGTTGCGTGATGTGCGGCTGTTCGACGTCTACCGCGGCGAGCAGATCGGCCCGGGCAAAAAGAGCCTGGCCTATTCGCTCACCTACCAGGCCGAGGATCGGACGCTCTCCGACAAAGACGTGGAGAAGTTGCGCACCAAGATCATCCGTGCGCTCGAGGGACAATTGGGCGCAACCATCCGGCGCTGAGACGCTGAGGGGCAGACCAGCAATCTGCCGGGGCGGCGACGGTAATCCGGCAGCTTCCGCGTTGGGTGTGAGGATCGCGCCGCGCAGCGATGCTTCGGCTGTGGCGTGGCGCAAACCGGCCCTGGCCGAAGTCAGCGGCCGTTCGACCTGCGCTTAGGCCGGGCTCAGGATGATGCGGTAGCTTTGGGATCGGCGCTCACGAAAGCCGAGGGCGCAAGGTCTTTTCGCGAGTCACGATCATGAAAAACAATCGCTGTGCCTGGATCGCCGTCATCGTCGGGCTGATGCTGATTTGCGCCTGCTTCGGCGTGGTCGGCGCCGGGCTGACCTGGATGGCGGTGCGACTTGTCACCAGCGACGAGTTTCGGGACTTCCCGCCCGATATTGACAGCCCGCCGGCCACTGCCGGCGATGGCGCGGTGAACGCGCCATCGCCGTCGCCTACACCGATCCAGGTGATGCGACCGACGCTCCAGCCCGTGGCCGGCGCACCTGATGATCCCATCGAGCGCATCACCGCGGCCGTGCTGCCGCGCGAGGACCTGGCCGAGTTGGCCGTCCGTTTCAAAGGTGTATCCCCACAAGAAGCCGAGGTGAGTTGCCCAACGCTTGCGCTGGGCTACGAAGTCGGGGCGACCCGCACATTCACCTTGACCAATTCAGACACCGACGAGATGTTCCAGATCGAAGCGCGCCTGGAACACAAGGGCGATCATGTCTATATGTGGGTGCAGAGCGCGCCTACGCGCGTGCGATTGAACCAGGCCAAGCTCCGCCGTGCCGCGGAGATCTTCGACAGGGAGATCTATCCGCGCACGCGGGAATTCTTCGGCAGCGAGGCATCTCCGGGCGTGGATTGTGACCCGCGCGTTCACGTCTTGCACGCCATCGGCCTGGGCCGGAGCGTGGGCGGCTACTTCTCTTCTCCCGACGGTTATCCGCAAGCCGTGCGCAGCGATTCGAACGAGGGACAGATCTTCGTCATGCACGCCGCACGCGGCTACAACGGCTCCGATCCCGGCAGCGACACCTACCTGAGCACGCTGGCGCACGAATTCCAACACATGATCAGCTTCAATCAGACGCATGCCCCTGACTTGTGGCTGGAGGAGGGAGCCGCCCAGTTTGCGGAACGTCTGAACGGCTACGGCGACTCGGTCACCACGGTATACGATTTCGCCGCTGCGCCGGAGACGCAGTTGAACACGTGGCAGGAAAGCAGCGCCGGCGGCAATAGCGCGCACTATGGGGCCAGCTACCTTTTCTGGTCGTATCTCTATGACCGCTTCGGCGAGGCGATCACCCGCCAATTCGCCCGCTCGCCGGAGCGCAGCGCCCGCGCCCTCATGCTTATCCTGGCCGACAACGGCGTGGTGAACCCGGACACGGGGCGGCCTCTCACGTTCGAGGAGCTGTTCGCGGACTTCGTCATCGCCAACTACATGAACCGAGAGTCGATTGAACCGGGCGCCAACCGCTACAACTACGCCACCATTCGCGTGCCGCCGATGGCGACGCGCGCTACCCTCTCCTCCCGCGATTACCCATTCGCCGTCCGTGAGGGCCTGGCACAATTCGGCACGCACTACTACGAACTCGAAGGGAACAAGCCGGTGACGATTGACTTCACGGGTTCCACGGTCGTCTCGCTCTTGCCCACCGACGATGCGGATGGCGCATTTTGGTGGTCGAACCGCGCCGATGTCAGCAACTCGCGCCTGACGCGCCAGGTTGACCTGACCGGCGTCGCCAGCGCCACGTTGACCTATCGGGCGTGGTATCGGCTGGAGAAGAGCTACGACTACGCCTACGTCACCGTCAGCCAAGATGGCGGCGTCACCTGGAAGGTGCTCACCTCGACTTCCTGCACCACGGATAACCCACAAAATGCCAACCTAGGGTGCGGCTACACCGGCCCCTCCGGCGGCAGCAACAAAGACGATCCCCCTCGCTGGCTGAACGAACGCGTCAGCCTGGACGAATTTGCCGGCAAGAAGATATTGCTCCGCTTCGAGATGGTGACCGATGCCGCCATCAACCGCGAGGGGCTGGCTATTGACAACATCGCCATCCCGGAGATCGGCTTCCGCGACGATGCTAGCGCCGACACGGGTTGGCAGGCGGAAGGGTGGGTGCGCGTCGGCAACCAGTTGCCGCAACGATGGCAGGTGCAGGTGATCATCACCGGCCGCGACGGCAAGCGCCGGCTGCAGCGCATGGCGCTCGTGGATGGGGCCGGCCAACTCAAGCTGGACCTGGGGGGTGCGGTGCGCAGCGCGGTGCTGGCCATCTCACCCACCACGCAGGTGACCACCGAGCCGGCCGGCTATGAGTTGCGAATCAACTGACCGGATTCACCTCGGCATAGGCCGCCTGCGTAATCAATCGCTCCGCTTCTGCGATCTGACCTTCATCGCCGATCAGGCCGATGCTATCCCCCGGCTGCAGGACGGTGTGCGACTTGGGGTTGGGCAGGACCTGCTGGCCGCGCAGGATGACGACGACCGAGGCGCCCGTCCGCCCGCGGATGTCCGCCTCGGCCAGGGTCAGGCCGGCGACCGGGCTATCCTTCGCCAGCTCGAAAAGGGTGATCTCGAGGATTTGCGCAGCTTCCATGAACTGGCGCAAGGCGTGCTGCTCGGCATGAGTGCTCACGTCGTAGTGCTCGCGCCGCACGGCGTCGGCATACTTCTGCACCTCGCGGATGGGGAAGCCCAGCCGCAACAGGGTATGGCGGACGATTTCCAGCCCGCCTTCCAGCTCCGGGTGGATCACGTCCTGCGCTCCCAGCTCGGCCAATTGCTTGACGCCTGAAGGTGTGATCGCTCGCGCGATGATTGGCAGATCGGGGGCCAGCCGGCGGGCGGTCATGACCGTCATTTCGGTCGTGGCCTCGTCCGGGAGCGTGACGACCAACGCCCGCGCGCGCGGGAGCTGGGCGTGGGTGAGCACTTCCGAATTGGCGGCGTCGCCGAACAGCGTCGGGACGTTTCGCTTTTCCAACTGCTCGATGCGTGTAGCATCCGAATCAACGACCAGGTGCGGGACGTTGAGCGACCCCAAGACCTCCACGATGTGCCGGCCGACGCGGCCGTAGCCGACGATCACCACGTGGTCGCTCAGCGTCTCGCGCGGCAGCGGCGGTTCCGGGCCGTGCTTGTCCAGCCGCCGCCAGAAGCCCGGGAATCGGCGCAGCGCCGATTCCAGCGGGCGGATCAGGCGATACATGAATGGGTTGAGCGTGATGGACAGCAGCGACCCGGCCAGGATGAGCGAGTACTGATCCCGGTCGAGCAGGCCCAGCGTCAGCCCGGCCTGGCCGATGATGAACGAGAACTCACCGATCTGGCTCAGGCCGGCCGCGACCACCAGCGCCGTGCGCGCGGGCGCCGGCAGGATCGTCCCCAGCAGGATGGTGATGGCGGATTTGCCGACCACGATCAACCCCGTGAGCGCCAATACCTGTCCGGCATTCGCCACCAGATAGGCAGGGTTGACCAACATGCCGACCGAAACGAAGAACAACACGGCAAACGCTTCGCGAAAGGGCAGCAGATCGGCGCCAACTTGGTGGCTGAGCGGGGACTCGCTGATGATCACGCCGGCCAGGAATGCGCCGAGCGCCAGCGATACGCCGAACAACTCCGCAGAGCCGATGGCGGTGCCCAGGGACAGCACCAGGATGACCAGGATGAACAGTTCGCGTGAGCGGGTGTGGGCGACGCGCAGCAGCACCCACGGCACGACGCGCCCGCCGACGAACAGGGTCAGCGCGACGAAGGCGCCCGCCTTCGCCAACGTCCACACCACTTTCTGCGCCTCGGCATTCGGGCCGACCGCCGCGAACACCGGCAGCGTAACCAGGATCAACACGCTGGCCAGGTCCTCCAGCACCAACCAACCGACGGCTACCCGGCCGTGCTTGGTGTTCAACAGGCCGTTGTCCATCAAGCCGCGCAGCAGCACCACGGTGCTGGCCACCGAGATGGCGACGCCGAGCACCAGGCCAGATGCGACCGACCAGCCCCACAGGCGGGTCAACCCGAATCCGAGCGCCGATGCGCACAGCATCTGCACGATCGCTCCTGGCACGGCGACGCTGCGCACCCGCCATAGGTCGCGCAGCGAAAAGTGGATGCCGACCCCGAACATGAGGAAGATCACCCCTAACTCGGCGAGCTGGCTGATGGTCTCCACATCGCCCACGAAGGCGGGGCTGAAGGGGCCGATGGCGACGCCGGCGAGCAGATAGCCGACGATGGTTGGCAGGCCAATGCGGCGGGCGAGCGTCCCGCCTAGAAACGCCACGCCGAGAGCGACGGCGATGTTGATGAGCAGGGGGTGTCGTGCATCAACACTCGATCTCTTTCGACTCGCTACCGAGCGAAAAGCGATTCTCGTCGGGGCGTCCACGGAAATCGAAGAAATGCGACCTGGACGACGACAACTATTATCCACGTAAAGCACGCCCGGTGGCAAGGGGTGCGTTCACGGCCGGGGGCAGTGACAACCTCCCGCAGGTTTTTGCTGGCTGTCACGACTTGGATGAGCAGCCTG
>JAIMBB010000041.1 GCA_023511655.1 Anaerolineae bacterium
TCTACAACGCGCATCGCTAACTACATCTCCATCCAGTCAGGTTTTCAACTGAGCACTACGACATCCTTTCTCAGTTTGGCTAGGCACTTCAAGATTGCCATGAACAAACAATTACTCGATGAAACGATTGCTTACCTCAGGAAGGAGCTGACGAGCATTCATCATGACCTGACCTGGGCGGACGGAACGCAGGCCGAGGCTTTTCGGGTGCGCCAGATTCGCCTCCTGGCGGAGCTGGACCGGCTGGAAGCGTTGCGCCGCACGCTGGCGACGCCAGTCGCCATGATGATCCCCACTCAGCCCACCGACAGCGTTTCCATCGAGCAACAGACCGGGCGATAAACGCGAGGGCGAACTTCAGCCTCTTCGAAGTTCGCCCTCGTCCCTTTGCCCCTACGCAGATTCGAACTGCGATCTACGGCTCCGGAGGCCGGCGCTCTGTCCATTGAGCTATAGGGGCGACTGCCGACACGGATTGTAGCAGCGTTTCGTGCAGATTCAACGGCACTGGCTATAATCTGCGGCGTTTTCTCACAACGCACCATGTCATTGGCAGTCCTCAAATTCGGCGGCACGTCGGTGGGCGACGGCGCCGCGATGCGACAGGCGGCACAGATCATCCGAGAGGCGACCACGCGCTGGGATCGCGTCGTGGTCGTCACGTCTGCGATGGGCAAATCGGGAGATCCGCGCGACAACGTCAAGGTCACCGATTTGCTGTTGGAGGCGGCCCGCTCGGCCGCTGCCGGCGACGGCGAGAGCTACCCACGCGCCCGGCGAATGCTGGCAGACAAGCACCACGCCGCGATCAACGCCACCATCAGCAACGCCGATGAACGCCAGCGCATCGGTGACGAGATTGACCACTTGCTGAGTGGCTTCGAGATGCTCTGCGCCAGCGTGCGCGTGCTGGGCGAAGTCACGCCGCGCGCGCTCGACGCGATCGCCGGCCTGGGCGAGCGCATGGCTGCGCGCATCCTGGCCGGCGCCTTGCGCAGCATCGGCGTCGCTGCCGAGCCGCTCGACGCAACCGACTTCATCGTCACCACCGATCGCTACCAATCTGCCACCCCGTTGATGGAGCCGACGCGCGAACGAACGATCGCGCGCCTCACCCCGCTCTTGCAAGCCGGCATCGTGCCGGTGGTGACCGGCTTCATCGGCGCAACCCAGGCTGGCGTGCCAACCACCCTGGGGCGCGGCGGCAGCGACTACAGCGCCAGCATCATCGCGGCCGCACTGGACGCAGACGAGGTATTCAACTATACCGATGTGGACGGCGTGCTGACCAGCGATCCGCGCATTGTCCCCAACGCGCGCACCATCGAGGTGCTGACCGCGCAGGAAATGAGCGAGATGGCCTACTTCGGCGCGTCGGTACTGCACCCGATGACGATCGCGCCGTTGGTGGAGAAGAACATCCCGCTACGGGTGAAGAACACCTTCAACCCCTCGCACCCCGGCACGCTCATCGTGCATCGCCACGAGGCCGCGCCCAGCAGCAGCGTGATCAAGGCAGTGACGGCTATCAAGAATGTGAGCATGATGACCGTCTCGGGCGGCGGGCTGAAAGGCGTACCCGGCATCGCCGGACGCACATTCATGGCTGTGGCGCGCACGAACACCAGCGTGCTGATGATCTCGCAAGCCTCGTCCGAACAAAACATTTGCTTTGTCATCCCCAAACAGGCAGCCCCCAGCGTGGTGGTCGAGCTGAGCGCCGAATTCAGCCGCGAGATGGAGCACGGCGAAATCAACCCGATCGAGAACTTCGACGAAGCATCGATCATCACCGCCGTGGGCATGGGCATCAGCGAAACGCCCGGCGTCAGCGGCCGCGTATTCAGCGCGCTCGGCGCGCGCAATATCAACGTGTTCGCCATCGCGCAGGGATCGTCGGAATGCGCGATCAGCATGATCGTGGCAGCCGACCGGTGCGATGAGGCGGTGCGCGCCCTGCACGCACTGACCGAAGGCTGAGACCATCCTCACGTACAACGGCACATCCCGGACATTCAGCTTGCCACGACGATTCGAAAATCAATCACCCATCGAAGGAGAGAAAGAATGAACAACTGGAAAGCACTGGTGGCCGAATTCATCGGCACGTTCACCCTGGTCTTCATCGGCTCGGCATCCGTGTGGTTCGCGAAGACCTCACCGGGCTACGCGGGCGGCACTATCGTCCCCGCCTTCGCACACGGCCTGGCCATCATCTTCGCGGCCTATTCCATTGGCAAGATCAGCGGTGCCCATTTGAACCCGGCCGTGACGACCGCCATCGCCATCGCCGGTGGCATCGACTGGGTAAAAGCGGCCATGTACATCGCCGTGCAAACCGTCGCTGCGCTTGTCGCTGCTTTGGTGCTGAATTCGATCCTGTTGCCAGTGACGCAAGACGGCGCCACCGTCGCCGCTGCCAACTTCTTCGGCGCATTCAGCTATAACACCGGCGCCACCACATCCGTTGGCGCGCTATTCACCGAGGCCGTCTTGACGTTCTTTCTCGCCTTCGTGGTCGTGATGGGAGCGGTCTACGGCAAGGCAGGCGATTTCGCCGGCCTGGCCATCGGCCTGACGCTGGCCATGGCCATCGCCGGCGGAGGCGGCATCAGCGAAGCCTCGCTCAACCCGGCCCGCTCGATCGGCCCGGCCATCGTCGCCGGCAACCTGGGCAACATCTGGATCTACATCATCGGCCCGGTCCTGGGCGCTGCGGCCGCCGCTGCCGTCGCGCGCTATGTGCTCAACCCCCTGGCGCCGGAGCGCACGGCGCCTAGCAGGAACACCGGCCGCCGCTAGGAAGCTTTATCCGTTCGGAAAGCGAAGGCGCGCAGACCTGGGATAAACTTGGTCTGGCGCCTTCGCGTTCGTTTTCTGCCATGAGGAAGTCATTCGTCGCGCTCGTCGGCCGTCCCAACGTCGGCAAAAGCACCCTGTTCAACCGGTTGGTCGGCGAACGTCTGTCGGTGGTGGACGATCGCCCCGGCACCACGCGCGATCGAATTCAGGCACCGGTCACGTGGCGCGGCATCGAATTCACCCTGGTGGACACCGGCGGCATCGAGCCGCTGGAGCCATTGCGCGGCAAGGACAAGCCGGTGCTGGCCGAGGCATCCGCGGACTTCGTTCATGAGATCCGCGCCCAGGCAGAGATCGCCATCGCTGAAGCCGACGTCGTGGTGTTCACCGTAGACGCACAAGCCGGCCTTACAGCTGCCGACGAAGCTGTGGCCGACATCCTCCGCAAGCTAATCGGCCAGCGACAGCGCGAGGGCAAGCACGCTCCGCCCATCATCGTCGCGGCGAGCAAGGCCGAGGCACAGGGGCCCCGCGAGGCCAGCGTCGAGTTCTACAAGCTCGGACTGGGTGAGGTCTATGCCGTCAGCGGCATCCACGGCAGCGGCACGGGCGATCTGCTCGACGCCATCGTGGCCGCCATCCCTCCCCAACCAGCCGAGGAAACGCCCGACGAATCGGTCAAGATCGCGCTGGTGGGCCGCCCCAACGTCGGCAAGTCGTCGCTATTCAACCGCCTGATCGGCGAAGAACGGGTGATCGTCAGCGACGTGCCCGGCACTACCCGCGACGCAATTGACACAAAAATCGAGGTCAGAGATTGGCGGTCGGGCGCCGAGGATGCCGAATCGCTGATCTCCAATCTGCACCCCACCTCATCCGAACCGGAGACGACCCAGATCACCCTGATAGATACAGCGGGCATTCGCAAACGCGGCAGCATCGTGCCAGGAGTGGAGAAGTGGAGCGTGCTGCGCGCCTTCAAAGCCGTGGAGCGCAGCGACGTGGCCCTGCTGCTGCTCGACGCGACCGACGGCATCGTCGCCCAGGACGAACACATCGCCGGCTACATCCTCGACGAGCACAAAGGCGCGGTGGTGGTGGTCAACAAGTGGGATCTGATCGAAAGTGCGGAGAAGGTGGAACGCATCGCGAAGCCGGTGCCCGGGCTAGGCTTGTTGACCCCTAAGATGCAGGACTTCATGAAGCTGGTGCAGGAACGGCTGAATTTCATGGCCTACGTGCCGGTGCTGTTCGTGAGTGCCAGGACCGGCTTTCGCACCGATCACATCCTGCCGACAGCCATGCGGGTGAACGAAGCGCGCTCGATGCGCATTTCGACCGGCGACCTGATGCGGATCGTGCGCGACGCCGGCGAAAAGCACGCGCCTCCCAGCCGCGGCGGTAAGCGCCTGAAGATCTACATGGCCACTCAGGTCGGCGTCAATCCCCCTACGTTCGTTTTCCACGTCAACGATACGCAGTTGGTGCACTTCACCTATCAACGCTTCCTGGAGAACCGGCTGCGCGACGAGTTCACCTTCCTGGGCACACCGATTCGGTTGATCTTCCGGGGGCGGAGAAATTAGCCAGCCGGGGGCTAGGAGAACCCCGGCAGACCAAGCGCGCCCAGCAGGGCGACGATGGCCGGCCCCACCACCAACGCGGGCAGATAGTTGGCGAGGCGAATCTTCTTCAGATCGAGCAGCGTGAGCCCGATGCCGAAGATAAGCACGGCGCCGATGGCAGAGAGCACGGCCAGCATGGGAGAGGTGAACACACCTTGAATCTGGCCGGCCAACAACGCAATCCCGCCCTGAAAAACGAGGATGGTGATGATGGAGAACCCCACACCGATACCAAGCGAGGCAGCGAAAGCCAACGCTGCAAATCCGTCGAGCGTGCTCTTGATGGCGAGCAACGAATAATCGCCCTTCAATCCATCCTGAATGGAGCCGAGGATGGTCATCGGCCCGACGCAGAACACTAGGCTGGCCACGATGTAGCCACGGATGAAACGAGCAGTGCTTTCGTCATCGTCGCTTTTAGCGAAGCGCCGCTCCAAGGCTGCGCCGAAGCGATGCAGTGCGCCATCAACGTCGAGCAGCTCACCAACGATGGCGCCAAACAAGACGCCGAGCAAGACGACGATGAACTTGAACGGCACGTTCTCCTGGTTCGACATCGCATCCACGATGTTGAGCACGGCGTAGCCGATGGTGCTCAGGCCCAGGCCGGTGAGCACCGTTTCGCGCACCCGCTCCGGCAGACGATGGCCCAGCATCACGCCCAGGGCGGTGCCAATCAACACGGTGAAGGCATTGAGGAGGGTGCCGGTCATCGAGATTGCAGATCAGTCTTTCACTTCCCGCACCTGCAGTTCCGCCTGGTCAAGGAGCTGAGTGCATCGCTCGGCGAGGCGCCGGCCACGGGCATAGAGTTCCAGCGACTGATCGAGGGGCAAGTCACCGCGTTCGAGTTGAGCGACGATGTCCTCAAGCTGGTGAAAGGCTTGCTCGAAGGAGAGGGATTCGATGGACGCTTCGGCGGCTTCTTTTCTGGCCATGCGCCTATGTTACTGCATTACAATGGTCGTCGAAGCCGGTCGCTGGCCGGACCGCGCACTTTGCACGAGAGGGTGGATGCACCCCGGTGGGTGTCCTGGTCTTCAAAACCAGTGGCAGGTTGCTCGGCAAGCTGCGGTGAGTTCGACTCTCATCCGCCCTCGTCCTCCTTCGACCAGAATTTAGCGACCGGCCCCGAGATCTATCCTGTTTCGGGCCCTCCAATCGCCCCAGATGGCTCTACAATGCTACGCGTGCTCAAGATTCACCCCAAAGTCCCGGAGCGACCTCAGGTAGATGAGGTATGGGCGGTCAGCGCCCGTCGCCTGCGCATATGGGTCACGCCAGAAGACCAGCCGCCTTATCGCCCTTACCTCATCCTGGTGCTCGATATGACGAACGAGCGGATCGTCGGTCAAGCGTTGGCGGACCATCCCCCCGACGCCGAGGCGATCTTCAACGCGCTGCAGCAAGCGATTCGCAAGCCGGCCCCCGGCGGTGGAAAGGCCCGCCGTCCAACATCGCTGCTGATTGAAGAAGCCGAGTGGGCCGAAGCGCTGGCACCCACGCTGGCTAAGCTTGGCATCGTCATCGAGGTGACGGGCCTGCCGATCACGGACGAGTTCGCGCGCGAAATCAGCCAGATGATGAACGATGACCAACCCGAATCGCCTGGCTTGCTGGATATTGAAGGTGTCACGCCAGAGTATGCCGCCCATTTGTTCTCGGCAGCAGCCGCCTTCTATCGCGCCGAACCCTGGCTCTACTTCTCAAGCGATGAGCCGATCGCTATTCGCGTCCCATCCAGCGCGCCGCAGGAGCAGTTCGTGTCGGTGATGGGCATGGGTGGCACCGAGTACGGGGTCGCCATCTACCGCGAATGGGGTGACTTCCTCAAGATATACCTGCAAGAGGGCGATACGCCGGAAGATTTACTGTCCGAGGCGGGTCAATTGACCGTCATGTTCGATGATGTCTCATTGCTGCCTATCAACGACTCCGAAGCGGTCGAGGCATACGGCTGGGAAATCGCTGACCAGGATGCCTATCCGCTGTTCATGGTGTTTCACCGAGGCGGCGATCATGTCCGCCGGCCGACGCGCCAGGAGCTGGAATTGATCGAGGCAACATTGCTGGCCACCACGCGCATCGCCGAAGATATGGCCGAGGAAGGCGACGATGCAGAGCAAACTTTCGACATGCAACTGACGTTGAACACGTTCGCCGGCCAGCGCGATGTGACGGTGCGCTCCCCGGCCGGCGACTTACCGGTGGAAGCCCGCTCGGCCGTGGGATTCGACTGGGACGACGACGAAGAAGATGACGAAGATGACGACTGGGCCCCGCCGGACATGAGAATAACCGAAAGGTCCATGGCGCAGCTAGCACGCGCTATGGGCGCCGAACCCCTGATCAACGATCCGAAGCTGGAACATGCTCAGGAGTTGATGTATGAGGCCTTCGAGTCGGGCAACCTAGTACAGCGGATCAGGCTTGCGCACAAAGCGCTCTCTATTTCGCCGAACTGTGCCGATGCGTGGGTGTTGCTGGCCGAGGAAGAAGCCGACACCTTAGGTCGCAGGTTGGAATACTACCGGCGGGGTGTCGAAGCTGGAGAGCGCGCCCTAGGGCGGGATTTGTTCGCCGAGGTGGAAGGCCATTTCTGGAGCGTCCTGGAAACGCGCCCGTATATGCGCGCCCGGTTCGGCGTCGTCACTGCGTTGCTGGAGTTGAATCGCACCGACGAGGCGATCGCCGAATGCCGGGAGATGCTGAGGTTGAACCCGAACGACAACCAAGGCGTGCGCTACATCTTGCTCAACACGCTGATGAACGCCGGGCACGACGACGAAGCGCGCGAGCTCATCCGACAATACGAAGACGAAGCCTCACCCTACTGGACGTATACCAGCGCGCTGCTTACCTTCCGCGCCGGCGGCAAGAGCAAACAGGCCGACAAGTTACTCCGCCAGGCGCTGAAGTTCAACAAGCACGTGCCGGACTACCTGACCGGGCGCAAGCGCATTCCGGCGCAATCGCCGGACTACGTCGAATTCGGCGGAGAGGATGAAGCCATCGAGTATGCGCGCGCCTACCTCAATCACTGGCGCCGCACGCCGGGCGCGTTGGAGTGGTTGAAGGCGACCGCAAAGTAAGCGGCTGAGGTTACGCACGGCGCGTCGCCCCCGGGTTCCAGGTTAGCAGGCAGCACAGGTAGCGCTCATTCCTCCAGCTCGTCCACGCCTTCGTCTTCTTCGCCGGCTTCCGGCTTGGTCGTTGCGGCAAACTGAGCCGCTTGTCCCTTGGCGATAGACTCGCGCACCTGAGCTTCGATCTTGGCGGCGACTTCCGGGTGCTCGGCCAGATAGGTCTTGGCGTTTTCGCGGCCCTGGCCGATGCGCGTGCCCTCGTACATGAAGAAGGTGCCACGCTTCTCAACGATGTTCATGCCAGTGGCCACGTCCAGCATATCGCCCAGCGTGCTGATGCCTTCGTTATACATGATGTCGAACTCGGCTTCTTTGAAAGGAGGGGCCACCTTGTTCTTGGTCACGCGCACCCGCGTGCGACTGCCGGTTATCTCGCCGCCTGACTTGATGGACTGCACGCGACGCACGTCCAGGCGCACCGAGGCGTAGAAGCGCAGGGCCATGCCACCGGTGGTGGTCTCCGGGTTGCCGAACATGATGCCGATCTTTTGCCGGAGCTGGTTGGTGAAGATAATGGCGGTGTTCGTCTGTTTGATCACGCCGGCCAAACGCCGTAGCGCTTTGCTCATCAGACGAGCCTGTACGCCCGGCTGCATGTCGGTGATCTCGCCTTCGATCTCGGCCTTGGGCACGAGAGCAGCCACCGAGTCAATGACCACCACGTCAATAGCGTTCGAGCGGATGAGCTGCTCGGCGATATCGAAGGCTTGCTCGCCCGTATCGGGTTGCGAGATCAGCAAGTCGTCCACATTCACGCCGCAGCGCGCGGCATACGCCGGGTCGAGCGCGTGTTCCATGTCAATGTAGGCAGCGATGCCACCGCGCTTCTGAGCCTGAGCGACCACATGCTGGCAAATCGTCGTTTTGCCCGAAGATTCAGGGCCGTAGATTTCGGTGATGCGTCCGCGCGGGATGCCACCGACGCCGAGGGCGATATCCAGCGCTAAGCTGCCGGTCGGGATGACATCCACGTTCAGATGCGATGCCTGGCCCAGGCGCATCACTGCGCCGTCGCCGTGCGCCTTGAGGATGGAGGCCAGGGCAATGTCGAGGGCTTTCTTCTTTCCGTCTGCTGCCATTTCATTCTCTCCTTGAACGCTGCCAACCGTGCCGCCCCTGGGGCCGGCGCGCCCAGTCGAACAACTGTTCTAATTATAGTGCATTCGTATAGGTAGGCAAGGGTGCCCGCGAAGCCACCCTGTATCGAGGAACTGCTCCAACAAAGTTTCAGCGCGTCACCAGTTGCATGCGCTCCGGTCCGACGCTGGCCATCGTCACGCGAACCTGGGCCAGCGCTTCGATGCGTGCGATGTAAGCGCGCGCTTCGGCCGGCAGGTCGGAGAAGCTCCGCGCTGCCGTCACATCCTCCCGCCAGCCGGGCAGCTCCTCGTAGACTGGCCGGCATTGCGCCAGCACCTCGCCATCCTGGGGGAAGTCTTCCAGGCATTCACCGCGATAGGAATAGGCGACACAGATGCGCAAAGGATCGAGCCCGGTAAGGATATCGAGCTTGGTCAGGGCCAGCTCGGTCAGGCCATTGGTCTGCACGGCGTAGCGCAACGCGACGGCGTCAAACCATCCTACCCGGCGCGGGCGGCCGGTGGTCGCGCCGTACTCATCCCATGGGTTCGCACCGGTGCCGCGCAGGCGCAGCGCCAGCTCGCCGCCCAGCTCGGTCACGAACGGGCCGGCGCCGACGCGCGTGCAGAAGGCCTTGGCCATGCCCACGACGCGAGTGACGGCCTGAGCCGGCACGCCCAGCCCGGTCAGCACCCCACCCACCGTCGCATTGGACGACGTGACGAATGGATAGGTGCCGTGGTCAATATCGAGCATGACCGCCTGCGCCCCTTCGGCCAACACGCGCTTGCCTTCGGCCAAAGCGCGATGAAGTGTGCGAGCGGTGTTGGCCAGATAAGGCGCGACCTGCCGGGCAGCCGCCGCGTATTCTGCCGCAGCAGCGCGCGCATCCAGCGGCGGTCGCTCATATTCGCGCTCCAACACTCGATTGACGCGCTCGGTATGCGCGTAGACGTCCTCGGCAAAGCGTTCCGGCTCGCGCATCAACCCGGCGCGCAAACCGATGCGAGCCGCTTTGTCGCTGTAGGCAAAGCCGATGCCCCGCTGCGTGGTGCCGATGCCCCCGCGCGTAGCTTCCCGCGCGGCATCGAGCGCGATGTGTCCGGGCAAGATCACGTGCGCGGCCTCGCTGATCTGCAAGTTGTCCGGGGTGACGGGAAAGCCGGCTGCCAAGATCTCATCGCGCTCCTTCAGGAAATTGATCGGATTGAGCACGACGCCATTGCCGATGATGTTCAGGCAGCGCTCGCGAAAGATGCCTGCCGGCAAGAGGTGGAGTTTGAACACGGACGACCCGATGGTGATGGTGTGGCCGGCATTGTCGCCGCCGTTGAAGCGGGCGACGATGTCCGCATCCGCCGCCAGCGCATCGGTGATGCGCCCTTTGCCTTCATCGCCCCATTGGGCGCCCAGCAGAACGGTAATAGGCATGTCGTGGATCGGTTGAAGTCGAGATGAAGTCTAAATGACGTCAGCGCCTAGCCGAGGCGCGCTTCCAGTTCGGCCAGACCGGCCTGAACTTCGTCACGGGGCAGGCCACCGATGAGCAGCTCGTGATCCTTGAGCCGCAGCAATCGCTCGTAGAAAGCGATGCCCGCTTCGATCAACGGTTCATCGTCCGGCGCTTCCGCCAGTAGATGATACAGGTCGTCCTCAGCATCGGCATATTTGCCCATGCGCTCATGATAGCGAAACAGGCGTTCGCGCGTCTCGTAAGGCACCTCGAAATGTGCCAGCCTCTCGACGAGCGCCTCGATCTTTTCGACATACTCTTTGGACGTGCCAAACGGTTGTCGAAGCAACGCCTCGATGAGCACGTTGGTCGCTTTAAGATAGCACGTCTGCGCCACCTCGTAGTCGCCGCGCAGCGCATGCCAGTCGCCATCGGCCGTCAACAAATCGCCCAGCACGGCGCTTTTGTCCATATTGCCGACCTGGCTCAAGCCGCCGGCGAGGATGAGATAGTCATCGGGCGCCTCGCGGATGAACTGCGCGTCCATCCCCAGCAGCTCACGATAGGCCAGGTCGAGCTGCTCACGAGCCTGCTCCTGTCGGTTCTCAGTAAGCAGTTGCTTGAGCGCGAGCAGAAACTCGCCAAACTGCTCGATCATCCGCTTAATGTAGTCCTGGGAATAGGGCATAGTCACGTATTTACCGCAAGCCGTTGAGCGCAGCGAACGTAGCGATCAGGTCTTCCACCGGCGCATCCTCGGCCGGACATGGGCCTAGCGGATCCTCGACGTCGGCCAGATTCCCCTGCATGATGCGCAGGGCGTTCAACACGCCGTAGCTCAGTGCCTGCAGGTCGTAACCGCCTTCGAGCATGACCACCATACGCCCGCCGCACAACGCGTCGCTCAGCTCACACAGCACGCGCATCATGCGGGCGAAACCGGTCAGCGAGACGTGCATATGAGCCAGAGGGTCGCGCCAGTGGGCGTCGAAGCCGGCCGACACCAGTAGCAAGTTTGGCTTGAAACGTTGGGCAGCCGGCACCAGGATTTCGTCGAAGACGAGGGCATAGCCAAAATCGCCCGTCTCGGCCGGCAGGGGCACGTTGATGGTTGCGCCGCGCCCGGGGCCACGCCCGCGCTCGTCGGCCGCGCCGGTGCCGGGATACATCCAGCCGTATTCATGCACCGAGGCATACAACACGCGCGGATCATCGTAGAACAGGGCCTGGGTGCCGTTGCCATGATGCACGTCGAAGTCCACGATCATCACCCGTTCCGGCCGCGCGTTCCGCTGGTTGCGCACGGCCGAGGGCGACCAGGCGTAGTCATGCTCGACGTCAATATTATCGAGTGCATGCCTGGCTGCAAAGGCGATGTTGTTAAACAGGCAAAACCCCTCGCCGTGATCGGCGAAAGCATGATGGCCGGGCGGGCGAACGAGCGCGAAGGCGCGCTGCACGACACCGGTCATCACGGCTTCAGCTGCCGCCAGGCCGGCGCCGACGGCCATGGCTGCCGCATCGAAGCTCGCCGCAGTGATGTAGGTGTCGGGGTTGAGCGCGCCGCGCCCCTTTTGGCTGAGGGCATAGACCTGCGAGACGTAGCTTGGTGAATGCAGCGCAGTCAACTGCTCGAATGTAGCCGGCGCAAACGGCAAAGCCTTCAACGAAGCCAGGGCGTCTCGCTCGCGCAACAGGCGCATAACCGCCCGCAGGCGTTCGGCACGTTCAGGATGCCCGGCGAGATCGTGTTCGAGGAAGATAGGATCGTATAGATAACCGACCGACGGCATAGGACGATCACTTACCCGCGCCCGCAAAGGAACGACGCCGCCTGGCGGGGTCTTGCAGGAATGACACCACCAGTAAGCTGCCGATGATCAGGATGACGGCATTGGCCAGAAACGGCCCGGCCCGATCCCAGTCGTAGAGCACCCCCATCACCAGGGGGCCGAACACTTGTCCCATGGACTGGGCCAGCGTATACAGTCCGAAGCCAATGCCGCGCTGCTGACCACCGGTCATGTCGGCGACCATGGCCTGCTCGGCCGGCACGGCAGCCGCATAGCAAGCCGCCTCCACCGTGGCAAAGATCATCAGGGCAACAATGGCCAGGCTGATGCTGGGGAAGACCATGCTCAGGAAAGGGATGGTGAGAGAGAACAGGCCGCTCATCGTCAGGCCGATCACCATGGGCGGTTTGCGGCCGACGCGGTCCGACACCCGGCCCAGGCGCGAGGGTAGAAACGCCCAGATCAGCGCCGCCGGGATGTAGGCCATGGCAATCAGCAACAAATTCTGCGTGAGGTGATCCTGGATGAAGACGAGGATGAAGGGCGCCAGGCCATAGGACGAGGCCGTCGTCAACATGACGATGGCCATGAGCACGTATAACTGCGGATCTATTTTTTGCCTGACCGCCTCTTCCTGCTGCGCCTCGATCAGCGCATATTGGCGGGTCTCCGGTATGGTGCGCAGAGCCAGGACGAAAGCGATCAACGCGCCGAGCGCATACACCACGAAGATGATAGACCAAACGGTCTGATTCAGTTGCAGGCCGTGGGTGGGATCGAACCCAAACAGCAACAGAATGGGAACCGCCACCAGGCCGCCATACAACCCACCCCGGTACTGCGCTTCTTCGGTGTAACCGAAGCTCGAACCGCGTCCGGTCTGCCGGGCCAGGTCGGCTGTGATGGTGTAGGAGGAAAGCAACATTGTGCCCAGGCCGAACCCCTGCACCGTTCGGGCGATGAACAGCATGGTGACCGCAAACGTCGCATCCGCCCGAATGGCAATGCTGCCGAGTTCGATGGTGAACTCGCGGGCGAAGATGAACAAGACCATCGCCAGGAAGAGGATGCCGACGCCCAAACACAGGAAGAGCTTGCGGCCGTAGAGGTCCATGCTGCGGCCGATGATCGGCCGGGCGATGGCCATCATAAAAGCCGGAATGGCAAAAAGCAGCCCCTTCTCCAGGCCGCTGGCGTTGAAGTTGCTCGAGTAGATGGGGAGCGCAACGACCAGGGCGGAGGTAGCGAGCGAAGCGGAGCGAATCACCGTCTGCAGCCGATGCAAATTGCGACGCGCTTCCAGGGAATGGCCGGCCACCGACAGGAGCTCCGCAGTCATAGGAAGCTCGTCCGTCGCGCTCTCGATAGTTTGCTGCATTGGGGCTGCATTGTAACCGCACATGGTGTGAATCGCGATAGCGGCCGAACGGGCCAGAGGCATCCGTGAGTTATCTATAATCGCGGCGTGGCGCTACGAAAGCTCGGACAGTGCTTGCTCGCGGCAGCCTTCCTCGTCGGTGCGTCGGCCTGCGCCAATCCTCCCAACGACGACCGTAAACCGATGGTCGCCATCGTCACCCCGCCCGACGGCGCACGCTATGTGCTTGGCGAAGCCATTCCTTTCACCATTGCCGCAGCCGGCAGCCGCGGCATCGTCCGCATCGAACTGCTGGTGGAGGACCGGATCGTGGCCACTCAGGCAAATCCGCAACAGTCGCTGACTTTCTCCACCCGCATCGAGCACACGCCGGAGCGGCAGGGGCGCCTGTTGTTCAGTGCCGTCGCTGTGGACGCAGCAGGCGTAGCCAGCGAGCCGTTCTCCGTCTCGCTGGTCATCGGCGAAGAACCCGCGCTCACCGGGCTTCCTCCTATCATAACCACGCCGGTCACCGGTCCGGGCGGCTGTATCCTCACTGCAGCATTCCTCGAAGATGTCACCATCCCCGACGGCACGGTGGTTGCCGCGGGGACGACTTTCACCAAGACCTGGCGCATGCGGAACACCAGCGGCTGCGATTGGGGCGAGGGCTACACGATCGCGTTCTTCTCAGATACTCCCATGCACCCTACCGGCAGCGAGCCGATCAGGCCGACGCCGAGCAACGCCGTGGTAGAGATCAGTGTGCCGCTGGTGGCGCCGACGCAGGCCGGCATCTACACAACCACGTGGCGACTGAAAGACCCAAACGGCCAGTTCTTTGGCAATCGCGTGTATGCCGTGATCCGCGTGCCCTGAACGCAGACGGCGCCAAAGAAGGATTTTCTGGCATGTGAGCCCGCACCTTACATTTCCTCAACACCGGCCTGGACGAATGCGTCCGCGTGCCGATCCGGCACATACAGGCGCACCTGCCACAATCCGGCGTTGCGATGGAAGCTGAGCGCCAGGCTGTGCTGCGCAGCAACCGCATCCACCGCTTCGGCAGCGTGAACGTGGAACCACAGAGGATCGGGCTGAAAACGTTCGAACAGGTTAACGATCCAAGCGCCGATGCGCATCCACCATGTATCGCGGGGGAAGACCAGGCCAAGGACGCGGCGAGCTCGCACGGCTGCCGCGCCGACCAACCCTGGCATATCGGCATAGCAACAGATCACCCGATCGAGGGTGACCACGTCGGCCGGCGCAACGGCCTCGGCCAGGGCGACAAAGTCGCCGTGAAGATATATCACCCGATCGGCGAAGCCGCGCCGCTCGGCCTCGCGGCGCGCAGCGGCCAGGAAGGCGCTCGCAGCATCTACGTCTACAGCCTGTCCCAGGCCAGCGGCGAACAGCTCGTGTTGAATCACACCGACGCCGCCGCCAATGTCGAGCAACGTCGCGCCGCGGACGTCCACGTGGGATTGAATCGCCTGCAGCAACAGGCGCGTTGGCTTCGTCGGCCCATTCTTCCGATAGGCCACCAGGTCCTTCTCGGCGTAGGCCGCGTCGAAGGCGCTTTCGAAAGCCCGGCAACCGGGCGCGGTGCAGCACTTCATGGTTTCAGCGACTCATCCCGATCTACTCGACCGACGCGTTCGCCGTCAACGCGATGTTCGGCGCGAAGTCGTCGAGCATTTCGTTTGGGATGCGCCGGGGCGCGCCGGTCGCTACATCGGCGCACACGCCAAGCACGTTGATGCGCGCCAGCAATGCGCCGTCGGACGGACGCCTGACCTGGAAGTGGCGCATGGCAGTTGCCCGTTTGACTTCGGAGAGCCAGGCGACGATTTCGACTTCGTCGTCGAACAAGGCCGGCTGCAGGTATTCGATCCACATGCGCCGGTAAAAGATGCCGATGCCCGCTGCGGCCATGCGCGTGACCGGCCACCGGTAGTGTGCGATGCACTGCATGCCGCACTCCTCGGCCCATTCGGCGTAGATGGCATTGTTCACATGCCCGGCCGAATCGCACTCGCGCCACTGGGCACGCCTGCGCAAGCGATAGGCGCCTGCCGGCGGCGGCGGGGCAACTGGAAATTTCTCGCGCAGCGCGGGCTGTTCGGGCTGGCCATCGGGGAAGAAGCTGGAGATCAGTTCCTGGGGGATGACGGCCGGCTTCTGCGTTGCTGCGTCCAGGAAGGCCCAGTCGGTCGTCGCTCTGGCCACCAGCTCGCCGGTGATGGTCGAACGCAGCTCGTAGGCGCGGCGCGAGGTGACGCGCCGAAAGTCCACCACCCAGGTGGCCACCACAACCGTATCGCCATACTTCACCGGCCGAAGGTACTCGATGTCGGTGGCATGCGCATACCACATGCGCTCCATTCGCGCATAGCGTTGCACATCATAGCCCACAGCAGCCGACGCCTCGAAGGCCGCCTCCTGCATGTAGCGCAGGTAGTTGGCGTTGTTCACATGGCCGTACGGATCGCATTCGTAAAACCGCACCTTGAATGAGCTGATGTGCATCGGCGACATGCGCGCAATCATAGCAAGCCGCCGCGCACATGCGAAAATGGGCGTCTTCCTTTATCCTGTGACGCGATCATGAGCACACACTACGACTTCATCATCGTCGGCGGCGGCTCGGCCGGCTGCGTGCTGGCCAACCGCTTGAGCGAATCTCCTTCGACCAGCGTGCTGGTTTTGGAGGCCGGCCGCCCCGACTACCCGTGGGACATCTTCATCCACATGCCGGCCGCGCTGGCCTACCCCATCGGCAACCGATACTATGACTGGCAATACCAGTCGGAGCCGGAGCCGTTCATGCACAACCGGCGCATCTACCACGCGCGCGGCAAAGTGCTGGGCGGCAGCAGCAGCATCAACGGCATGATCTTCCAGCGCGGCAATCCGCTAGACTATGAGAAATGGGCGCGCGACCCCGGCATGGGCGACTGGGACTACGCGCATTGCCTGCCTTACTTCAAGCGCATGGAGAACTGCCTGGCCGGCGGCGACGCCTGGCGTGGCGACAAGGGACCGCTGGTGTTGGAACGCGGGCCAGCCGAAAGCCCCTTGTTCAAGGCATTCTTCGAGGCGGTGCAGCAGGCGGGCTACCCACTGACCGAGGATGTGAACGGCTACCGCCAGGAGGGCTTCGCCAAGTTCGACCGCAACATTCACCGCGGTCGGCGGCTGAGCGCGGCGCGGGCCTACCTGCACCCGGTGATGAACCGAAAGAACCTGCGGGTGATCACGCGCGCCTTTGCCACGCACATCCTGTTCGAGGGCCGGCGCGCCGTCGGCGTGGAATACGCGCAAGGCCGGACGACGACGAAGGTTTTCGCCAGAGAGGTGATCTTGTGCGGCGGCGCGATCAATTCGCCGCAGTTGCTCATGCTCTCCGGCGTGGGCAACGCGAAGGAACTGAGCGCGCTGGGCATCGCGCCGGTGCATCATCTGCCCGGCGTGGGCGAGAACCTGCAAGACCACCTTGAAGTCTACGTGCAGTATGCCTGCAAACAGCCGGTCAGCATGCAACCCGCGCTCAAGTGGTACAACAAGCCGTGGATCGGCTTGCAGTGGGTGCTGTTCAAGACCGGCCCGGCAGCGACCAACCACTTCGAGGCCGGCGGCTTCATTCGCAGCAACGATCAGGTGGCATATCCCAACGTGATGTTCCATTTCTTGCCGCTGGCCATCCGCTATGACGGCAGCTCGCCGAAGGGCGGGCACGGCTACCAGGTGCACGTCGGGCCGATGTATTCCAACTCGCGCGGCTGCGTCAAGCTCAAATCGGCCGATCCGACCGCCAAGCCAGCGCTCCGCTTCAACTATCTATCCACGCCCGAAGATCGCCGCGAGTGGGTGGAGGCGATCCATTGTGCGCGCAAGATCCTGAACCAGCCGGCCCTGGCGCCGTTCAACGGTGGGGAGCTTTCGCCCGGACCGCACGTGCAGACCGATGAACAAATCCTGGACTGGGTGGCGCGCGACGGCGAGACGGCGCTGCACCCAAGCTGCACGTGCAAGATGGGCGTTGACGAGATGGCCGTGACCGAACCAAACACCATGCGCGTGCATGGCCTGGAAGGCTTGCGGGTGGTGGATGCGTCGGTCATGCCGTATGTGACCAACGGCAACATCTACGCGCCCACGATGATGATTGCCGAGAAAGCCGCCGACCTGATCCTGGGCAATACGCCGCTACCGCCGGAGCATGCAGCGTTCTACCAGCATCGCCCCGGCGCTTAGTGCGCTTCTAGAATGTGAGTCGCTGACACCACGACGTCTACATTCATGTCGCGGCCGGCCCGATGCAGCGCCGATTCCCAGCTGTCGCGCGGCAATCCGGGCGGCACAAGCACCAGCGCCTGCATCGAAAACAACGGCGAGCCGCTCATGGCCGCCGACACTGTGCTGGTGTCCATGGACTCGATGGTGATGCCGCTTTCCGCCAACACGTGCGCCACATGGTGGATGATGCCTTCGTGGTCGGCGCCGTGCACTTCGATCTGGTAGGGCGACCAGCCGGCATAGCGCTCGCCATGCGCCTGTCCAACCTGGCTGAGGGTGAGTTTGTATCCCTGAGCGACCAGCGGCTCGAAGGCAGCCTCCAGCCCGGCCAACTGCGCCGCCGGCAAGGAGATCAGCGAGAGGATGGCAAACGCCCCGCCCAGGCGGGCCATGCGGCTGGTCTCGATGTTGCCGCCGCGTTCGAGGATGCGCCTGGTCACATCCTCAACCAGCCCGACGCGATCTGGGCCAGTGAGGGTGAGAATGACGTTGGTGTGCATGCCGACCATTATCTATCGTAGCGATGCCTATGCGCGCGTCTCAGTTCACCGTTGTCGTGCGGCCCACGCCTGCGTGATGCGATCCAGGATCATCGCCAGGATGACGATGCACAGCCCGGCCGAGATGCCGATGCCGGTCTCGCTGCGCGTCAGGCCGATCACTGCCTCCAGCCCCAAGCCTGCCCCGCCCACCATGCCGGCGATCACCACCATCGCCAGCACCATCATGATCATCTGATTGACCGACAAGGCAATGGCCGGCTTGGCCAGCGGCAACTGCACCTTGACGATGAGTTGGGCGCGCGTGCTGCCGAATGCTTTGGCTGCTTCCACTGCCTCGGGCGAGACCTGGCGGATGCCCAGCTCGGTCAGCCGGATGCCTACGGGAATGGCATAGAGCACCGAGGCGATGATGCCCGGCACGCGACCGACGTTGAACAGCATGATCACCGGGACGAGGAAGACGAACGTCGGCACCGTCTGCAGGAAGTCGAGGATGGGCCGCAAAACGCGCCGCACAACATCCGATTGCGAGGCCAGGATGCCAACCGGCAGCGCCAGGACTACCGTAATGGCTGTGGTGACGAGCACCTGGCTGAGCGTGTCCATGCTTTGCGACCACATCCCCAACCAGCCGAGCATGAACATGCCGATTGCAGATCCGAGCGCCAGCCGCCAGCCGGAGACGAAATAGCCGACGGCGGCCACCGCGACGACCATCACCGGCCAGGGCGCGATGTCGCGCAGCAGATCGCGGAACGGGTTGAGCAGGTACAGGGTGATGAAATCGCTCAGCGGACGGGTAATGAAGAACAGGTTATCGCGCGTCCAGCGCACCAGCCCATCCACGGGCCGGGCCAGGCCGAGCTGCCATTCGCCCGGGAAGGCGTCCTGGAAGGCGATGACGCACAGGGCGGTCAGTCCGGCGATGACCAGCGGCGCCACCCAGGACGGCGCGCGGCCGGCGGCGCGGGAGGGAAGCTGTGTCAGGTCAATGCGGCTCAGGGCCTCGCTCAGCCGGTCGAGGACGATGGCGATGACGACGATGGCCAGGCCGGCCTCAAACGCCCGACCGACCTGCAAGCGCTGCAGGGCCAGATACACTTCGCGCCCCAGCCCGCCGGCGCCGACCATGGCGGCGATCACCACGATACCGAGCGCCATCATGATCGTCTGGTTCACGCCGGCCATGATGGCCGGCAGCGCCAGCGGCAACTGCACCTTGCGCAGGATCTGCCAGCGCGTGCTGCCGAAGGCGCGCGCCGCTTCTACAGCCGCCGGCTGCACTTCGCGGATGCCGAGGCTGGTCAGGCGCACCGCCGGCGGGATGGCGTAGATCACGGTGGCCACCACGGCCGGCACGCGCGCCACGCCGAAGAACAGCACCACCGGGATCAGATATACGAACGCCGGCATCACCTGCATCGCGTCGAGGATCGGGCGCAGGACGCGATCAAAGCGGTTGCTCAGCGCGCAGGCGATGCCGAGCGGGATACCGATCAGCAGCGCGAACAGCACCGACACGTTCATCAGCGCCAGCGTCTGCATCGTCTGCGTCCACAGCCCCATGGCCCCGCACAGGAAGAACCCCAGCGAGCACCCCAGCGACAACCGCCAACCGCCCAATAGCCAGCCGGCTATCGCTGTGATGCCGATGATCACTGCCCAGTGCGCGCCGAGCAGCGCATTCTCGATCAAGCGCACGAAGGCATCAATTCCCGTGCTAAGCGGGTCGAAGAAATAGACGAAGATCGGGCTGGTGATGCGATTGCTGGTCACCCAGCGCGAAAAGCCATCCACTGCTTCGCGCAGGCCCAGGTTCCAGTGCGCCGGGAACTGGTCAGTGAGCGACGGGACCAGCAGGCTGAGCAACCAGGCGCCGGCCAGCAGCGCCAGCACGCTGGCGATGCGCCACGGGCGAGAGGAGCGCGCGCGGGGAAGAATGGGAAGCGCAAAGGACCGCGTTGCCATAGGCGATCGTGTTACCTACGCGCCCGTCGCGCGCGCCACGTCCTCTTCCACCAGGGCACGGATGACGGCGGCGCGATCCACCACGCCCGCCGGCGTGCCGCCGTCTAGCACGGTCAGCGGCGCATCGTGTTCGGCCAGCATCGGTAGCAATGCCTGCAAAGGGGCATGGCTGGGGACGGTGCGACCGTTGGGAGCGCGACCGCGCAAATCGCGCGACATGATCGCGCCGGCGGTCAACACTTTGGCGCGCGGCGCGTCCTTCACGAACGCCCGCACGTAGTCATCCCTGGGCCTCAGCACCAACTCCTGCGGCGTGCCGACCTGCACGAACTGGCCGTCTTTCATGATAGCGATGCGGTCGCCGATCTTGAGCGCCTCGGGGAAATCATGGGTGATGAACACGCTGGTTTTGTGCAGCGTGCTTTGCAAGCGCAGGAGCTCGTCCTGCATCTCCCGACGGATCAGCGGGTCGAGCGCGCTGAATGGCTCATCGAACAGCAAGATATCGGGATTCACAGCCAGGGCGCGCGCCAGGCCGACGCGCTGTTGCATGCCGCCGCTGAGCTGGCGCGGGTACTTGCTCTCCCAGCCCTTCAACCCGACCAGCTCGATCATCTGCGCAGCGCGGTCGTTGCGGGTGCGCCGGTCCACGCCGCACACCTCCAGCCCGTATGCCACGTTGTCCAGCACGCGCCGGTGTGGCAGTAGCCCGAAGTTCTGAAAGACCATGCTGACTTTGTGCCGGCGGAGGTTGCGCAAGGCTTCGTCGTTCATGCGCCGCACATCCTGCCCTTCGATCAGGATCTGGCCAGCCGTCGGCTCGGTCAGGCGCGTCAGGCAGCGCACCAGCGTGCTCTTGCCGCTGCCGGAGAGGCCCATGACGACGAAGGTCTCGCCCTTCTTCACCTCGAACGACACGCCGCGCACAGCGACGACGTGATCGGGGTAAGACAGCTTATCGGCCGCGACCTGAAATGCAAGGGCCGCGTGGGCCTTCTCCGGCGTCGGGCCGAAGATCTTCCAGATGTCGGTGCAGATCAGCATCTCAGCAGCCAGGGGAGAGAACTTTTGCGCCGATCCCCGACGACTGTCCCTCGCTACTTCGGCAGCCACTTCGACCATACTGCCTCGTGCTTCTCGATCCAGGCTTTGGCGGCCTCGGCCGGGGTCTTGCCGTTCAACTCAACGTCGGCGATCATGGCGATCTGGTCGGCATCGGTCAGCTTCATGTTGGCCAGGAACTGGTAGGCGTCCGGCGCAGCCTCCTTCAGTCTGGCATTGGCCACCTTGAAGAGCACGTCCTTGGGATAGTCGCAGGCTTTCTTGCCGGCGTTGGCTTCGGCGTAGCATTCATCGCTGTAGTCCGGCAACTTCACCGGCACCAGTTCGTATTTGTTGTGAACCGAATGCGGAGTCCACAGGTAAAACAGGAGCGGCTCCTTGCGGCTGTAGGCGCTGTCGAGCGCCGCCAGCACGGCCTGTTCGCTGCCGGCGCGCACGACCTTTAACTTCAGGCCCAGGTTCTGGATGATCTCTTCGTCGTACTGCACCCAGCTTGGGTCGCCGGCCAGGAACTGGCCATCTTCGCCGGTCTCGGCTGTAGCAAATAGCCTGGCTAGTTCGGGCTTCTTGTAGCCTTCCCACGTGGCCAGTTCGGGATACTGATCCACAACGTATTTCGGCACATACCAACTGATCTTGCCGACCACGCCCAGCTCGCCCAGGTGATCCACTGTTTTGTCGCCTTCTACATACTGCTTCAGGCCTTTCTGGTGCGTCTCGCCGGAAGGCCAGATTTCGAGGATGGCGCTGATATCGCCCTTGGCGACGGCCGGCCATTGGGCGTTCTCGTCAATGGTGACGACCTCCACGGTGTAGCCCAGCTTGTCTTCCAGCAGTTGCTTGGCCACGTAGACGTTAACCGAGGAACCTGTCCAGGGATTCTCGGCCAGCTTGATGATGGGCTTTTCGGCGGCCGGTTGTGCAGGCGCAGCGGCCGGGGTCTCGGCCGCTGGCGATCCGGCCGCCGGTGATTCGGCCGGCGCAGCAGGGGCCTGTCGGCAGGCAGCCAGCGCCAGGACGGCGACGGCTACCCACGATAGGGCGTGAGTGCAAGCGGTCAATCGCTTATGAGACATAGAAACCTCCTCAGACGTGATAGCCAAAATATATGACGGCGCGGCGCATTGCACAACCGATGCAACAAACCCGATTCGCACGGGTTGCTTCCCTGTCGGGTGGTGAGAGAATCCGCCCGCACACCTATGCCTTTACCCAACTTCAAACGCGCTTACCCCAACAATCGGCCGCTGCCCGAAACCGGGCTGTGGTTTGCCATTAACCAGCACGGTGTCATCGTCCTGGCAAATGAAGACAAGTTGCGCCTGCCAAGCGGCACGTCGCACCTGCCCGGCATCGAGCGGCCGGCCAACGCTATCCTGCTCGGCGAGGTGAACCAGGTGGCATGCCTGGCCTGCACCGTGCCCGACGACATCGTCCTGCCGGACGGCTATCGCGCCTTGGGCCTGCGCGACCTGTATGGTCGGCTGGACGATACGCTCTACGTGGTGGCCGGCTATGCCACGCAGATGCTGCACTGGCAGCGCACCAGCAACTACTGCGCGAACTGCGGCGCGCCGCTGATGCCCATCCCCAACGAGTGGGGCAAGCGTTGCCCGCGATGCAGCTTCACTGCCTATCCGCCGGTCAGCCCATGCACCATCACACTGGTCCACGATGAAGACCGCATCTTGATGACGCACAAGCGCGGCTGGGGACCGCGCTACGGCCTGGTGGCCGGCTTTGTCGAACCGGGGGAAACGCTGGAGCAGAACGTGGAACGCGAAATCATGGAGGAGACCGGCGTAGAGGTCGCCGACATTCGCTACTGGCGCAGCCAGCCCTGGCCCTTTCCGCACCAGTTGATGTGCGGCTTTTACGCGCGCTACGCCGGCGGCGACATCGTGATTGACCACGACGAGCTGGACGATGCGCGCTGGTTCACCGCCGACGACATCCACAACGGCCGACCGGCGCTGCCAGCCCCGCTCAGCATCGCGCGCCAGTTGATTGACAACTGGCTGGCGTCACAATCCCCTGCGGCGCGACGGTGAGGCGTTGGGCCTGCACTTGCGCCTTCAGCGCCAGTTCCGAGGCGAGGAAACAATGGGCCTGGCTCATCGCCGTCTCGGTGCGATCGAGCACATCTTGCACCAGTTGCCGGCCATAGGGCAGCTCCACGCTGCTGCAATCCATGTAGCGCGTCTGCTTTTTGTCGGTGATGAACAAGTGACAGCCGCCCGGCCGGCCGGCGATGTCCACGTTTTTGCGCAACTCGATGTATCCGTCGGTCCCCAGGATGAACAGGCGGCCGTCGCCCCAGGTCGCCAGGCCATCCGGCGTGAACCAATCTACCCGCGCATAGCCCACGCCCCGATTGCCACGCCAGATCACGTCGCCAAAGTCTTCGAGCTCCGGATATTGTGGGTGACCGAAGTTGCCAATCTGGGCAGCAACCACTTCGGCTTCGGTCGAGCCGGTGAAAAACAAAAACTGATCGGCCTGATGCGAGCCGATGTCGCACAGGATGCCGCCGTATTTCTCGCGTTGGAAGAACCACGCCGGGCGCGTCGGCAGGTTGGCCCGATGCGGGCCGAGCCCGACGGTCTGGATCACGCGGCCAATGGCGCCAGCCTGAACCAGCTCGCCAGCCTTGACTGCTGCGCCGTTCTCGAGGCGCTCGCTGTAACACACCGAGTAGATGCGCTTTGTCTCGGCCTGCGCGCGGCGCGCCTCGGCCAGTTGTTCCAGCGTGGTGAAGCCGGGTTTGTCGGTCATGAAGTCTTTGCCGTGCCGCATGGCGCGGATGCCGAGCGGCGCGCGCTCACACGGGATGCCGGCGGTGACAATCAGGTGAACCGTTGGGTTTTCCAGGATTTCGGCTTCGCCCCGCGCCTGCGTCGCCTGCGGAAAGGCCTGAGCGAACGGGGCAGCCAGCTCCGGCTCCGGCGCATAGAACGACACCAGGCGCGCCCCCGCTCGCAGCAGTGCCTTGACCTGGCCGTAGATGTGCCCGTGGTTGATGCCGATGACGGAGAAGTTGATCATGATGCGTTTTCGCGCGTCGCTTCCGTGAACTGCAAGCCTGGCACCACGACGCGATGCACGCCAGTGGTCATCGAGTATGTGCGCGACGATCTGTTGGCGCAACCCCGCGCCCCTCGCTGATGAGGCTGCAACGGCTTGCGCCAGAATGCGTTGATAATAGGCTAATGAATATCTCTCGTGCGCAATGCGACCTATCGCGATCCACCTCAATCGCCGTCGCGCTCGTTCTGGTCATCGGAAGCGCCTGTGCAGTGCAGCCGCCGCCATCCGCCCCCACCCGACCGGTTGTCAGTCCCCAGCCTACTGCGAGCATGCCGGCTTCATCCTTCGTGTCACCAACGGTCGCGACCAACGAGGGCTTTGTCGGAGGCACCATCGAATCCGGCGTCGCCATCTTCAAAGGCATCCCATACGCCGCACCACCGGTGGGCGAGCTGCGCTGGCACGAACCACAACCGGCCGCTGCCTGGGACGGTGTGCGCACAGCAAATGCCTATGGCGACGCCTGCATCCAACCGACACAAACCATGGCCGAAACGGGCGGCGGCGACCCAGGACAAACCAGCGAAGATTGTTTGTTCCTCAACGTATGGACACCAAGCTTGGATACATCTGCCAGGCAACCGGTCATGGTGTGGATTCACGGCGGCGCCTACGTCATCGGCGCGTCCAATTTGCCCGTGTATGACGGCGCAGCGCTGGCGCGAAAGGGCGCGGTGGTGGTCAACTTCAACTATCGCCTCGGCCAGCTCGGCTTCTTCGCTCATCCGGCGCTGGAGGCCGAACGACCCAACGGCCCAGTGAACTTCGGCCTGCTCGACCAGATCGCCGCGCTGAAGTGGGTGCAACGAAACATCGCTGCTTTCGGCGGCGATCCGAATAACGTCACGATCTTTGGCGAGTCGGCCGGCGCGCAGAGCGTGCTGGCGCTGATGGCGTCGCCGCCGGCGCGTGGACTGTTTCACAAAGCGATCGCGCAAAGCTCCTATGGCCTGCCGGAGTTCACCCGCACACAAGCCATCTCGCTCGGTGTGAACATCGCCGACGCCCTCAGCCTGAGCGGCGCTTCGGCCACACTGGACGAGTTGCGCGCCGTGCCCGCCGATCAGTTCGGCCCGCTCACACAAGCCAGGCTGTCCACGTCGCCGGTAGCTATCGTCGGAGATGAGGTTCTGCCACAATCAATCCTGGATGCGTTCGAGAAGGGTGACGAGGCGGCTGTGCCGCTCATCATCGGCAGCAACAGCGATGAGGCCACGGTCGTGACGGCGTTCGGCCTCGATCCTGCGAAGTTCGTCGAAAACATCAAAGGTCTGCCGAATGTGGCGCTGCGCATTTTGTATCCACGCGCGACCGACGATGCGCAGATTGGCCGCGAGCTCATCCGCGATCTGGTATTCATCGCACCGGCGCAACGGCTGGCGACGCTGCATGCCAGACGCGCGCCGACCTGGCGTTACTTCTTCAGCTACGTGCCGGAGGGCATGCAGGCTGCATGGGCCAGTGGCGTGCCGCATGGAGGTGAAGTCCCGTTCGTCTTCAATACGCTTGACCTCGTCGCCGAGATGCAAGGCAAGATCAACGACGCCGACCGCGCTTTTGCGCAAGGGGTCAGCACATACTGGTTCGAATTCGCCCGTGCTGGCACGCCCTCATCGCCGGGCAATCCGGCCTGGCCGAACTTCGACGCCCGCAACGACAAGCTACTCGAACTCGGCCAACCGATCAGCGTGCAGAACAACTTCCTGCGTGCCCGGCTTGATCTGTTCGCTGCTGTCTATCCGCGCGTGATTGCAGCAGTGTTAGCCGCCCGCTGATCCAGCCGCGCAGTCGTCATGCGCTAAGCCGGGCTGCGCTGCCCGGTCGCATTGAAGCCACATTCCCCATCCTGGCGCGCACCGACTACGCCCAGGCTGTGTGTGTGCCTAGCGTCCAACTCTGCTCAGGGTGAGCCTGCCTATGTGCTGTCTCACCAACCCGGCCATGCGCACTGAGAGACGGCTGCACGCCCATCGCCCATCCCCACAGACTGAGGTATATTAATTTAATAAGGGATCTCCCTTCAGATAACCCCAGGCTGGCTGTCTCGAGAGTTCCCACACATCAAAGTCAAGAGTTCGCAATGATAGAAGTCACATCTCGCTTAAAGCAAAAGTCCACACATGCGCTTTGGCTGCCCTTTTCAAGACCAGGCGACCTCGAGGCCGAGAGTGGTCCGGTAGTCATCGAACGGGGTGAGGGCGTCTGGCTTTGGGACACAGAAGGCAAGCGCTATCTCGATGGGGTCGGCGCGTTGGAAGCCATGGCGCTGGGACATGGGCGTAAAGAGTTGGCCGAAGTCGCCTACCGGCAGATGCAACAGCTCGCTTTCCTGGACGTCTTTCGCTACGCCTCAAAGTCTGCAATCGGGCTGGCTGAGATGCTCTTGCAGATTGGCCCCTGCAACATGGCCCGCGTGTTCTTTGCTCCTGGCGGCTCCGAAGCAGTGGAGACGGCCCTCAAGCTGGCCTTCCAGTACCACTATCTGCGCGGTGAACCCCAGCGGCGAAAGGTGATCTGCCGGCAGGGCGCTTATCACGGCGTGACCTTCGGGGCGATGAATTGTGATGGGCGCTACCATGCCACCCGCAACGATATCTATTTGGGCGAATGCTGCTCAGTTGAAAACCTGACTGGATGGAGATGTAGTTAGCGATGCGCGTTGTAGATGAAGCCC
>JAIMBB010000042.1 GCA_023511655.1 Anaerolineae bacterium
AGATCGGCGGCGACCTGCCGAGCGACTTCGGCTTCCCGATCGCCGTGCATGCCCACGAGCCGGAGACGGTCTACGTCGTGCCGATCAAAAGCGACAGCGAGCACTTCCCGCCCGAGGGCAAGTTACGCGTGTATCGCAGCCGGGGCGGCAGCCAGGCCTGGGAGGCGCTGACCGACGGCCTGCCACAGCAGGACTGCTACGTGAACGTGCTGCGCGATGCGATGGCTGTGGACACACTCGACCCGTGCGGCATCTACTTCGGCACCACCGGCGGGCAGGTGTATTGCTCGGCCGATAGCGGCGACCGCTGGCAAGCCATCGTGCGCGACCTGCCATCGGTGTATTCGGTTGAGGTGCAGACGTTGGCATAGATAGGTGCACCATGGCAAAGTATCTGATCTCCTTCCCCAGCGCGGCGATGGTCGTGCCCGACGGCGAATGGGAGGCGGTGGACCGCGACGCGCACGCCGTGATTGATGAGGCGAAGGCCGCCGGCGTCTACGTCTTCGGCGGGGGCATTGACGAAACCGTGCCGCCCCTGCTCGTCTCGGCCGAAGGCAAAGTTGCCGCGGGTGGCTACTCATGGGCGCCCCCGCTCAACGGCGGCTTCACCGTGCTCGAATTGCCCTCGCGCGAGGAGGCCGTCGCGTGGGCCGCGCGCATCGCGAAGGCCTGCCGCTGCGATCAGGAGCTGCGCGTCTTCGGGTTCGACCCACAGTCGTGACGATATGAATCTGGCCCCGAAGGGCTTCTCATCGGGCTGGCGGAGGAGCTCGGGTAAAGCGTTGCCGGATAGGCGCAGAAAGGCACTTGCCTTGCGGCAAGCGAACCGCCGGCGATGCGGCGAGGAGAATGATGAGCAAGATATTCGTAAACATTGGACTCAGCCTCGATGGCTACATGGCGCCGGAAGGCATGACCATGGAAAACTGGGATAAGCCTGAGTACAAGAACTGGGGCGCCAAGTGGGGCGCGCTGATGGCCTGGGCCCTCAATCAACAGTACCTCCGCGAGATGCTCAAGTTGGGGCCGGGAGGAGAAACCGGCCCGGTGAACGATATGGTTCGCCACACCTTCGAACGCACCGGCGCCAATATCATGGGCAAGCGTATGTTCGACGGCGGCGAGCGCGGTTGGCCAGAGGAGGCGCCGTTTCACACACCGGTATTCGTTCTCACCCACGAGAAGCGCGAACCCTGGGTCCGGCCGGGCGGGACGACGTTCTACTTCGTCAACGACGGCCCGGAGCGCGCCCTGGAGCTGGCCCGGGAAGCTGCGGGTGGGCGCGATATCCGTATCTCAGGCGGCGCAGATGTGATCCAGCAATACCTGAACCTGGGCGTCATTGACGAGCTGGAGATTGCCCTGGTGCCCGTACTGTTCGGAGCAGGGAGACGCCTGTTCGAGAACCTGCACGATCCTGGCCCGCAGTTGCGCATTGACAGGGTTATTAATGATCCAGCCGCTACACATCTGTGCTATGTGCGACAGGAACATCGAGCCTGATCCTGGTCAAACTGAACGGACAATGTAAAGGCTCAGAGCGGCTGGGGAGACATGCAGAAAACCGTCAAGACCGGATAAGGTACTTACAAGAATGATCAGAGTGATCCTGCCCCAACACCTGCGCACGCTGGCCGGCGTCGGCCGCGAAGTCGAACTGCACGTCGAAGCGCCGGTTACTCTGCGCACCATCCTCGATGCGCTCGAGGCGCGTTATCCGATGCTGCGAGGGACCATTCGCGACCACGCAACACAGGAGCGCCGGGCGTTCGTGCGCTTCTTCGCCTGCGGGCAGGACTGGTCGCACGAGCCGCCGGACGCGCTGCTGCCCGATGACGTGGTGCAAGGCAAAGAACCGTTCATGGTCGTGGGGGCGATGGCAGGAGGATGAGCATACGATGTATGGACTGATCGGGAAGATGGTCGCTGCCCCCGGCCAGCGTGATGCGCTGATGGCGATCCTGTTGGAGGGCGTATCGGGCATGCCGGGCTGCCTCAGTTACATCGTGGCGAAAGACGCAACCGATTCAAACGCCTTGTGGATTACCGAAGTGTGGGACAGCCAGGCCAGCCACGCGGCGTCGCTCGACCTGCCATCGGTCAAAGCAGCGATTGCGAAGGGCCGGCCGTTGATCGCCGGCTTTGACGAGCGGTTCGAGACCGAGCCGGTGGGCGGTCACGGGTTGATCTACTCAGAGGAAGCATGACCCTCGACGAGAAACAAATCGCCTTTCTGGAGAAAAGCCGCACGGCGGCCATGATTACGGTTGGCGACGACGGCATCGCCCGCGCCGTGCGGGTGGGCATTGCGATGGTGGACGGCAAGTTGTGGAGCAGCGGCACGCAGGATCGCGCTCGCACCCGGCGGCTCCGGCAAAATCCGAACTGCACCCTGTTTGTGTTCGACAACACCTGGAGTTATCTCACGCTGGAGACGACCGTGCGCCTGCTCGAAGGGCCGGACGTGTCAGCGCTGAGTGAGCGATTGTTTCGCATCATGCAGAACCGCCCCACGGGGCCGCTCAGTTGGTTTGGCGGCGAGATGGACTCCGAGGATTTCCGGCGCGCGATGGCCAAGGAGCAACGCCTGATCTACGAGTTCGACATCCAGCGCGCCTACGGCATGGTGTGATGATGCATCAACGCCCTATGGACGCAATCACGAAGAAGCATTGGGACAACCTGTGGTCGCGCGATCGTGACGCGCAAAACGCGGCCTACTTCGCCATCATCGAAGCCACGGACAAGCCTGTGGACTGGGCCTACGACGTTTGGGACGACGCGGTGGCCAACCTGGGCCACGCCGATAACCACAACCGTGCGATCGCGGCACAGGTGTTGTGCAACCTGGCCAAGAGCGACCCGCAGCAGCGTATGTTGAAAGACTTCGACAGGTTGCTGGCCGTGACTAGGGACGAACGCTTCGTCACGGCCCGGCACTGCCTGCAGGCGTTGTGGAAGGTTGGCGTGGCTGGCCCGAAGCAGCGCGCGCTGCTGTTGGATGGACTTGAACGCCGCTTCGCAGAATGCGCTGCAGAGAAGAACCGCACCCTCATCCGCTATGACATCCTCCAAAGCCTGCGGGACGTGTATGACGCGACCGGCGATGAGTCGGTCAAGGCCGCGGCGCTGGCCTTGATCGAAATGGAAGGCGACCTCAAATACCGCAAGAAATATGCGAGCGTGTGGAAGGCGAAGCGAAATGAAGTCGCGTCGCAAGCATGATGTGGGAGGACGCGATGACTGCTGAAACACCGGTGACCGAGCTGTTACCGTCCAGCGTGGAACATGCAGCGCCGACGCCGTGGGTAGAGGCGCGCCGGCGTCTGGCTGAAGCCGGCTGGTTCTGGCTGGCGACGACGCGCGCAGATGGGCGGCCACACGTGATGCCGTTGCTGGCAGTGTGGCTCGACGAAGCGCTGTATTTCGCCACGTCGCCCGCGACCGTAAAAGGCAAAAATCTCGTGCGCAAGGCGCACTGCGTCCTTGCCACAGCCAGCGCCGACGCCCATCTCGTGGTCGAAGGACGCGCTGCAAAGGTGCACGATGACACGATGCTGTATCGTGTGGCCGATGCATACGCTTCCAAATATGACTGGCACGTCGCTGTTCGAGATAGCGCGTTCTATGCCGATGGCGCGCCGACTGCGGGGCCGCCCCCGTATGAGGTCTATCAGGTGAAGCCCGAAGTCGTCTTCGGTTTTGGGACCGACGATGCCTTCAGCCCCACCCGCTGGCGTTTCGGCAAGAGGTAATCGCGATGTCAAATGACAAATACAGCATCATCGCATTGCTGCGAGAAGAGTTCGAACGCCGGGAAAGCTTGCTCGCCGACATGCACAAGGCGCAGATCAGCACGCCGCGTCCGTCCTCGCCCTGGTCCATCAAGGATGTAGTCGCATATCTGCACGCGCAGCAACAGCGATCCACAAACACCGCGAGATGACATACCAACCCGAACCCACCCTGGTCGAACTCATCCGTTACAACAACTGGGCCAACGCGCAGATCATTGCTGCCTGCCGGCAACTCACCGACGAGCAGCTCGCGGCCACTGCGCCCGGAACCTACGGCACCATCCGCGACACCCTGAGGCACATCGTTCACGCCGAAGCCGACTACGTGGGTCGCATGACGGGCAAACGCCCGCAGCCGTCGTTCAAGTGGGACGATCCGTTCACCTTGGCCGACCTGGCCGCGTTCGCCGAACGCGTGGCCGCTGCGCTCCTCGACGCCGTTCAACGCATCCCACCCACCCAGATGGTGCACGAGGAGGAAGGCGGGTTGACGATGGATTACCAGGCCCGCCATCTCTTCATCCAGGCGATCAACCACGGCATCGAGCATCGCACCAACATCACCACCATCCTCGCCGGCCTCGGCATCGCCACACCTGAAGTAGATGGTTGGGGTTATCTGTTCGCACACCCGGACCGGTTCGCGCTGAAAGAAGGCCGGCTGTGAGAAGCCGGAGGAATGAGGCAATGGCCATCATTGATAACGCGATGCTGTGGCGACAGTTCAGCGTCGCCATAGACATGTTGGGCGACGCGCTGCGCGATTGCCCCGATGAACTCTGGGAGACGCAGCTGTGGGAGGATCGGCCAGACCAGTGGGTAGCCAAGGGCTTCTCGAAGTTCTGGTATGTGGGCTACCACACGCTGTTCTGGCTGGACCTGTATTTGACCGGGTCGGAAGAGGGCTTTGCCCCGCCTGCGCCATTCGACCTGGTGGAGATGGAATCGGGCGAAGTCTTGCCGCGCACCTACACGCGCCAAGAACTGCTCGGCTACCTGGAATATTGCCGCCGCAGGTGTCAGGAGACGATTGCCGGCTTGTCCGTCGAACAGGCGCACCGGGTGTGCCGGTTTGCCTGGGGCGAGTTGCCCTTTGCGGAGCTTTTGCTGTACAACCTGCGCCACGTACAGGAACACGCTGCACACCTGGGCATGTTTCTGGGGCAGCGAACCAGGCGATCACATGACTGAAACATGCAGATGCACTTTGAGTTCGAGGGCGAGATCTTCGAGTGGAGAGGACCGGCCCCACATTACTTCATCGCTGTGCCGGAGGAGCAGAGCCGCGATTTGAAAGCCATCCAACGCCTGGTGACGTATGGCTGGGGCGTCATCCCTGCCCAGGTTCAGATCGGCAGTACGCTGTTCAAGACATCTTTGTTTCCCAGAGGGGATCGCTTTCTGGTGCCGATCAAAGTGAGCGTGCGCAAGTCGGAGCAGCTTGAGAAGGGCGACGTGGTGAAGGTGCGGCTTGCGGTGGCGTGTTGAGCCTGCGCGCAGGTCTGCCTATCCAAAGTCCACCAGCAGGCCGCTCTCGATGATCGTCGCGCGCGCCTCGTCGGCATCGCGCTGGCGGATGGCGACGCAGTTCGGCGCGAAGCGCTCCACCACCAGCCGGCGCACGCGCGGCGACCGCAGCAATGCGTCCATCGTCGCCCCATCCGGCGCGCGCAGGATCGCCATCGGCTCCAGCCGGACTTCGGTGCCGCGTTCCTCCCAGCGCGTCAGCGCGCGCTTGAGGCCGGCCGGCAGCGCCTGGCCGCTGTTTTGCTCCAGGAATTCGACCACCCGACCGATGCGAATGCCCTGCGTCCGGGCGCGCTCGAGCGAGCGAGGTGAGATCCGGTAGACGTAGGTCGCCGGGCGCGTCTCGACCCAATCCGCAACGCGCGCCAGTTGGAACCGCTCGTAGCGCAGACGCCGCTCGATGATGATCTGGCCGTCGTCGGTCACGTGAAAGGGAGAGGGAGGCGGTTCGCCGGCTTCTTCCTGCGGACCGCTCAGCCAGCGCAGTGGCTTCTCCAGGATGTGGCGGATCAACGCACCCTCCACCCGTTCCCAGTTTTCGAAGCCGTGCAGGAACTCGCCGGTGCGAGCATCGCGTATGTGCCACGTGTCGTAGCGGCCATCTGGCCGGGCGAAGTCGGGGTTGAGCGCCCGCACGTGATTGATGAAGTCGGAGACCGCAGATGAGCGTTCCCCGACTTGCGATCGCCACGCGCGCCACATCTCTACGATCGCCTTTCGCATGTGCACCGGATCGTTCGACCAGGCGTGCGTCATCTCCAACACCAGCCCCGCGACGTGAGCCAGATCGTTCCACTCAGGGTCGTCCAGCCAGGCGTTGAACAGGGCGTCGTGTTGTGCGTCGGGCGCGCTCTGCAACCAGTGCGCGACCGGCTGTGGGATCAGGCGCAGGCGGTTTTGCTCTGACCTGACCCAGCCCAGGCGAGCAATTAGGTGGATGAGGAAGGCGAAGCGGCCTTGCGGCTCCTGGCCACTGACGCCGTCGGCGTCGCGCAGCATGGGCGCGATGGCTCGACGCGATGCCGAGTCCCATTCGCCTCCTGGCTTCGCCCGCACATCGTGATTGCGGATGTAGCAAAGCAACGTGGTGACATCGTCGAGAAGCTGCGACTGTCGCAAATCCAGCGCGGAGGGGTGGGGAGGAGGAGGTTCACCGCCGAACTCCTCGCCCGGCGCTGCCGGCTCGGCCTTGAGCGCTTCGAGCAGATCGCCCGGCACGAACGTCACTTCGGTCGGCGTGCCGCTCGTCCGGTCGAAGGCGCGGAAGATGAAGCCGTGGTACCACAACTTCTCCGCCGGGTTGATCGGCGATAGCCACGGGCGTTCGCGCTCGAGTTTGCCTGGCCCCATCGGGCGGATGACGCCGAAGCGGCGCTCGAAGGCTGCCACGGGCATCCGCCCGCGCGCGGCGATCAGCGCGTTCAGGGCATCGCGCGCGTCCGGTGGCAACGACTCGCGCGCGGCCAGCAGATTTTCTCTTTGGAGGATATGCGCGGCCAGCGCGTCGGCGACGTCGTCGGCCGATGTGGCCTCAATCGGCGCGTCCCACAGGTCGGCCATCGCCATCAGCCGCGGCAGCGGCTCGTCGAGCAGACAGGCGCGCAGCGTTCTCACGGAATCATCGCGAACCGCGCCAGGAACCGGGATGCGGGTGAAGGGGAGTTGGAAGTCGGAGTTTCGATTCCCGGCGCTCGATTCAGAACTTCAGGGCGCTCATGGTGCTCCTCACCAGCTCGGCGCTCTTGTTGAGCATCTCCTGTTCGTGCGGCAGCAACTTGATCTGGATGATCTCTTCGATGCCGCTGCGGCCGAGCTTGACCGGCACGCCGAAGTACATGTCCTTCAGGCCGTACTCGCCATCCAGGTAGGCCGCGCAGGGGAGGATCAGTTTGCGATCCTTGAGGATGGCTTCCACCATCTCGGCCACCGAGGCGCCCGGCGCGTAGTAAGCGCTGCCGGTCTTGAGCAGGTTGACGATCTCCGCGCCGCCCTGCCGGGTGCGCTGCACGATGGCGGCGATGCGCTCTTCCGGCAGCAGCTCGGTGATGGGGATGCCGGCTACAGTCGAATAGCGCACCAGCGGCACCATCTCGTCGCCGTGCCCGCCCAGCACGAAGGCGTGCGTGTTGCGCACGCTCACGTTCAGCTCCTGCGCGATGAAAGTGCGCATGCGCGCGCTGTCCAACACGCCGGCCTGGCCCATCACGCGATTCTTGGTGAACCCGTGCTGGCTGAGGATCCTATAGGCCAGATAGGCCATGGTGTCGAGTGGGTTGGTGACGACGATGACGGTAGCCCGAGGCGAAGTGGTGGCGATGTGGTTAGCGACGTCGGTAATGATTTTCTGGTTGATGCCCACGAGGTCTTCGCGGGTCATGCCGGGCTTGCGCGCGGCGCCGGCTGTAATCACCACGATGTCGCTGTCTTTGGTGTCGGCGTAATCGGTAGTGCCGGCGATCCTGGTGTCGTAGCCAACGACGGGGCCGGCCTCTTCCAGGTCGAGCGCTTTGCCTTTGGGCATGGTCTCGGTGGCGGGGATGTCGAGCAGGACGATGTCGCCCAGCTCGCGTTCGGCCAGCCAGTGAGCGGTGGTCGCGCCGACGAACCCGGCGCCGACGATGGTGATCTTGTTGCGCATGATGATAGAAACCTCTGTGTGATCGAAGTGATGCGCCAATCATACTCCGCGGCTGCCCTGAAGCGCCGGATGCCGTGTCTGGGGCCGCCGGGATGGCTGGCGATTAGAATGCAATTTGAATGGCTACCTTCGCGCTCTTGTACTCTGACACGGGAGGCGGACATCGCACCGCAGCCGATAGCATTCAACAAGCCTTTGCTGCCCTCAACGGCAAACCGCACCGTGTGGAGGCCATCAACGCCATTGGTTACCTGCCGCGACCCTTCAACCGCAGCGAAGCCACCTATCGCGTCGCCATCCACCATGCGCGTTGGCTGCACTATCTGAACTACATTGCGCTTGACGACGTGCAGCGCATGCAAGCTGTGGGCGCACTGCTCAGCCGGCTGGACGGCGAACGTTTGCATGTGCTGTTCCGCAAACACCCGGCGGATGTCTATGTGTCGTGCCAGCCGCACTTCAATCCATTCGTGCCGCAGGCCATGCGCATGTGGGCGCCGCAGGCTCATTACGCTCACGTGGTCACCGATCTCAGCCACATCCACAGTTTTCACGTCGCGCCGCTGGCGCATGTCGTCACCACGCCCACCGAGGAGGCGCGCGAGGAACTGATTGCCCGCGGCATGTCTCCTCAACGGGTAATTACCACCGGCCAGCCGGTGATCCCCTCGCTCCAAGAGCGTATCCAACGCGGCGCCCGCTCGCGCGTCGAGCGCGGTTTGCGCAGCGACCTTCCCGTCGTCCTACTGCTGAGCGGCGGCGAAGGCGCAGGCTTGCTGGATAAGACTGCTCGCGCCATCGCCGGCGCCGGTATGCCGCTGCAACTGGTGGTCATCTGTGGACGCAACCGGGCGCTGCGCCAGTCGCTGAGCGGGGCGATTGCTGGCCCGACGTCGCAGGTATTGGGCTTTGTGGACGACGTGCCGGAGTGGATGGGAGCCGCCGATGTGTTGATCACCAAGGCCGGCTCCACCACGCTGGCCGAAGGCTTCGTCGCCGGTTTGCCGATCATCATCTTCGATGCGCTGCCCGGACAGGAGGAAGGCCCGCGCGACTATGCGGTGAGTCATGGCGCAGCAGCGTGGTGTCCGACGCCGGCAGCGGTGGTCGAACAACTCCGGCGCTGGCTGAACGATCCCCAGGCTATGGAGCGGGTCAGGTGCGCTTCGCGTGCGCTGGCCCGTCCCCACGCTGCGCTGCACATCGCACAGACGCTGATGAAGCTATGCGAATGAGCACGCTGTGGTCAAAGAATAGCGAAATGGCCCGTGTCGTCGCACGCTGACTTCCGTCCACCCGGCCTGCTGCGCTAACCTGGCGGCTTCCTGGGGGGTGTAGGCGCGTCGAACTGACTGCACGCCGTCGGCGCGCGTCAGGCGATTCCGGCTGGTCAGATGCGTCAGCAGCCAGGCCCCCACCAATGTGCTCGCGCTGCGGGTCAGGTCTAGGCACACAGCGCGCAGGCGAACCACGCGCCTGCACTCGCGTAGCAAGTCCGTCGCTTGTGATGGGTCAAGATGATGCAGTACATGGATGCAGATCACCACGTCAACGCCGGCATCGGCAAACGGCAAGGATGCACCCTCGGCGCAGACCGCGGCCAGGCGCGGATGGCTCTGCTGCGCGACGCGCAGTACGTCGCGCGACAGATCCAGCCCTATCCACTTCGCCGCGGGGAAGGCGCGCCGGGCGTAGGCGATGAAATCGCCAGCCCCGCAGCCGACGTCCAGGCCGACGTAGGCGCTGTGGCGCGTCAGGCCGGCCGTCGCTAGGCGCAGCCCAAGGGCGAAGGCGCCCAGCCAGCGATCGTAGCGCGCCATATCGCGCAGGTTGCCCCGCAATTCGTCCAGGTCGCGATAGGCGCAGTCGTCGAGCAACTCTGGGGTGGGCGAGCGGCGTTGCATGGAATGGGGAATTGAGAATTGAGAATTGGGAATTGGAATGCGTCGTGTGTTTGTTCAGCACAGGTAGGCAGTCCAGCCTTTTGCCGAGCCACTGGCCGAGTCATCGGCGGCGATCGGATTATCACGAGCCTGGTTTGAGCCTGCCCCTTCTGCCCCAGGCGCGCACCAGCCGGCGGCGCCCCTCGTCGGCGGTTGCCTCCACGAACGCGGGAATGTCTACGCTGCTCATGATCCGCAGGTCCTCGGCCGGCGTCGTGTCTTCGTCCAGGAACCGCAGCACGCGTTGCGGTGGGTTGCGCGAGAACAGATCGGTGAACACGCGCCGACCCTGGGCGCGGCCGCTTTCCAGCACGTTGAGCAGCACGCTGTCGAATAAGGCGTAACGTGACCGGCCCGGCGAATCGTAGGCACCAGGATGACCGGTTGCCTTCAGCGCCTGGGCGATGCGCTGCGAACGACGCTGGATGCGCAGGAAGGTGTAGCCAGTGCTGGGCTTGGTGCATCCACCGGCCGTGCCGATGTTGATCACGCGCCCACCCTGGCCTGCGGGAAACGGCGCATCGGTCATCGGGATCACTCCGAATTCCTCGTGCTGCACGTCGAAGGTGGCGATGTGCAGTTGCTCTGCAATGTAGCTTGCCAGATGGCGTCCGTATTCTTCGCGGGGCAGCAACGCTGGCGAAAACACCGTGTACTCCACCAGTGCGCTGTGCTCGTCGAGTGGCAAGACATACACGAAGCGGGCGTCGTCGAACTGGGCGACGCGGAAGTCCATTAGCGTAGCCACCTGCGGGTCAAACGACCGCTGCGGCGTTCGGATGACCCAGCCGAGAAAGTGCTGGAGCAGGAAGTGATAGTCCGGCTGCCGCGCCGGCGGATCGAATAAGATGCTGTTGAACGCCCACGCGCCGCGATAGACCCGCCCATCGCGCGTGCGCACCACGGCCTCATCGCCGTCGCTCTCGACATGGGCGACCTCGGCCAGCTCGCGTTCGATGTTGGGCTGATCGTCCAGCCACGCCGACATGAAGCGATAAAAGTCCACGCTGCGGATCATCTTGTAGCGATAAGGTGCGATTGCCCATGTGCCGGAGAAGCCTTCGCCGTAAAAGGCGATGCGCTCCCAGGACCGGAAGACGATCGGCTCGAAGGCGCCCACGCCGGCTTCCCAGAAGCACCAGGTGCGGTCGTCCCCGGTCTTGGGCGCGCGGTCGAGCAACAGGATGCGCCGGTCGGTCAGGCCGGCCCGATTGAGGTGGTAGACCAGGCTGAGTCCGGCTGCGCCGGCGCCGGTGACGAGATAGTCGTAGCGCGGAGAGGGCATCAGAAATTGCGGGTTAGGAAGCAACGGTCAGACAGCGATGTCATGTCGGCAGGGCTTCGCGCAGGATGCGCAGCCAGTTGCCCCCCATGATCTGTTCGACGTGCTTCGGCTCAAAACCACGTTGCAGGAGTTCGTCGCCGATCTTGGGGTGGTCGCGGATGGTGTTCAGCTCGCGCGGGATGGCCTCGGCGCCGAAGCCGCCGTCGTAGTCGCTGCCGAGACCCACGTGGTCGGCGCTGCCGGTCACCTGGCAGATGTGGTCAATCATCCGCACCACATCATCCAGCGTCACGTCGTCTTTCTTCCCGCTCCATTCCTTTTTGAGGAATCGGTTGTAGAGCACCACGCCGATCACGCCGCCGCGCTCGGCGATCATCTCGATGGCTTTGTCCGGCACGTGTCGCGACGTGGGCACGAAGCGGTGGGGGTTGCTGTGGCTGGCGATAACGTGCTGGCCCTCGAACGCGTCCAATGCCTCGAACAGCGCCTGGTGGCTCAGGTGGCTGACGTCGAGGATGACGTTGAACTCGGCCATGACGTCGAGCAGCGCACGGCCGAGCCTGGTCATTCGCCCGCCGCTCCACGTGCCGCCCGCATAGCGCGTGGTGTCCCAGGCCGGCCCGACGATGCGCAAGCCGCGCTCATACCAGCGCTCCAGCTCCTTCGGTTCCAGGATTGGATCTGCACCCTCCATCAGCGGGACGATGCCGACCGGGTGGAGGGTCGGGGATGGGGAGTCGGCTGTCTCGCGATGACTGCGTCCCACGCCCCAGGCCTTGCACACCGCCTCCAGTTCGCCCTTGGTCGTCACCAGCATCACGTGGCGGTTCTCCTCGGCCCAGCGACGGTAGAAATCGAGCTGAGCCATGCCCAGCCGGTGCGCTTCGCGTTCATCCCGGTAGCTCGGCAGGTCGTCGCTGATCTGGCGGGAATGAGGCTCGACGAAGATCGTGCCGAAGCACAAGCCGACGCGGCCACGGATCATGTCGGGCAGGCCGACCGTGCACTGGCCGGATTGCTTCTCGCGCTGGCTGCCGCGCTCTGCTTCGCGCGTGGCACACGCCGAGCGCCGGTAGTCGCGGTGCTTGTAGAGGACGTTGTAGGCAAGATCGAGATGGGCATCCACGATGAGTGGCACGATGAGTGGATGGTGAACGTTGACTCCTGGCATAGGTGCCTGGCATTGTATGCGCTGTGCCGGTCGCGAAATCACAGGCCGGGCGTGAGTTTTCCCAATTTGCCGTGATTTCGCGAACGCCGCTTGACTGAGAACGTTTGTTCTGGATAATCTTCTGTCCAGAACATTAGTTCTAGTGGGTGGCTACTGCAATGTATCGCAAGTTGTATCACACCGCGGATCGTATCGAGGCTGTGCTGCGCGAACGCAAGGCACCGGCGGCTGTAGTCGGTGGGAAGGTGTTGCCGGGCTTCGTCGAGATGTTGCTGCGGCCGGCCCCCGGCACGAAAGTCAATCAGGTCAAGGCTTTGCAGGCCGATCTGGCGCTGGCCCTCGGCAATTCGAACGTGCGCGTCACACAGAGCGGCACGCACCTGGCGGTGCAGATCCCGCGCGAGACGCGCGCGCCGGTGCGGCTGACGACGTTGATGGCGTCGCTCAAGGATGTTCCCCCTCACACGGCCGTGCTCGGCCTGGCCGAAGATGGCGCCACGCTGATGGCTTGCCTGGCCTCGCCGGAGGTGGCCCACATCCTGATTGCCGGCGCCACCGGGTCGGGCAAGACGTCGCTGGCTCATAGCATCCTGCTCAGCCTGTGCCAGCTCCACCGCCCCAGCCAGTTTGGCCTGATCGTAGTAGATCCGAAGCGCAATCACGATCCGGCGTTTGCCCGCGCCACCGAAATGCATCGCCTGCTGGGCGTCGCCCATTCGCCCGAAGAGGCAACTGCCGCCCTCGCGCGCGTGGTGGAGGTGATGGAGCGTCGCACCAGCCACAGTGAACCGCTGCCCCGCATCGCCGTGTATGTGGACGAGATGGCCGACCTGGTGCAGACCGGCGGCGCGCGCGTTGTTGACCTGCTCACCCGCATTGCTCAGCGCGGGCGAGAGGCCGGCATCCACCTGATCGCCTGCACCCAGAAACCGTCGGCGAAGGTCATCGGCACGCTGCTGAAGGCCAATCTGCCGTTGCGCCTGGTTGGTCGCGTTGTCTCGGCCGAGGATGCGCGCGTGGCCGCGGGCATGCCCGGCACCGGCGCCGAGAAGCTGCTGGGCAGCGGCGACTTCATCGCGGTCACGGGCGGCCGCGTCATCCGCTTTCAGGCGGCTCTGCCGCTGTAGCTCCGGAGGTGAACCATGGACAGGTTGAGCAAGGCAGTCGCGATTAGCCTGGTGTTGTTCTCGGTCGTGCTCGCGGCGTTCATCGGATCGCGCGTGGATCAGATTACGATCGCTTTGCTGGGCGGCACCTTCATTGGCCTGATGGTGGCGATTCCCTCCGTGCTGTTGGTGATGGTGCTGATGACCCGGCGGCGAGAAGAGGATCGCTACGACCGGCCGCGTTACACAGCTCACATGCCGCCCAGCCCGCCACAATACTGGATGATGCCGCATCCGGCCGACGCCGCGAGTGACTTCCGCGTGACGCAACTGCCGACGCAGCCTTCACCGGCCCGACCGGTCATCGGCGCACCCGAATATGTCTTGCCGGCGGTGCGCCGCCGGTTCTACCTGATCGGCGAATCGGGCGAGATGCAGGAGATCGGGGTTCCTCACGAGCCCGCCAACCCATCAGATGATCTCCCCGGTGATCAGACGCGACTCTAGCGCCCGCGATCCCAGCGCCATTTGCCCGCAACAACCTGAGCAGGAACATTGGGTGGGCGAAGGCACTGCCTTCGCCCACCCTGGCTCAAGGCCAGCCCTAAGGCTGCAGGTCTTGCGCCAGGCACTCGGCCGCAGCCAGGCCGGATAGCGTTACCAACGGCACGCCGCCGCCGGGATGCACGCTCCCGCCGGCGTAATACAGCCGCGCGATGTCCCGATCGCGATTGCCGGGACGCATGAAAGCCGTGGTGCGCGTGTTGGAAGAAAACCCGTAGATCGCTCCGCGGTGTCCGCCGTAAGCCATTTGCAGGTCGAGCGGTGTGAACCGCCGCTCCACCTGCACCATGGCCTGTGGTTCGGCCAGGGGGATGGCCCGGCCGAGGTTGGCTATCAGCAAACCGCGGATGTGTTGGGCGTAGCGGTCGGCCTCGGACGACCAGTCGAAATTCGGGCTGAGGAAGGGCGCGTTGACGAGCACGAACCAGTTCTCGTGACCCGCCGGAGCATGCTCAGGGTCGGTCTTGCTGGTGATGCACAGATACAGCGTCGGGTCGCGCGGGGCGACGCGCCGGTCGAAGATATCGTCGAACTCGCGCCGATAGTCGCCGGTGAAGAAGATGTTGTGGTGGGCCAGCTCAGGGTGCACACCGCGCACGCCCAGCATCAACACAAATCCGCTGCATGAAGGTTCCAGTCTATCGGCGCGGGCGCTTCCCGGCAAGAGCGTTTGCCGCGCCCACGTGTAGTCCACGTTGCACACCACCGCATCGGCATGGATGACGGCGCCGTTGGCCAGCCGCACGCCGGCTGCGGCGCCGCCTTGGACGCAAATCTCCTGCGCCGGCTCGGCATACCGAATCTCCACACCCAGCTCGGTGGCCAGGCGCTCCCACGCTCGCGCGAGCCGAAAGATGCCGCCGCGTGGATACCAGGCTCCCTGCGCCATCTCCACGTGAGCGATCACATTCAGCGTGGCCGGCGCGCGGTAGGGCGAGGAGCCGTTGTAGGTGGCGAAGCGGTCGAACAGTTGCACCAGGTGCGGGTCTTTGAAATGCGCGCTCACGGCCTGGTGCATGGTGCGCAACGCGTCAATTTTGAGCACGTCGGTCAGCGGCAGAGAGATCAAGTCGCGCCAGCCGGGTTTGTGCCGGTAGAGGAACGGATTGCCGACCACGTCGTGCAGGCGCCTGGCGTAGCGCATGAACCGGCGATAGCCGTCCACGTCGCGCGGGCCGAAGGCGCGTCGGATGTTCTCGCACATCGCCTCTTCATCGGCCACGGCGTCAATTGTCGCGCCGTCGCGCCAGAAGTAGCGGGTGATCGGGTCGAGGGGAAGCAGGTCGAGGTAATCGCTCAGGTCGCGGCCGGCCGCCCGAAACAGCCGCTCGTACACATGCCGCATGGTGAGCACCGAAGGGCCGGTGTCCCAGCGAAAGCCGTCGGCGCGCACCTCGCCCATCTTGCCGCCGGGCCGATCCAGCTTCTCGACCAGGGTGACGCGGAAGCCGCGCGCGGCCAGTCTGATTGCCGCGCTCAGCCCGCCTATGCCTGCGCCGATGACGACGACGTGACCACGATTGCCGATCATGTGCGCTGCTTGTGTCGCAGTCACTTCACCTCATCCAGTCGCAGGCTCAGCGCAGTGCTGGCGCCGTCGGCGCCCATGCTGATGCCGTAGATGGTGGTCGCCGCCTCGACCGTGCGCCGATTGTGGGTGATGATGATGAACTGCGTGCGGTCGCTCAGGCTCTCCAGCATCGCCCGGAAGCGCCCGACGTTGCTCTCGTCCAGCGCTGCGTCCACTTCGTCTAGCACGCAGAAGGGCGTCGGCTTCACCTGCAAGATGGCGAACAGCAGCGCCGTCGCCGTCAGCGAGCGCTCGCCGCCTGAGAGCAGCGCCAGCGATTGGGGGCGTTTGCCCGGCGGTTGGGCGTGAATCTCCACACCGCACTCATCAATGTTGTCGGGATTGACCAGGGCGAGCCTGGCCTGCCCGCCGCCGAACAACACCTTGAACGTATTTTGAAAAGCGCCGGCGATGGCGTCGAACGTCTGGCGGAAAGTGTCTTTCATCACGTCGTTCAATTCGGCGATCACCCTTTGTAGCGCCTCTGATGCTTTCTCCAGGTCGTCGCATTGTTCGGTCAGGAAGCGATGTCGTTCGCTGAGCGCCTCGAACTCGGCCTGCGCCTCGTCGTTGATCGCGCCCAGCCGCCTGATCTGACCGTGCAACTGCGCGATGCGTTCCTCGATCCCGGCAGGCAATGTTTCGACGACTGGCAACGAGTCGAGGATGGACGACTCTTGCTGATCGTCCAGTGTAGATCGGCCATCCGCGCGAGGTTCGACGTTCTCGGCGGAGTCGCTTCCCGCTTTCTCGACGTCCAGCTCCGAATGTTCCACTTCCGCGAGGGCGCGGCGGCGCAGGCTTTCCAGCTCGTCGTTGTGGCGGGCCAGCTCCAGCGTGGCTGCGTTCAGGTGCGATTCGCGTTCTCGCAGGGTGTGCTCGGCTTCGCGCCGGCGCTCGTCCAGCGCAGCGAGCTGTCCCTCGATCGCGGCGATTTCGTCTTGCAAAGGGGCGATGGCTGCATCGGCCTCGCGCCAGGCCGCCTCGGCCTGCGAGGCAGCAGCGGCCATCTCGGCGAGCGCGAGGCGGTTAGCCTCAAGCTGGGTGTTCAGCTCGGTCAGCCGCTGCGCGCGCAACTCGCGCTGCGCCACAGCGTCGGCGTGGGCAGTGGCGCGCTCGCGGCTGAGTGCTTCGGCGCTCTGCATCGCGCTCAGCGCTGCCGATAACATGGCCTGCGCCGCGCTGAGCGACTCCAGCCAGCCATCTTGAAGCTGCGCGCTCAGGCGCGCTTCGATCTCGTCCAACGCTTGCTGCGCTCGAGCCTGTTCTGCCAGGCATTGCGCCAGCGATGCGTCGGCTTCTGCCAGTTGCTGGTCGAGCGCGGCGATCTCTTCCTCGGTGCGTTCCATGTCGCCGGCCAACGCTGCCAGGGATTCTTCGATCAGGTTGACCTTGCGCTGGGCATCTTCGATGCGGTTGCGCCGCTGGGCGCTCTCGTGAGCGAACAGGTTGCGCGATTGTGCGGTTTGCTCTACCGTCAGGCGGGCTTCGTCGAACGCGTGCTGGGCCTGGTCGCGTTCTTGCCGCGCCCGATCGAGATTGGCCCGGATCGCTTCGTAGTCCGGCGCTTCGAGCTGCGTCGCCTCGGCGCCCAGGATGATCGGCGAGCGAGCGCCGGCCGGTAACGACAGCGTGCCGATGGCGTGCGCCACTTCGCCGTCGCGCGTCACGCACAGGCAGCCGTCGGGCAATTGCGCTGCCAACGCGCGCGCCGCGTCCAGGTCCCGCGCGATGAACTTGCGGCCGGCGACGATGAGTAGCGCCGGCCGCAACCACTCCGGCGCGCTGATGGCGTCGAGCAGTGGCCGGGCGTGCTGTTGGCGGGCGTGTTCGATGAGGACGCGGTCGTTCGCTTCGCGTTCGTCATCGTAAGGACGCAGCGCATGCGTCATCACAACGGCGATGCGGCCGGACGGCTGTTCGGTGAGCCAGGCGCGCAGGCGCGTGACGCCCGCCTCACCCACCGACGGGTCGGCGGGGGCGATGACGACCGCGTTGAGCAGCTCGCCCAGCGCGGCTTCGACCGCTTTCTGGTCGTCGGGCGCGATTTGGATGAGGGATGACAGCACGCCTTGCACGGCAGGTAGATTGGCCTGGCTGGCCGCAGTGGCCAGCTCGTCGGCGCTGCGGGCGGCCAGGGCGCGCATGTCGGCGAACAGCGTCATGCGCGAGGTCAGGCGCTCTTCGGCTTCGGCAGCGGCCAGGGCGGCTTGCGCCTGTTCCAGCCGGGTGCGCGCCGACTCGAGCGCCTGCAGTGCCGATTCGTATTGCGCGTCGAACAGGTTCACCTGCGATGCTTCACGGTCGGCTGCGGCGCTCAGCGTGGTCAGCGTGGTCAGCTCGGTTTCGCGTTGGGCGCCCAGTTCGGCCGTGCGCCGGGACATGGCTTCGAGCTGCTGGCGCAGGGCATCCCGGCGGGCGCGCAAGGCGGCGATGTGATTGCGCGCCGCCAGCACCTGATCGCTGGCTTGGCGCAGGTGTTGCTGAGCCTGGGCGCGCTGCGCCTCCAGGGCCGCGCGCTCATTGCGCCGCTCGGAGGCAAGCAGCTCGGTGGCTTCCAGGTCGTGTTGACGCGAGCGGTGTGTTTCTTGGGCGGTGGCAAACGCGGCAGCGGCTTCAGCGGCGCGCGCAGCGAGCGCATCTATCGTTCCGGCCAGTTCGTCCAACTCGCGCTGGGCGTTGGCGACTTGTTGCTCCGTCGCCGCGACGCGCTCGCGCATGACGGCCAGGTCGCGCGCGGCGGCCTCGACCGCGTGGCGCGCGGCATCGCGTTTGGGCTGTGCCTCGGCCAGTTGCGTTTGCAGCATCCGGCGCGCTTCGCGCAGCGCCGCAGCGCGTTCGTCCAGGGCGTTGATCTCCCCCAGGGCCTCGGCGACGGCTTGCTGAGCAGTGCGCTGCACGCCGGCGGAGGCGGCGATGGCCTGTCGAACGCGGTGATAGTGGTAGCCCAGCCAGAGGCGGGTGAGCTGGTCGAGTTCACTGGCCAGCAGGCGGTACTGGCGCGCGCGCTCGGCCTGTCGTTCGAGTTGCTTCAGGCGTGGGGTGATTTCATTCAGGATGTCGCGGGCGCGCTCCAGGTTATGGCGCGTCTCGTCGAGCTTGCGCAGGGCGTCCTCGCGCCGATCGCGGTAGGCGGCGATGCCGGCGGCTTCTTCGAACAAGGCGCGTCGCTCCTCTGGCTTCTGTGCCAGGGCTTCGTCCACCAGTCCCTGGCCGATCACGGTATAGGTGCGCTCGGCCAGGCCGCTGTGGGCCAGCAGGTCGCTCACGTCGCGCAGGCGCACGCGGTTGCCGTTGAGCACGTATTCGTTGGCCCCGTCGCGGTAGGCCCGCCGGCCGATTTCGATCTCGCTGAACGCGATGGGAAAGAACCCATCACTGTTGTCGAAGGTCAGGATCACCTCGGCCATGCCGGCGCGCGGGCGCTTGGCGCTGCCGGAGAAGATCATGTCGTCGGTCTTCTTGCCGCGCAGCAGCGAGAATTGCTGCTCGCCCAGCGCCCAGCGGATGCCGTCGGCGATGTTGCTCTTGCCACTGCCGTTAGGCCCGATGATGCAGGTGATGCCATCGCCAAACTCGAACTGTGTCTTGCTGGCGAAAGTTTTGTAGCCGTTCAGCGTGAGGTACTTCAGGCGCATGACGAGGCCGATTCTAACCACGATTGTGGGCGCAGGCGGGCAGCCTGACAGGTCGCCGCTACTCTCCCCCGTTTCGCTCAACCGTGTGGGTGGATGCTCCCGGTGGTTTGCCGTCCAGATGGTCGCGGATTACCTGCAGCCACATCTCGGCGTGGGCGTCCAGTCCGCGGTCGGACAAATGGCAGCCGTCGTGGCGATACTCTGGCCCAAGCCGGTCGGTATCCGGCCCGGCGAAGATGCCGAGGGCCGGGTTGACCAGGCCAAGCTGTGCCGCGCGGATCGCCTCGTTGGGCGGGTACTGTCCGCAGCGCGTCGCGACGGCGACGAAAACGGGCGCGTCCACGCCCAGCGCGCGGATGGCGGATAGCATGGCCAGGAAGCGCCGCTGATAGTCCTCTGCCGATGTACCCAGCGCCGCGTCGCTTTCGCCCTGGTGCCACAACAAATGGGTGAAGACCAGCCGGGCCTGACGCGCCTCGCGCACGTTGCGCAACAGGTCTTCGTGCAACAGGCCGCCCGGCGCCCATTGCGCGATTTCCGTTGCGCTGATCGAGGCCGGCACGAACACCACGCGGTCGTAGAGCCTGGCTGCGATCAGTTTGTCGCCCAGCCGGGTCCATACGCTGCCGCCGTTGCCGTTCGCGCCGGGCAACGGGTCGCGCGCCCGCTCATACCGCCCGCGGAAGAAGTTGAACACGCGCGGGCCGGCGACGCGGCGGTTCTCGCCCCAATTGCCGGCGTTCGACTGTCCGAACACCAGCGCTACCATCACGCGCGGGTGCACTGACCGCACTGGCGCCGGCCGCGTCGGCGCTGACACGGCCGGCGCCGGCGACTGAGCATAGGCGGCTGAGCAGGAGACGACCAGGGCGATGCAAGCCAGGAGCGCCGTGGCCCATCGAACCGATCGCGGCCTGTGAGCGCTCATCGGACGAAGCTGCCAAGGGCGATGACAAACGCCAACACGACCAGCGCTGCCGCCACAACGAGCAGCGCGCGCGATAGCCACACCGCCTGTCCGTGCCGGCGGTGCATCGTCGCGCCACGCTGCAGCTCGTTGACGTTGGTGGCGGGCACGCCGACCACGCAGCCGAGCCACCAGGCGCGGGCGCAGTAGGCGTATTGACTGATTTCGCTTGCGCGGATCACCCGCGCCGAGTTCTCGATCTCCAGTTCTGAATTGTGAGTTGACCCGTCCATGACCGGACTAACGAGAACTCATCCGACGAGCTTATAGCCTCGTCCACGCAGGGTGATCAGATAACGCGGTTCTTCAACGTTCGGTTCGAGCTTGCTGCGCAGCCGGCTGACCAGCTTTTCGATGCGCGCGTCGTCCACGGCATCGAGATAAGTCTCGCCCCACACATTCGTGACGATGGTGTATTTGTCCACGATTTTGTTCAGCCGGCCGTAGAGCAGCAACAGCAACTTGTATTCCAGCTCGGTCAACGGTTCGATTTTGCGGCCATCCACGTAGACTTCGCCGGAATCCACATCCACCGTCACGCCGCGGTGCAGGTCTTCGCGGGCCAGGCCTTGTCGGTAGATGAACGCGCGCCAGATCTCCCCGACGAGCGCGCCGGACGGCGCGTCGTTTGGTGCCAGCAATCCTCGGGCGCGCAGCGCGTCCAGCGCTTCGGCCGCAGCGGGCGCTCCGCCGGTGTGCGCGATGAGCGCCGTTTGTTCGGCCTCGCTGAGCTGCGCCCACAACTTGGCGCATTCGGCGCGGATCGAGGGCTGATCGTCCAGGGCTTGTCGCAGCAGGGTGAACGCGCCCTGTTTGGCGTCCTCCGGCACACCGCCGGCGATGCGGTGCCACACCTCGGCGGTGGCTTCTAGCAATCCGGCGTGTCCGCCGGCCTGGTCAACGATGAAGGCGACGTCGGCCTCGCTGACCGCAGCGCCGGCGGTGAACTCGCGCGCCAGGGCGATCGCGTCGTCGCGGCTCAAGAAGCCTATCCAGTGCTCGCGCGTGTCGAATAGCTCGATGAACTCGCTCGCGTCGGCGCTCTGGCCGATTTGCGCCAACGGGCGCTCGGTGGCCGTCACATAGACCAGGTCGTCTTTGAAGCGATCCTTCATCGCGCGCAGATTGAGGAAGATGCGGCCGCTCAGCTTTTCGAAAGGATCGTCGAACTCGTCAAAGAGGATCGCCAGATGGCGACCGGATTCTTCGCACACCAGGCGCAAGGCGTGATCGAAGGCCAACGGGCTGCGGATCGGCGTGGCCGGCTGAACCACCTGATGATATGACTTGTCGAGCTGTTCGATCAACGCATCCGACGCGCCCGAATTGCGCAGGGCAGTGATGATGCTGCGCAGCGTGATCTCGTGTAATGCCTGCTCGCTGAGTTCGGGCATCAGGTTGCAATCCACATAGGCAAACAGCCAGTTATCGCGCTCGTCGCCGAGCAGCTCGGCCTGCACCGCCGGTGCGCATATCTCGCGCAACAGAGCCGACTTGCCCATGTTGCTCAGCCCGACGATCGAGGCGCAATTACCCTGCCGGACGGCGTTGAAGATGAAGCGAATATCTCGTTCGCGGATCATAGGACAGGCTGAAGGGCTGGCCAGATCGGGTGCCCAAATCGGGCGTGTTGTATAGATCGGGGCTCAGTATAATCGCGCCGCATGCCGGTCTGGCTCTCCATGCTCATCATCGCCATCCCCACCTATTGGTACGCGCGTTTGGTGCGTGGGATTGACCGATTCGAGCAAGAACCCGCCAGATACCTGATTGTCGCCTTCCTGTGGGGCGCGCTGCCGGCAGCCTTCCTCGCCCTGGTCTTGCAGTTGGTGTTCGCCGTGCCGGTAGCTGCCCTGTGGGGCGAAGATGCCTCCAGGCTGGCTTTGGCGGTCGTCTTTGCGCCGGTGACGGAAGAGTTGGTCAAGGGCCTGGCCGTCGCCGCGCTCTACCTTTGGCGGCGCCGCGAGTTCGACGGCTGGGTGGATGGCATCGTATATGGCTCGACGGTGGGGTTTGGCTTTGCCTACGTCGAAAACATCATCTACCTGGCGAGCACAGACGGTTTCGGCCACTGGCTGCAGTTGTTCTTGCTGCGCGTGATCGTGTTCGGCTTCATGCACGGCTTCTACACTTCGTTGATTGGCATTGGCTTCGGCGTCGCGCGGCACGCGTCGTCGCGCCGGCAGGGCCTGTTTGCCATCGCGCTGGGCTGGGGCGCGGCGATCGCGACGCATGCCATCCACAACGCCTCGCTGGTCTTCGCCGAGGCCAGCGGCGCTACAACGCTGTTGATCGCTCTGCTCAACTATGCCCTGTTGATCGCGTTGATGCTCGGCCTGCGCTACCTCAGCCGACGGAACGACGACCGGATGTTCAAGATCTATCTGGCGGACGAGGTGCCGGGCGTGATTACCTCGCAAGCTTACGCCGTGCTGTCGGGGGCGAAAGAGAGAAGCGCGCCCCGGCTGAGTCCGGCCTTTCGGCATCTGGCGGGGGAATTGGCGCAGCGCAAGCGACAGCTCATCCAGTATGGCGAGGCGGCGGCCAACGCAGACGGGGAGATAGATCGGCTGCGTGAACGACTGCGCGCGCTCAGTTACCCGCAATCTCACGTGTCACCCGCGCCGCGGCCGTGACCCTCGCGGTCACTGGATGCTGCCGATCGCGACCAGGGCGGATAGAGTAGGCGTCTCGCTGCCGCCGGCCGGTTCGATGGTGATGCCGGCATGGTCGAATGCGCCGATCGGGCCGGCGGCACGCACGAGCAGCCTGCCTGCGCCGTCGGCATCCACGTTAAAAGTACCGGCCGGAGTGGGCTGCCCGCCGCGCAACAACCAGAATTGGTAGGTCTGGTTCGAGGCCAGGGGCGTCAGGCCGTTGACGGTGAGCAGTCCGGTCGCTTCTCCAGGCGAGGAGAGGAAGGTGATCTGGGCAGTTGTCGGGGCGTTGTCGGCTTTGGGCAAAGAGACCACGCGCAGGCCGGGCGCCTGTAACAAAGCCAGTTCCTGCTGTGCCTGGGCCAGTTGGCGCTGCAGCGACGCTGCCCACACGCCCAGGCCGATGGCGATCACGAGCGAGGCGGCGGCGGCGGCAGCCATGACCGGGAACAGCCATCGCTTCATGCGCTCCCACGCGCTCGTCGGTGGGGCAGCGAGACGTTGCGAAGCCAGATCTGCATCCACCCTGGCCAGCAGCCGTTGCTTGACGCGGCTCGGCGGCGCGATCTCGCCGGCGCTGGCGTTGAGCCGGTCTACGCTTGCCCGCATTTCGTCGAGCAAAGCGCGTGCCCGCGGGTCGGTCGCCAGCCTGCGCTCCACCAGGGCGCGGTCGGCCGCATCCAACGCGTCCAGCGCATAGAGCGCGATCAGGTCTTCGATTGGATCGGCATGCGATCTCGTCGCGTTATCGCCCATGTCGTTCATGGTATCTCGCGCCTCATACGTTCAGGTTGGCCAGCAGCGCCTTGAGCTTGATCAGCCCCAATCGGGCGCGCGTGTGAATCGTGCCCAGCGGCTCGTTCAGCCGTTGGGCGATTTCTTGGCGCGTATAGCCCCCGAAGTATGCCATCTCGATCACAGAACGCTGCGCCTCCGGCAACACGGCCAGCGCCGCCTGCACTTGTTCGCTCTGCACGTTGGCCCAGGCGCGAGCCTGCGTATCGGCGTTGGGGTCGGGCAGCGATTGTGCTTCGCCCTCCGGCGCATCCAGCTCGACGGACGCGCCGCGGCTGCGTTGCCGGCGCAGTTCGTCCACCGCGCAATGGTGCACGATGGAGAGCAGCCAAGCCGACAGGCTGGCCCGAGCCGGATCATACGATCCGGCCGATCGCCACACGCGCCAGAATGCCTCCTGGATCACATCTTCGGCGGCGGCCCGATCGCCCATCAACCGCATGGCCAGCCCGAAGGCCTTGGCGGCGTAGCGGTCGTAGAGTTGCTCGAAGGCGTCGCGATCGCGATTCGCGATGCGCGCCGCAAGCTCGGCATCGTTGATCTCACCGGACGCGCCGGCGTGCGTGGCTGGGTGATCAAACATACCGCTCATCACGCGTGTGCGGCAGGTCGTTCGTGCCGCCAAACCCATCTGCACCGATGCATACGTTGCCGGTCCGGTGGCGCATTTCCCATGCGGGTGCTCCTCGCCGGCTTGCCGATCTTTGTCCTCTCTCGGTCATTCTCCACCCTCCTCCGAAATGTGCTTCGGCGGCTGTTCGTTCGCCACAGCCGGTGTTGCGCTCAGCGGCGCCTGACCAACGCCCGCACGACGCGCCCGGTCGTCAATTTGCCGCGGATGGGCGTGCCACCCAGTACCACGCTCATCAACCGTCGGCGCAGGTCGTGCCGGTGGTTGGCCATCGCTACCAGCACGTTGAGCGCGATTCGATTTGCGCAGCGCTCGCGCACCCAGGTGCAGAACTCGAACAAGGCCTGGAAGTGATCGCGCAGGGCCTGATCGTAGGCGGCGTGTCGCTGCGGCGTGAAGTCGCCGCCGGCGAACATGTCGGAGGCATGGGCTGCAGCGATGCGCCCCGACTCTAACGCGTAGTCAATGCCCTCGCCGGTAAGCGGGTTGACCAGCCCGGCTGCCTCGCCCACCAGCAGCATGCGCCGACCGAAGGTGGGCGAACTCAAGAAGTCGTCGCGCAACGGATAGCCCTTGACCGGTCCGACCTGTCGGGCATCGGCCAACAATGCCCGCATGGCCGGCGATCGCACAAACGATTGAAACGGTCCGATCGCTGATGTCGTGCGATCCCGTTTGAAATATCCGACGCCCACGTTGGCGGCATCCGATGCGATGGGGAACACCCAGCCATAGCCCGGCAACGGTGCGCCGTCGAACCGCAGCGTCCAGGCGTCGGTCAGCCCACGCACGTTTTCGAAGTAGGCCCGCGCGGCGACCATGACTTTGGGTTGACTGCTCAGGAGGCCGCTGCGCAGGAGCAGCGTGGCGTTCGCGCCGGTGGCGATCACGGCCAGGCGCGCCTGAAAGGAAGTGCGTCGCCCGCCGCGTTCGCCTTTGACCTCGACGTATTCCGTGTCGTTTGAACGCTCGATGCGGATGTCATCCACGTGCACCCCCGGCTCGAAGCGCGCGCCGGCGCGCACGGCCTGTTGGCGGATGCGGTCGTCGAGCTGCAGGCGCGGCACGACCAGGGCATAATCCGGCAGCCCGTCGCGTTCCCGGTCCCGTTCTGCGTTCTGCGAAACGGAATGTCCCTCGATCCCCGTTCCTTGCGCCTCCGAACGGTGTCGAGGGGCCGGCGAAGGGTGGTGGGATACGACAATCGCGTCGCCGGTCGAGCGGCCGTTCGGCGCGAATACCTCGAAGCGTCGGATGATGTGGCCGATGCGCCTCAAGTCGTCAGCCAGATCCATCTCCTGCAACACGTTCACCGCTCGCGGCGTCAACCCGTCGCCGCAGGTCTTGTCGCGAGGGAAGTCGGTTTTATCCAACAGCAACACGTCCAGGCCGCGCCGCGCCAGGTAGTATGCCGTGGCCGACCCGCCTGGGCCTGCACCTATCACCACTACATCATGCATGGTCGAGTCTCGATTTTAAGTTTTAAATCTGGCGAAGATGGAGCGATAGTCATTCATCGCCGTGCTGGGTGGTATTTTGAGCGGCCGGATGATCATTTACCAGCTCGAAAAGTGCTCACTATGTGCGCGAGTCCCGATCTGTGGCAAATCGTTCGGCAATCGCTCTTGTGGTCCACATTGTGGCCCACAAATGCGCCCACAGCGGAAAATTCGGCGAATCAGCAGTCACGGGGGCGAGTGGCGGGCATAGCTGTAGCGGTTGAAGCTCTGCGGGTCGTCCGGCCGCGGCACCAGCGGGTCCGCGCTGAGGAAGCGCCCTAGCAGCGGCGAATACATGCGCGCGTTGTAGTCGTAGAGCCCGACACCGGCTTCTTCACGCTGGCCGGTGCTGCCCAGGCTCGCCCCGTGAAGGCGGGGGTGATCCCCTTACAGCCAACACACCCTCTCGCATCGCTACCTGCCGACTACCGACCGCTGAGGTTGCACTACGAGAGAATCAACTACGGCTCGGCAATCTACAAGACACGAAATGGCGCATAAGCCAGCTAAGCACCTGCAGACCACATCCTGCCATTGCAACGAATACGAACAAGACCAGTCCACGCCATATTCTGTCGTCTGGACAATTCAGAGTTCGGCAGGGCGGCATCAACTGGTCAATCAGCACTGCTGCAAGAAGCATCCCAACTATGGGACTGACTACACTCGCAAGTAACGACATCAACCAGTGCAACCTCAACAACTGCCCGAACCATCCAATGGCGATGCCACAGATGAGCGCAGATAGCACCACGACTGCCAGGAGGACATGAAACCTATCTGTTGTCATGAAGCTACTGACTGCTAACAATGTAAAGGTAGGAACTGTGATCAACCACAACCCTACTATGCTCGCAGCAATATGCTTGATCATGGTCATCTACTTCTAACATGGTTTACCAGGAGTGCATATCTCATCACGTCGCGGGTGCTTGTCAGCCAGGAATGTCCGTCTTACCCAATGCCCTGGTTTCTCGAGAAATTGCTCAGTTGAAAACATCGCATAATTGGGAGTCATGAGAGGTAGAAAGGCAAAGGCAGTGAAACTGCGTGAG
>JAIMBB010000043.1 GCA_023511655.1 Anaerolineae bacterium
GGCAAGAGCACGCTCGTCCACCTGATCGGACGCTTCTACGACCCGACATCCGGGCGGGTGTTGGTGGATGGACACGACGTGCGCACGCTCGACCTGGCCGAATTGCGCCGCCAGATCGGCATGGTGTCGCAGGATGCGTTGTTGTTCTCGGCCACGATTGCGGAGAATATCGCCTTTGGCCGGCCCGATGCACCGCGGGAAGAGATCGAACGCGCAGCCAGGCTGGCGCAGGCGCACGACTTCATCGTCAACTTGCCAGACGGCTATGACACGAAGATCGGCGAGCGCGGCGTTGGGCTTTCGGGAGGACAACGCCAGCGCATCGCCATCGCCCGCGCCATCCTGCTTGACCCGCGCATTCTGATCCTGGATGACTCGATGTCGGCGGTGGATGCCGAGACCGAGAAGCTGTTGCAGGTTGCCATCCGTTCGGTGATGCGTGGGCGAACGACCATCCTCATCGCCCATCGGCTATCCACCGTGGAACAGGCCGATCACATCGTGGTGTTGCGCGCGGGGCGGATCGTCGAGCAAGGCACACATGCCGAACTGGCCCGCATCAGTGGCTACTATCGCCATGTGCTGGAGATGCAGCGCATGAGCGCAGTCGAATCCATGGACGACGTGCTGAACGCCCGGCCGCAGTTGGCGCCGGCGAATTCGGCGTGAGATGACGAACAGTAAATGAAAGATAACGACGGGTGAACTATGCTCCGTGGTCTCGTCAAACCCATCGCGCATGCTGATTCGGGCGATGCGCCGTCGTCGCCGCCGCGCCGGACGCTCAGCCGCCTGTTCGCCTACCTCAGGCCCTATCGCGTGCGCATGTTGCTGACGCTGAGCATCTATGTGACTTGCGTCACGCTCACGCAGTTGTATCCGTTCATTGACCGCAAGCTGATAGACGAGCACATCGCTATTAACAACCCGGATGGTTTTCTGCCGCTGTTGTTGTTGGCGATCGTGATGCACGTGGTGAACTGGGGCGGGGTGTTCGTCCGCCTACAACTGATTCAGCGCATCAGCTGGGACATCCTGGTCAACCTGCGGCGTCAGCTCTTCCACCACGTCGCCCACCTGTCCTTCAAGTTTCACGAGAACGAGCCGGTCGGCAAGACCATGACCCGCTTCATCGGCGACGCCAACACGCTGAACGACTTCCTCACCAACCAGGTGGCGAACGTGGTGAACGACGTGATGTCTGGCCTGATCGTGGTGGTGTTAATGTTCGCCATCAATCCCACTCTCACCCTGATCGCCCTGTGTGCGCTGCCGGTGCTCACCGCGATCGGTCTGTATATGCGGCCGCGGTTATACGAGGGCTGGGAGCGCGTGCGCGAGAACATGACGCGCTTCAACATCTTCCTGGCAGAGAACATCGCCGGCATGCGGGTGATCCAGGCTTTTGTGCGCGAGCAGGTCAACCTGGGCCAGTTCGGCGTCGCCAACCAGCGCGTGGTGAGCGAATGGATGAAGGTGATCGGCCTGCAGTCGTGGTTTTCGCCGTTGGTGGAAATCACGCGCTCGGCGGCGCTGGTGATCGTGTTGTTCGTCGCCGCCAACCAGCTCGGCGTGGGTGGATCGGCCCTCACGGTGGGCACGCTGGTCGCGTTCACCGCCTATATCAACAACCTGTGGACGCCCATCAGCACGCTGACCAACATGTATGTGGTGTTGCAGGCCACGCTGGCATCGGCCGAAAAGGTGTTCCAACTGCTAGACACACAGCCGACCGTTACCGACGCTCCGAATGCAATCACCCTGCCTCCCATCAAGGGCGAGATCGTCTTCGATCACGTTCGCTTTGGCTACGACGCCTCGCGTAATGTGTTGAGCGACATCTCGCTGCGCATCGAGCCGGGGCAACTGGTCGCGCTGGTGGGACAAACCGGCTCTGGCAAGACCACCCTGGCCAGCCTGGTGTGCCGCTTCTACGACGTGACCGGCGGCCGCATCACCGTGGATGGCTACGACGTGCGTTCGGTGACGCAGCATTCGCTGCGCTCGCAGATCGGTGTGGTGCTGCAAGAGCCGTTCATCTTCAGCGACACCATTGCCAACAACATTCGCTATGGCCGACCCGACGCCAGCATAGATGAGGTGATCGCCGCAGCCAAGCTGGCCAACTGCCACGACTTCATCATGCAACTGAGCGACGGCTATCACACTGTGGCGCACGAGCGCGGCTCGCAGTTTTCGGTCGGCCAGCGTCAGTTGCTCTCCATCGCGCGCGCCGTCCTGGCCGATCCGCGCGTGATCGTGCTGGACGAGGCCACCTCGGCTGTGGACACCGAGACCGAGCGGCTGATCCAGGATGCATTCGAGAAGCTGCTGGCGGCCGAGGGTTCGCCGCACGGCCGGCGGACGGCGATCGTGATCGCGCATCGCCTGTCCACCATCCGCAAGGCCGACCAGATCGTCGTGCTGAAAGAGGGGCGGATCGTCGAGCTGGGCACCCATCAGTCGCTGGTGGACAAGCCGGGCGGTTACTACGCCGCGCTGGTGAGGGCCCAGGCCAGCGGAGCGCACTAACGGTCGGGACGTTGGGCGATCCATTCCGCTAGTGCCTCGCGGTCCACCAGGGTGCAACCTGTCGCCTGAGCCATCCGTCGGGCATCGCTGCGAAAAGTGCCGTTGGTGATCACCATCGCAGCATCGCAGGCGTAACGCGACCGGTTCTCTATGGCCCGGCCGATCGTGCCGGGCGATAGCGGTTTGTCGTAGTGAATCGCAAAGACGGCATACAACCGGCCGTCCTTCGACGCGATCAGGTCGGTGCCCAGATCGTGTTCGGCGCCGGCCTGGTCACGCGCGTCAAAGGTGGGGATGCGCGCCTGGTAGCCTTGCCGTTGTAGCAGTGCTGCCACGAAGCGGCGGAACTCTGTCTGCCGCATCCGATCCACTCCCAGGTTGGCCAGCGCCTCATTCGCTTGCTCACGCTTCTGCCTTTCCTCAGTTTGATCCTTGATGAAAGCAAAGGCGACGTAGCCGAGGAAGGCGAACAAGAGCAGGATCGGCACGCTCAGGCAGAGCGAAGCCGGATTCGTCATCGGATCGAGGCCGGGATTCAGGCTCATGATCGCGATAGTGTGGCGTGATCGGCCCGGATGCCGGCTGCTGCTTCACCCTGCGTTTTGACGAATTTCAGCGTGTAGCACAGCCAGTTCGACTCGCGCCGGCGCAAGGTGAGCCCTGCGCGCTCGACCCATGCTGCCACTGTCGGCCAGCTCACATACTCCGGCTCGATCAGCTCCTCGCCGACGATGAGCAGTCCATTCGGCTTGAGCACACGCCGAATCTCGCGCAGCGCAGCGTTGCGATCGCTCAGCATCGGCAGGACGGAGATCATCAACACGGCATCGAACGCGCCTGACGCGAACGGCAGGCGCGCTGCCGGCGCAACCATGGGGCACACATTCGGTGCGCCGGATGGTCTCAACCGTTGCACCAGTCGCTCGACCATCGTCACCTGCGCGTCTACGGCGCACACCCGTCTGGCGTGCCGGGCCAGATCGCGTGTGAATGCGCCGTTGCCGCAGCCCAGGTCGAGCACGATCCAATCCGGCCGCAGGCCGATGAAGCGGACGAGGTCGGCCGGTCGGCGATAGGCCAGCCGCAGCGGGCTGGTGAGCAACGGCGCGCAGCCCGGCGGCGTGATCAATGCAGCGCGCCGGGTGATCCAGCGAATGCCCAACATGGCGCCGGCGAGCGCGCCAAAGCAGAAGAGGATGAGGCGAATGATCCGCTCGCGCACGCTATGGATTGTAACGAGGCGCGAAGGGGTGCGGTTACCTGGCGGGAACTGCGCTTGTCATGGCTGCCGGCCCGCGGCCCAGTTCGCGAAGCGCGCGCCAGTGACTGGCGAACGCCTGGCGCCAGGTCGGATGGCTGTGATAGGCAATGCCGAATTCCTCACACGTGCGTCGCACGATCGGCGCCAGCGCCGGATAGTTCAGATGACAGATGTGGGGCAGCAGGTGATGCTCGATCTGGTAGTTCAGCCCGCCGATGTACCAGTTAAGGATGCGGTTGTGGGGCGCAAAGTTCACCGTCGTTTGCACTTCATGGATGGCCCACTCGTTGGCGATGTGCAACGGATCGCCGGCGGGTTCGGGGAAGTCGGCCGCCTCCATGATGTGCGCCAGTTGGAACACCAGCCCGGTCAACAGGCCAACCGTGAGCACGACCACGACGAACCCAATCGCCACGTGCCACCACGGATGAACCAACAACGGCAGGCCGAGCATGATCGTGAAGAAGAACGCCTTGCCGGCCCAGAACACCAGCTTGTCGTTCCGACCCATCTTCGGGTAGACGTGGTGCGCGTCGCTTTTGCCGGTGAAGATCATCAGAAAATCCCGGATGATGAAATCGAAGCCGATGAAGCTGTAAACCAGCGGGAAATACCAGTGCTGAAACCGATGGATCGGCTTCCAGGGTTCGTGGGGCGAGAGGCGCATTGTGCCGTAGGTTTCGACGTCGTCATCGAGGCCGGCAATGTTGGTGTAGGTGTGATGCCACACGTTGTGCTTGGTGCGCCAGCGGAATCCGCTGATGCCCAGGAACTCGGCGCTGAAGCTGAGCAGCTTGTTCACGCGCGGGTCGTTCGAATAGGCGCCGTGGTTGGCGTCGTGCATGATGCTGAAGCCAATCGCGGCGATGCTGAAGGCCCACACGATGCACAGGGCCAGGTTGACCAACGGGGGAAGGCCAGCGAGCATGATCGCCAGATAGGCGATCAGCCACCAGGCCAGGACAATGATCGTCTTCACATACATGACCGGCACATCGCGAGCTGGCAAGTTGTGATTCTGCAGGTAGGCAGCGACTCGTTCGTTCAGCGTTTTGCGAAAGCCACGTTGTTCGGTGAAGGGAAGGGCTTTGACGGGATGTTCTTTAAGGATGGGCAAGTGAGAATCCTTCGTTCAGCTTCGGCGCATGCTACCATCGCCGAATGATCGCCGGATTAACCCAGATTAACGGTGTTATGAGCCAGAGCCACCCGAATGAGTGACGGCTCGCCGGTCACATACCCAACACTCGTTCGATCCATGCGCCGGCAGACAGCGCGCGTTGATCTGCGCCGAACGGCGCGATCACCTGTACGCCGACCGGCAGGCTGCCGACATGAGCGAACGGGAGCGATAGCGCTGGCACGCCGGCGAACGCAGCCGGCGCTGTGAGGTGCAGAATCGCCAGCCGCAGGTTCTTCAGGCCCGACTCCAACCTGATCTCGACCGTCCCGCGCGGCGGGGCGACGCACGGGGCAGCCGGCATCAACAGCGCATCCAGATCGCCCAGGGCGCGGTGGAAGGCTTCCCGCATGGCGTGCTGGCGTTGTCTGGCCTCCAGATACTGCACGGCGCTGTAGTCATAGCCGCGCATCAGCGCCTCGCGCACGTTGGGGGCGAAAGCGTCCGGCTGTGTCTCCAGCGCGCGGCGATGCACCATCACCGACTCGGCGCGCAGCGGCAGGAAGGCTTCGCCGGCGTCGCCGATGTCGAGCGTGACCTGCTGGATGACCGCCCCGGCCGCGCGCAGCCGCTCCAGAAACGCCTCGAAGGTCGCGCGGACCTCGCTCGTCAACGCGCCGTCCAGATAAGTGTGCGGAACGGCGAACCGCGGAGCCATCCCATCGAACCTCAAGTCAGGCAAGTCGTCCTGCGATTGGCCCGACAGCACAGCGAACAGGGCCGCCGCATCGGCTACTGTGCGCGTCAGCGGCCCGGCATGGTCGCAACTGGGGATGAGTGCCAGCGCGCCATCCAGCGGGACGGCGCCGTGCGACGGCTTGAAGCCCACCACGCCGCAGAACGACGCCGGCAGGCGAATCGAGCCGGCGGTGTCGGTGCCGAGGGAGCCATAGCCGATGCCGACCGCTACCGCCGCCGCGGAGCCGGACGACGAGCCGCCGGCCTGCCGCGCCGGGTCGTGCGGGTTCTTCACGTCGCCCGTCCATGGGTTCTCGCCGTTCAGGCCCAGGGCAATCTCCTGCAGGTTGGTCTTGGCCAGGATGACGGCGCCGGCCTGGCGCAGTCGCCTCACGGCGGTGGCCTCCTCTGGCTCAATGGGCGGCAGTGGCGCGCGTGTGCCGGCGCGCGTCGGCGTGCCGGGCAGGTTGAATAAATCTTTGACCGTGAGCGGCACGCCGTGCAGCGCCCCACGTATGCGCCCCGCCCGCGCCTCGCGGTCAAGTGCGCGGGCCTCCTCCAGAGCGCGCGCCGCGTCCAGAAAGGCGATCGCATTCAAATCGCGATGGCGCTCGATGCGCTCGAGTGCCTGTTCGACCAACACGACAGGCGAGAGGGCGCCGGTGCGCACCGCCGCCGCGGTCTCGATGAGCGTGGCTTCTTCGTGCATCGTCATGTTTGCCCGGTGTCGTGCCTTGCGCCCTCCGGTGCATGCAAGGCGGCAGCACAATCGGAATCCGACATCTGAAAACTATGACCTCAGCTTCGCCCGCAAACGCTCCGGCGTGATTGGCAGATCGTTGATCCACACGCCGGTGGCGTCGTGGATGGCGGCTACCACGGCCGGCGCGGCAACGAGAAAAGGCATCTCGGCCATGCCGCGGATGCCCAGCGCGCCGTGTGGATCGGGGTTCTCCACGATTACCGACTCCACCCGGTCCGGGATGTCCAGCACCGACGGGATGAGGTAGGTGCTGAAGTGGGAGGAGAGCACGTGGCCGTCGTGCGTGACGAAGTTCTCCAGGTGAGTCCAGCCGAGTGCTTGCACTACGCCTCCTTCGATCTGGCCGACGACCTGCTGCGGGTTGACGGCCTTGCCTACGTCGTCGGCGCACACGATGCGCCGCACGCGCAGGTGGCCGGTCTCGATGTCCACCTCGACTTCGGCGGATTGGGCGACGTAGCCGTAGGTGATGTTGGGGTCGCCCGCGCCGGTGGCATCGTCCATCGGGGTGGTGGGACGAGGACGATACACGTAGTGCGCGACAGCCGGCCGCTCCTCATCGTGCCAGCGGCGCAGGGCTTGTTCGGCTGCGCCCTGGATGGCGTGCGCGGCCATGAAGGTCAGCCGCGAGGCCGAAGCGCTGCCGCTGTTACCGCTGCTGGCCGTGTCGCTGAGCACCAGCTCAATCCTGTCGGGCGGCAGCTTGAGCATCTGCGCGGCGAGTTGCAAGAAGGCGGTGTGAGCGCCCTGGCCGCACTCCGCGCCGGCGTGTTTGACGACGGCGCGCTCGATTTCCGCGCCACCGTATAGCTCTACCGTCGCCTCACAACGCTCTGGGAAGCCGAACGAAAAGCCGATGTTCTTGTGGCCGCAGGCGAAGCCACGCCCCGCGCGGAATTGTGAATTGAGAATTGAGAATTGAGAAATTGGACGGCCATCGTTCTCAATTCTCAATTCTTCATTCTTCATTCGACATTTCTCGATCACGTCCACCAGCGAGCAGCCGGGCGGGATGGGCGTGTTGTTGACGGTGAGGCTGCCATCGCGCAGGGCATTTCGCAGGCGCAGTTCGACCGGGTCCATGCGCAGCGCGCTGGCCAGCTTGTTCATCTGCGTCTCGGCCACGAAGAGCGCCTGTGGCGCGCCGAAGCCGCGAAACGCCCCGCTGGGCACATTGTTGGTGACGACGGCGCAGGCGTCTACCGCGACGTTGGGGATCTTGTAGGGGCCGACGCAGGTCACCGTGGCGTTGCCCAGCACCTTGGTGGACGTGTAGGCATACGGGCCGGCATCGGCGCGGATCTCCACCTGCGCAGCCAGCAGTCTACCATCGCGCGTCGCACCCAGCCGGGCATGGAACCACATCGGATGGCGTTTGTGGTGGCCGAGGATGCTCTCCTCGCGCGTCCACACGATCTTGACCGGCCGACGTAGCTTCCAGGCCGCCAGCGCCAGCACGATCTGCACGCTCATGTCTTCGCGGCCGCCGAACGCTCCGCCGATGGCCGGATAGATCACCCGCACCTGGTCGGTTGGCAGGTTCAACGCATGGGCGATCTGATGCTGGTCTTCGTGCGTCCACTGGCCGGCCACCTGTACCGTGACGCGGCCTTGTTCGTCAATGTAGGCCAGGCCGGCTTCGGGCTGCAGGTAGGCGTGCTCTTGCGCGCCGGTGGTGTAGATGTCCTCGATGACCACATCGCACTGCGCAAAGGCTGATTCGACATCCCCCTTGCGAATGCGATAGCGCTTCATCACGTTGCCGGGGTAGTGCGGGTGCAGCAGAGGCGCGTTGGGCTCCAGCGCGGCGTGCACGTCCACCAGCGGCGGCAGGTCTTCGTATTCGATGTGGATCAGGTCACGGGCGCGTTCGGCGATGCGTTCGGTCTCGGCGACGACGAAGGCGATCTTCTCACCGACGTGGCGCACCACGCCGTCGAACGGCTTTGTCCCGTTACCCCTATCTGCTGAATCCCGGTTCCCGATTCCCGATGCGCCCTTCCGCTCAATCGCCGGCAGCACCACCTCTGCGCTCACCATCACCGGCGCATCGAAGAGTACCAGGCCGTACTCGTTGTTAGGCACGTCGGCGCCGGTGAAGATGGCAATCACGCCGGGCACGCGCAGCGCCTCGCGCAGGTCAATCGTCTTCACGCGCGCGTGCGGCCGGCGCGCGAACAGCACCTTGGCGTGCAACATGCCGGGCATGGACAGATCGCCCGGATAGGGCGCGCGGCCGGTCACTTTGGCATATGCGTCAATGCGGGGGAGCGAGGTGCCGATAGTCATGCGTGCTTGCCTACGTCGTCCTGGGGAAGAGCCGCCGCACTTGGCAGGCGAAGCCGGGCAGCAGAGGGGAGGTGAGCGTGTCTGCAGGCAGGAAGACGGAGACGAACTTCAACTGGCCGGCGTCGCGCCGATACACCTCCATCTGCTTCAGCCGCCAATCGGCGATCCAGTACTCCTGCACGCCGTGCGACTCATATAGCTTCAATTTCAGTTTGCGGTCGCGATCTTCGTTTTGCCCACCATACGAGAGCACCTCGACCACCAGCTCGGGCGCGCCCAACAGATGGCCGGCTGCGTCCAGCAGCGCGTTCAGCCGCTCGTTGCTGATCCACACCACGTCGGGGACCACGTTGTCCATCTCGCCGAAGATCACGCCGGGGGTTGGGCTAACCTGGCCCAAGCCACTTTCTTCCGACCAGCTCTGCAACGCTGCAAAGATCAAACCGATTGTTTGTTCGTGGTGCCAGTGTGGCTGCTTGGACATGTATAGCTCTCCGTCAATGATCTCGTAGCGCCGGCCGTTATCCGGCAACAGGGCAAGGTCGGCCGTGGTCCACTTTGTGCGTGGAGGAGCGGGAGCATTTGGGGGCTGCGTGACCGTGGTCATGGGCATCACCTCGTTTGAACAGGGCAAAGCATATAGCAGATCGGCGATTCGTGGTAGCCTCCGCACCCGATGTCCAATGTTCCCCGCAGCGTGTGGCTGGTGCGGCATGGGCAGACCGATTGGAACCACCAGCGCCGCTACCTGAGCGATGCCGACCGCGGGCTGACCGATTATGGCCGCTTGCAGGTGCAGGCACTGGCGCGTTTCTTTGCCTCGCGCAAAGTAGACGTGATCGTCCATAGCGGCCTGGTGCGCACCGAGGCGACGGCGCTGGCAATCCGCGGCGCGCGCGATGTCCCCATCGTGCGCGACGAACGCTGGCGCGAGGTGTCCCACGGCGCCTGGGAGGGGCTGACTTATCGCGAGGTGCTGCGGCGTTATCCAGAAGATGCGGCGCGGCGTTTCGCCGACCCGGTCAATCACGCGCCGCTGCACGGCGAGTCGTTGGCGCACATGGCCGAGCGCGTCCGCCAGGCGTGGGACGACCTGGGCGCGCAATTTGCCGGCAGGCGCGTGGTGGTGGCGACGCACAGCGGACCGATTCAAGCCGTGTTGTGCATGTTGATGGGCGCGCCGCTGGCCGAGCACTGGCGCTGGCGGATTGACCTGGGCAGCCTCACCGCCCTGGATTGTTATCCCACGGCCACGATCCTGCGCATGACCAACTACCTGCCGCCGATTGCCCCCTCCCTCTCCCGGTTCCCAACTCACCTGTGAAATCCCAATCACCGATTGCCGATCGCTCCAACCATGCTCACCGCCTTCCTCGAAGCCATCCGCTTTCTCACGCTCATCCCGCTGCCGTTCATGCCGCCGACGACGGGCGATGACTACGAGAAGACCATTGCTCGCTCGATGGCGTGGTTCCCTGCCGTCGGTTTGCTCATCGGCGCGATCGGCTGTGTGGCTGCCCTGGTCGCTGGCGCGCTGTGGAACGACCTGGCGCGCGCCGTGGCCGTCGTGGTGGTCATCGGCCTGGTCACGTCCGGACTGCATCTCGATGGCCTGAGCGACACCTTCGACGCGATGATGAGCTGGCGCCCCCGCGAACGCAAGCTGGAGATCATGAAGGACAGCCGCATCGGCGCGATGGGCGCGCTGGCCCTGATCGCGGTCATCCTGCTCAAGGTCGCGTTCGTCGCGGCGGCGGGCGACGATTGGCCGCGCGCCGTGTTGCTGGCGACCACGCTGGGCCGCTGGGCCGACCTGTATGGCATCTTCTTCTTCCCTGCTGCGCGCGAGGGTGGGCTGGGGCGCAACTTTCGCAACTTCACGCGACGCGGCGACTTCGCCTTCGCCACCGCGCAAATGATCATCATCGTCGCCGGCGTCTCCGTCGTCAGCCTGGCGCCTGAAGCATGGCCCTCGATGCTGTTGCGCGGCGCCGTCGCCTGCGGGCTGGTGCTGCTGGCCGCACACGTCATCTTCGCGCGCTGGACTAGGGCATTGGGCGGCCTGACCGGCGACACCTACGGCGCGATGTGTGAGATTGCCGAGGTCGTGGCGCTGGCGGCGATGAGCGCGCGTCCGCTCTAGTCCGGCGGTTGCGCTGTGCGCCGGACAGTGTGTGCCGCGCCGGTCAGCGTGCGCCGATCAACGGCCATGAGCCTGTTGCGTTGCTGTCGCACGGCGGCCGGTGATCCATGCGGCGACGCCGAGCAGCGCATAGAGCATGCCGGCGAGGATGACGGGCAGGCGCACGGTCTCGCTTAGTTGGGTGAGCGCGGCGAACACCTGATACACGCCATAAGCCAGGAAGCCCGTTGCGCACAGCGACACACCGTAGGCGGTCAGCGTGCTGCGCGCCAGCAGGCCGGCGATCGCCAGCAAAGCGCCCACGCCGGCAACTGCATCGAGCGCAATCAGGATGAGCAGTCGTGTCCGTTCTTGCTGCAGCGTCAGGCCGAGCATGCTCGCTGCGCCGGCCAGATCGCCGTTGAGCGTGCCGAGGTTGCTGAAGATCAGCTCGCTGAAGGCGATGATCGCCAGCAGGCCGAACAGGATCAATGCGCCGGTGCGTGTCTGCATCGTATGAGAAGCTCCACCGGAGTGCCCGGTGGAGCCAACGTTAACCGATCTCGCCTGGCCGTTCCGGACGCGATCGGTCTGCTTCAGATTCGACACAATCCGGCCGAGAACGGTTCCGGCGCGAGCATCGCAAAGGGACTCAGGCTATTGTTTGGTCGCCACGAACTTGAGCGTCAGCGTCACTTCCTCCGTCACGTTGGCCACGCTGGGCACAGAGGGGATGGAGAGCTGATAAGCCGTGCGCGTGACGACCGTCTTCGCTTCGCCGCTGATCTCGTCCTCGCCGGCAGTGGCCGTCACGTCGAAGGTGACCGGGTTGGTGATGTCGCGGATCTTCAGGTTGCCGGTCACTTTGAAATTCAGCACGTCGCCTGGTTTGGCCGATGACGGCAACCCTTCGATGGCAGTTGGCTCGAATTCAATGGTTGGATACTGGCCGGTTTGCAGGATAAAGCGATGAATCGCGCCGTTGCGGCGTTCGTTATCCGTCTTGAAGTCTGTCGCGTCAATCTCTAACTTGCTGATCTTGGTGTTGGCCGGGTTGCTCCAGTCCACAGTGATCGTGCCGGCCACCTTGGGCGTCACGCCGACCACGACGGTGGGCACCCCCAGCAGTTCCTCGTTGAGCGTGAAACTGGCCTCCGAGCCGCTGGAGTTGATCTGATAGACCACGGCTTGCGCAGCCGGCGGCTGTGCAGCCGGGGTCTCGGTCGGCGCCTCGGTCGGGGCGGGCGCTTCGGTTGCAGCCGGGGCTGCGGTGGCGGCGGGTGCCTCGGTCGGCGCAGGGGGCTGCGTCGGAGCCGGTGCTTCGGTTGGAGCGGTGGCGGGCGCCGCCGGCGCGGCTGCCGGCGCAGCGTTGCACGCCGTGGCGACGAGCGCAACGGCAGCGATAAGCCCAGAGAGATGCAGTGGTTTCATCTGTTTCAATACCTCCTGACGATCCTCGACTACCTTAGCCACTTGCGTGAAATTTCGGTCAACCAGGGCTGAGAAAAGAATTAAAGTCGGAGCCGAGTCCGCTTTGCGCGCCGACCGACGAAGCATCAGCTTTTAGCTTCGCACGCCTCGCAGCACGTTGGGGCCCGTGGGTGTCGAGCTGCCGCCAGCCGGCTCAATGCTCACGCCGAAGCGCACGATGCTATCCATAGGTTGTGGACACCAGACCAGCGCTACGGCGTTGCCGTTTTCATCGGGCCGGAACACGGCACCGCTCCAGCGCTCGCCGGCCGCGTTCACCAGCCACATCTGGTAGACCTGCGATTCGGGAAGGGCAGGCAGCTGGCTGGCCTCCATGGCGGCCCACTTTTCACCTGGGTTGTAGCGCACGGTGGCCACCGCTTGTGGGGCGATGTCCGTCCCGCTCAGGGTGAATTCTTCGCTGCTGCTGGTCAGCAAGCGCAAAAGGCGATCTTGCGCGCTGAGCGCTTTTTGGAGTTGCGCCACCTCGGCGCTCAGGCGCACGGTCTGAATCGCGAACAGGCTCAGGATGAGCACGAGCATGCCGGAGACGACGCCCAGGGCGAAGCGCGGGGCGAGGAATACGTCGAGCAAGCGATCCCACCAGCTCGCGCGCCTCTGGGGTTGAGCGGTTTTTTGCGCCTGCGCGATCAGGTTGGCTTTGAGCGACGCCGGCGGGGTGCGTTGAGGTACGCCGACGGCCAGGCCATGCAGCGCGCCGCCGTAGCGGGCGACTTCGGTGCGCAGCTCAGGATAGCGGTCAAGGTAGGACTGCACGACGGCGCGTTCGTGCTCATCCAGTGCTCCCAGGGCATAGGCCGGCAGCAGGTCGCGAACTTCATCGTAAGAAAGCGGCGCGCTCATGAGCTTCCCATCAACCAAGAAAACGTTATAAACACTCCGTTTGGATGTAACGACACAACTGCCAACGCTCAATCACCAATCGCCTGGCGCAATTTCTCCATCCCCAGCCGCAGGCGGGTTTTCACCGTGCCCAGCGGCAACTTCAGCGCGTCGGCAATTTCGCTGTGGCTCAGCCCATGATAGTAGGCCAGCACGATCACGTCGCGCTGTTCGGCCGGCAGACCGTCCAGCACATGTCGCAAGTCCCGCCATCGAGCTTCTACGTCGTGCGTCGCGTCCAGTATTTCCGGGAATTCCATTGCATCTATGGAAAGCGTCCGGCCGCTGCGCACGCGCTCGCGCCGCAGGTGATCTATGGCCAGATGCCGGGCGACCATGAGCAACCAGGCAGCAAAACGACTGTCGTCATAGCGATAGCTCTCCGGATGCTCCCACAGTTTGATAAACGTGTCCTGAGTGACCTCTTGCGCGGCCATCTCTTCATCCAAGATGGCGCAGGCCAGCGAATACACGCGCGCGCCGTAGCGGTCATACAGCTCTGCCAGCGCGCTCGCGTCGCGTCGCTTGATCCGCGCGATCAGGGCGAGATCAGTGTCCATGCCGGTTGGGTTCAGGCCGATGCCCTCTCGATCGCTTCCTCTACCACGTCTAACCCCTCATGCAGTTGTGCTTCGCTGATCACGAGCGGGAATAGAAAGCGCAGGCCGTTGGAATACAGGCCGCAGCGGATGGAGAGCACGCCGTTGCGTGCGATGTCTTGCACGATGGCCACGGTCTTTTCCGGCGCGATGGGCCGACGCGAGGCGCGGTCTTCGACGAATTCAATGGCCAGCATGGCGCCCAGGCCGCGCACGTCGCCGATCAGCGCGAATCGCTCTTGCATCTGTTTCAGGCGCATGCAGGCGACGTCGCCCAGGTGTGCGGCGCGCGCACACAAGTCATCTCGTTCGATCAGCGCAATGGCCTGCAGCGCAGCAGCGCAGGCGACCGGGTTGCCGCTGTAGGTGCCCCCCATCCCGCCGAGGTGCACTTTGTCCATGATCTCGGCGCGGCCCACCGTTGCGGCGATCGGCATGCCTGCCGCCATGCTCTTGGCCATGGTGATCATGTCCGGCTCGATGTCGAAGTGCTCGATGGCGAACATCCTGCCGGTGCGGGCGAATCCAGACTGCACTTCGTCGGCGATGAGCAAGATGCCATAGCGGGTGCACACCTTGCGCAGCCGGCGCATGAACTCGATTGGTGTGGGGATGAACCCTCCTTCGCCCTGCACCGGTTCGATGATCACGGCGGCCACATGTTCCGGCATCACATGGGCGACCAGGAAGCGCTCGAACGCCTCCCAGACCAGCTCCAGCTTTTGTGCGTCGGTCAAGTTTGTGCCGATCGCCGTGCGATACAGATAGGGGAATTGCGCCCGGTAGATCTCGGGGGCGAACGGGCCGAACCCCTTCTTGAAGAGGGCATATTTGCTGGTGAGGGTCTGCGTGAGCAGAGTGCGGCCGTGGTAGGCACCCTCGAACGCAACGATCGCTGGCCGGCCTGTCGCCGCGCGCGCGATCTGCACCGCTTGCTCCACTGCTTCGGCGCCGGTGTTGGCGATCATGGCTTTTTTGGCGCTGCCGATCGGCGCGATGGCGTTGAGCTTCTCGGCCAGTTGCACGTGCGGCTCGGTGGTAGCAACCAGGCCGCACACGTGGAGCAGGGCTTCGGCCTGTGTCCGGATTGCTTCGACGACCTCGCGCGGGGTGTGGCCGACGTTGAGCACGCCGATGCCGCCGGCGAAGTCAATCAACATGTTACCGTCCACGTCTTCGACCAATGCGCCGTGCGCGCGCCGAACGGCGATACTGGTCGCTTTGCCATAGCCGGCCGGCATGGACGCCTCGCGCCGAGCAATCAACTCGCGGCTCTTCGGGCCGGGCAGCTCAGTCTTGAGCTGGATAAATTGGCGTGTGCGCGTCATGCCGCGTAGCTTACTCGAACGTCGGATATTAGTGAATCGGCCTTTGACGGGGCATCGCAGAGCGCGTTCCCTACCGGCGCATTCTTGAGGTGAGGGCGCGCTCTCCATCGCACGTCTGCCGCTGTGCAAGTTCACGGAAGCGGGTGTTGAGGTTAAGCCTCGTCTCAGTTTCATCTGCACAATGACCGCCTGCCCAAGTAAAGCTTGTCATTCCAAGGAGAAGAATAGACGTGAAGTTTCCCAGCGTTACCGTTACTGGTTTGGTCACGGCGCCATGCGAGGCGCTGTTCGCCATCATCAGCGATCCCACCCGTCATCCGCAGTTGGCGGGTAGCGGCGAGGTGATCGAAGTCAAATGGATCACTCCGCCGCCTGCAGGTGTGGGGTCAGGCTTTCAATCGCGACAGTGCATCGGCTGGTATCAATATCCCACCCGCTCCTACGTGCAGGTCTATGAGCCGCCCTATCGGTTCATCTGGCTCTCGGGCCCTGGCTTCAAGAAGCCACCCTTCGGCCAGTTGTGGGGCTTCGATCTACAGCCCCTGGATGCGCGGACGACGCTGGTGTCTCATCTAATGCGTTGGCCGTTGCTGCCGGTGCCGGAGTTCCCTCCCTTCTCGTGGTTTGCAGAACGCGGGCTGAGACATGAGCTGAACAACATGAAGCCAACGCTTTACAACCTGGCTCGCATGGCCAACGCGGAAGTGATCGGTGAGCTGCGGGTGGTGTTCGATTGGTGTGAGCGCACGTCGCCATGTGGCGAACGACGCGGCACGCTGGTCGAGGCGTAACGACTGGATGAGCGCGTCGGTGTGGAGGCGCCTGGCATGCAATGCGTGGTTCGGCGAGCACACTTTGAGCCGGACGATATGCTGGATCGGGCCAGGCATGCCCTATAATTCGGCCCACTATGAACGTCTTTCTCAGCATCGCGCAAATCCTGCTTGGCATCGCCCTGATCGCGGGTGTGTTGTTGCAGTCCAAAGGAGAGGAACTCGGCGGCGTCTTCGGCGGCGCACAAGGTGTATATCAGACCCGCCGCGGCATTGACCGCGTGCTCTTCACCATCACCATCTTCATCGCGATCGCCTTCTTCGTGCTCGCGCTGATCAACGTCATCTTCTTTTCGGCGAATCGTTAATCTCTATAGCCCTGGGGTGGGAGAGGAGGAGACCGGCGGAGGCGCCAACTTTCGGCCAGCCTTGTCCTGATCTCTCACCCTTCAGCAATCTGCCCCCCTGCTCATCCGTTCCCAGATCGCTTCTCCGAGATGCGGACGCTTCGGTTTTCCTTGCTCTTCATCGTCCTCGGAGTCGCGGTTATCATTTTCTTCGTCTATCAACTCGTCCTCACGCGTGACACCGTCGTCGTCCCGGCCGAGGGTGGCACCTACATTGAAGGCGTGGTCGGCGCGCCCAAGAACATCAACCCGCTGCTGTGTCAGTTGAACGAAGCCGATCGCGACTTATGTAGCCTGGTGTTTAGGGGTCTGACCCGCCTGAATGAAAGCGGCGAGGTCGTGCCGGATTTAGCCGAGAGCTGGTCCATCTCCGATGACGGCATCACCTTCACCTTTAAACTGCGGCAAGACGCGCGTTGGGAGGACGGCGCGCCGGTGACCGTCAACGACGTCGTGTTCACCATCGGCCTGATGAGGGATCCGGACTTCCCCGGCCGCAAAGACATCGGCGAGCTGTGGCGGCAAGTGGAGGTGACCAGGCTGGACGACTACACTGTGCAGTTTCACCTCTCACAGCCCTATGCGCCGTTCCTGGATTACACCACCATCGGCTTACTACCGGAGCACATCCTGGCAGGCACGCGATCGGTGGACCTGGACGCGATTCCGTTCAACCAGCAACCGAAGGGCAACGGCCCGTGGCGCGTGGCCGAGCTGAACACGGCGGGAGGGCGGGTCTCATCCATCGCCCTGGAGCCCTCCACCACCTACTCCGGTCCCCGGCCGAAGCTCGGCCGATTTGTGCTGCGCTACTATCCGAGTCGGCAAGGTCTGCTCGACGCATTCAGGAATGGCGACGTGGACGGCATGGCTGACTTCACCTCGTCGGAGGCCATCGAAGTGGGGGACCTGCCAAACGCCACGGTCTACAGCATGCCGAGCGCCAGATTCGTCGCGCTCATGATCAACCAACGCAAGGATAGCGGCGCGCTGGCGCTCACCGAGCTGCCGGTGCACCAGGCACTGATGCTATCGCTCGACCGCGAAGCGATTATCCGCGACGTGCTGAAAGGCAGAGGCATCCTGGCCAACACGCCCTTCATTCCTGGCACGTGGGCCTACAACAGCGATGTGAAATCGTACGGACGCGACCTGGAGCGGGCGAAGCAACTGTTGCGCGACGCCGGCTACGAAGTCACCACCGTTGCGCCGTCGAACGTCGAGGTGTGGCAAAAAGACGGCGAGCCGATCGCCTTCACGCTACTCACGCCGGAAGGCGGCATCTATCCGAAGGTGGCCGAAGCCGTCGCCAGGCAATGGCGCGAGCTGGGGGTGCAGGTGACGGTCGTCCCGGTGCGCAACATCGTGAGGAACTTCCTCGCCACCAGGCAGTTCCAGGTGGCTCTCACCGAGACCTTGCTCGATGGCGACCCCGACCCCTTCCCGCTGTGGCATCAGAGCCAGGCCAACGTTGGCCAGAACTTCACCGGCTGGGAGGATGCTGAAGCCAGCCAGTGGTTGGAGCAGGCGCGCACGACCACCGACCGCGCTCGGCGCTTAGAACTATATCGGCGCTTTCAGGAGAGGTTCGTCGAAGAACTACCGGCCATTATGCTGTATCACCCGGCCTACGACTACGTGATCTCGGCGCGGGTTAAGAACGTGCAAGTCGCGCCAATCATCTACCCCAGCGACCGCTTCCGCAGCCTGAACGACTGGATGATCAATGTGCGGCGGGTGCCGGTGAACGAAGTCGTTCCTCAACCATAGGCGCTGTCGCGTTGTTATGCGGTTTGGCGCTTGCGCGTCTGCTTTGCCTCGATTGGGTTCAGCGTTTACAATCCGGGCTCAAGGAGGAATGCCAGCACACGGCCTGTAGGCTACGCGCTTATATAAACAGCCTACGCTTCACGAAAGGGATATGCCTCTCCTCGAAGCCATCAAAGTCACCAAACGTTTCGGCGGTCTGGTCGCCGTGGACTCCGTTGATTTCACGATAGAACGCGGCGCGATCGTCAGCCTGATCGGGCCCAACGGCGCCGGTAAAACGACCTTCTTCAATTGCATCACCGGTTATTACCAACCAGACGAAGGTCAGATTTACCTCGACGGCGTACCACTGGTGGGCTTGAAGCCTCATCGGATCACAGCGCTGGGTATCGGCCGCACCTTCCAGAACATCCGCCTGTTCAACAACATGACCGCGGTGGAGAACGTAATGGTGGGACGGCATGCACGCATGCGCGCTACCATGTTCGGGTCGTTATTACGAACTGCGCATACGCGCCAGGAAGAACGCGAGACCTTCCAAAAGGCGAGCGAACTGCTGCGCTACGTCGGGCTGCGCAGCAAAGATAATGAGCTGGCCAAGAACCTTTCGTATGGCGATCAGCGTCGGTTAGAGATTGCCCGGGCACTGGCCACCGAGCCCAAGCTGTTGTTGCTGGATGAACCGACCGCAGGCATGAACCCCGGCGAGATGGCGGCGATGGTTACTTTCATCCGCAAGCTGCGCGATGACTTGGGCATCACCATTCTGTTGATCGAGCACCAGATGAAGGTGGTGATGACCATCTCGGAGCGCGTGACGGTGCTTGACTTCGGCGTTAAAATCGCTGAAGGAACGCCCCAGGAAGTGCAGCGCGATCCACGCGTGCGCGAGGCCTATCTCGGCAAAGAATACGGCCAGGAAGCAGCGCCGGCCTAAAACCGCTAACGCAGCTTCACGCCAGATACTCAAAAGACCGCTTATGGCGATGCTTGAACTCAGGGACGTGCATAGTTATTATGGGCATATCCATGCGCTGAAGGGCATATCGCTCAGCGTGGAAAAGGGAGAGATCGTCACCTTGATCGGCGCCAACGGTGCGGGCAAAACCACCACGCTCAGGACGATCTCCGGGCTGCTCCACCCGCGTCACGGTTCGATCTGGCTAGACGGTGAGCGATTGGATGGGCTGCCGCCGGACATCATCGTCCGCAAAGGGGTCGGCCAATCGCCGGAGGGTCGGCAAATCTTCCCCCGCCTGACGGTGATGGAAAACCTGGAGATGGGCGCCTACACCCGCAATGACAAAGAAGGCATTCGGCGCGATCTTGAACATGTATTCGGCCTCTTCCCCCGCTTGGCAGAGCGACGCAATCAACCGGGGGGCACGCTCTCTGGCGGCGAACAACAAATGCTGGCCATCGGCCGCGCCCTGATGTGCCGGCCGCGCGTCCTGTTGCTCGATGAGCCCTCCATGGGGTTGGCGCCCCTGCTCGTCGAGACGATCTTCAACATCATCCGCGAGCTGAACCGCGAAGGCACCACAATTCTGCTGGTGGAGCAGAATGCCGCCAAGGCGCTGGCAGTCGCCCATCGTGGCTACGTCATCGAAACCGGCCACATCGTCCTGAGTGACAACGCTGCCAATTTGCGCCAAAATGATCTCGTCCGCAAGGCCTACCTGGGTGAGACCTGATGGCTGCCCAGATTGTCAGGGCATTTTAGATCAGGAGGTGATACAGCCAGAGAATCAGACTTTCTGTGAGCTTGAACGCGAGGACATTCGCCGCTCGGGCTGGCTAACCCGAAAGGAACCTTGCACGGCAAGGTGGCGAATGCGTAGATTAAGCAGATGAGTGGTCCGACATCCTATTCCAGAGAATAAAACGGAGGAAAGAAGCATGAAGGGTAACCAATCGAAGCGAGTTTTGAGTCTTGCAGCGTTGATGGCCTTGATCGCGGCTGGGTGCGCTATGCCGGTCACCCCGGCTGCTCCGGCACAACCGGCCGCCCCGGCCGCTACCGAGGCTCCGGCTGCCCCGGAGTTCACCCCACCGACCGATCCGATCGGCGTCGTGCAGATCGGGCCGAATGATCCCATCCACATCGCCTACATGCTGGTCACATCCGGCTCCGATGGCACGCTTGGGATTGACTCCCGCCGTGGCATCGAGATCGCCATTGAAGACGTGGGCGGCAAGCTGCTTGGTCACGACATCAAGCTCAGCGGCGAAGACTCTGGATGTAACGCCGAGGGTGGTCAGGCGGCCGCGGCTAAGCTGGCGGCGGATTCGACCATCGTCGCCGTCATTGGCTCATCTTGCTCCAGCGAAATGCGCGCCGGTGGGCCCACCCTGAGCAAGGCCGGCTTCTTGATCGTGTCACCCTCGAATACGGCCCCCGACCTGACCGATCCTGCCAAGCGCTTCCCCGGCTACTTCCGCACCGCACACAATGACAAGGTGCAGGGCGCAGTGGCAGCTCAGTTCGTCGCCGAGCAACTGAAGCTGAAGAAAGCAGCCACCATCCATGACGGTAGCCCCTACGCCGAGGGTCTGGCCAACGCCTTCGCCGAGAACTTCGAGAAGCTAGGCGGCACCATCACCACCAAGGAAGCGGTCGGTCCGAACGACACCGACTTCAAGCCGGTGTTGACCAAGATCGCGGCGACGGAGCCGGAGATCATCTTTTACCCCATCTTTGTGGCAGCCGGTTCGTTGATCACCAAACAGGTGAAAGAGGTGCCCGGCCTGGGAGATAAGGTGGTGCTGATGGCAGCCGACGGCACGTTCTCGCCCGACTTTATCAAGGCGGCGGGTGAAGCGGTGATCGGCATGTATCAATCCAGCCCAGACTTCTCGGCTTTCACCGGCGGCTATGCCGACTTCCTCGCCAAGCATGAGAAGAAGTATGGCGAGAAGCCTCTCAGCGCGTTCCATGCCCACGCCTACGATGCATTCAACATGGTGGCGGCAGCCATCGAGAAAGTCGCTGTCAAAGGCCCGGATGGCACGCTGTATATCGGTCGGCAAGCGCTGCGCGATGCTTTCGCTGCGACCAAAGACTACAAAGGCTTGACCGGCACACTTACTTGCGATCCTAACGGTGACTGCGCCGATCCGAAGATCGCTGTCTATCAGCAGACTGAGGAGAACCTCAAGAAACTGGAAGTCCCAACGACGCCGATCTGGAAGCCGTAAAGGCGATTGATATTGCGATCCGGCAGGCCATGCAGCTTGCCGGATCGCGATCGAGAGAAGAGGACTGGGGATGGTTGCTACCCGCACGAAACGCGTCATTCGTCTCGAGCCGACGGATGTTTTCATCTACATCATCGGCGCGCTGATCGTCTTTGTCGTCGTCGTTGGCTCGATCGCTACCCTGAGCCAGGGAAAGTATTCGATCAATGCCTGGGTTGATCTGTTTGTATTCGGCGTCACCCTGGGCAGCATTTATTCGTTGATCGCACTGGGCTACACGATGGTGTACGGCATCTTGCGCATGATCAACTTCGCGCACAGCGAGGTGTTCATGAGTGGCCCGTTTACTGCCTACTTCCTGGCCGAAGCGTTCAGCCGGTCTGGATTTCTCAATCAAAGCCCGGTCATCGCCCTGATCTTGATTTTTGCGCTCTCGATGGGCACGTCGGTGCTCGTCGCAGTGTTGATCGAGCGGATTGCCTATCGCCCGCTGCGCAATGCACCGCGCCTCGTGCCGCTCATCACAGCCATCGGCGCGTCGTTCTTCGTGCAATACATGTTTCGTGGCCTATACGGCACGAACATCAAGGTTTATCCCGAAATCGAAGCGCTGAAAGGGCAGATCACCCTCGGCGCATTCCGCGTTTCATACATTCAAATTCTGGTGATCGTCGCTGCTGCGGCCATGATGCTCGGACTGCACCTGTTCGTGCAGAAAACTCGCACCGGCAAAGCTATGCGCGCGGTGGCTGAGGATCGCAGCACCGCAGCGCTCATGGGCATCAACGTAGACAACATCATCGTAACCACCTTCATCCTGGGAGGCGCGCTGGCCGGAGCAGCGGGAGTGCTGTATGCGCTGGTCTTCACCCAGGTGCATTTCTTCATGGGCTTCATTCCCGGCATCAAAGCCTTCACCGCCGCCGTGTTGGGTGGGATCGGCAACATCCCTGGCGCCATGCTCGGCGGCTTGTTCCTGGGCGTCATCGAGTCGCTCGGGCCGATGCTATTCCTCGATGGCCTGGGGATCACTGCGCCCTATCAACTCAAGGATGCGATCGCTTTTAGCTTGCTCGTCTTGGTGCTGATCTTCCGTCCGACCGGCATCCTGGGTGAGCGCATTCGGGAGAAGAAGGCATGACCACTCCGACGACTTCGCTTGCTCAACCTACGACGACCCTGGCCACAGCGCCCTCGGCCTGGCGAGACGCGCTCAGGATTGGGTTGATCGGCGGCGTGTGCGCCGTCCTGGTCGCGCTGATCGGCATGATCGAGGCGTTCTCCAATCGCAACATCATCGCTGGCGTGATTACCCTGGGGACGTTGCTCATCATCGGCAGCGCGTTTCTCAGCGGCTACTTTGCCACACGCAGCGCGTCCGACTCGCCGCGCGCAGCCGAAGTGATCGGTCGGGGCGCCCTGGCCGGTTTGATGACGAGCCTGTTCCTGACGCTGCTCGCCCTATTCGTCAATGCCGTGCCGACCATTCGCTCTATGTTCATCAATGCCTCACCGGCCTTGGTCCAACTATTGACGCTGGGCCAGGGTATGCCAGCGGGCAACTTGCTCCTGCTGGTTGTTGGCACCATGATGGGTGCACTGGCCGGCTTGCTGCAACTTGTGCCGCCGGTCTTCCACCGCAGCCTGATCATCGGCGTGGTGATAACCATTCTGATTGGCATGATGCAGGATTTGCTGCGTGTGACTTTCCAGAACTGGTCTGCGCTGCGACCGGTGTCCAATTTCTTCTTCACTTCCAACGGCCTGGCCCCGGCCGGCGCAGCGACGATTTTTGCCCTTGCCATCGTCTTCAACGTGGTGTGGAGCCAGCGCGGCGACCGGGTGCGCGCCGGCATCCGGAGCTTGCCCCCGGCACAACGTCGGGCGTTGAACCTGGGATTGGTCATCTTCGGCGGTATCATCTTGCTGGCGCTGCCTTGGGTGGTTGGTCTGTTCTTCAGCGAAGTGCTCGTCAACGTGGGATTGTTCGTGTTGATGGCGCTCGGTCTGAACATCGTCGTCGGCTTCGCTGGTCTGCTCGACCTGGGCTATGTGGCCTTCTATGCCATCGGCGCATACATGATCGGTTTGCTGACCTCGACCTCGAAGGAGATCGTGTTCGCCGGCGGCTGGTCGTTCTGGGCTGCGTTGCCGTTCGCCATCGCAGTCGCTATCCTGGCCGGCGCCATCCTCGGCATTCCCGTGCTCAAGATCCGTGGCGATTATCTGGCCATCGTAACGTTGGGCTTCGGCGAGATCATCCGCCTGCTGGCTCAGTCGGATTTCTTGAAGCCCGTCTTGGGCGGTTCGCGCGGCGTAGAGCTGATCCCCAAGCCCGCCATTGGTCCCTTCGAGTTTGCCGGTCCGCAAGAGTTGTATTACTTGATCCTGGCCGGCTGCGTGATTGCCGTGTTCGTCTCGCTGCGCTTGAAGGATTCGCGGCAGGGCCGGGCCTGGATGGCCATGCGCGAAGATGAAGACGTCGCACAGACGATGGGCATCAATCTGGTCAACACCAAGTTGTTGGCGTTCATGATCGGCGCCTCGCTCGCCGGCATTGCCGGTGCCATCTTTGCCAGCAAACTGGCTATCATCTATCCGCACAGCTTCAACCTGTTGATCTCAATTCTGGTGCTCGCCGTGGTGATCATCGGCGGAATGGGCAGCATCCCGGGCGTAATTCTGGGTGCGCTTGTGCTGGTTGGCCTGCCCGAGTTGCTCCGAGAATTTTCAGATTACCGCCTGTTGCTATACGGCGCGGCGCTGGTGCTGATGATGCTGGTGCGGCCGGAGGGTCTGTGGCCCGAGGAAGCGCGTCAACGCGAGCTTCACGAGGCGGAGGAAGAGGTCAGCCTGTCCGAAAAGCTTGCAGATGACGAAGAGCTGGCCCGCGAGGGTGCTACGGGTTGACGGCTGCCCCCTCGGCGGATAACCGCCTGAGATGAGGATATAATGAGTTGTGCCGCAGAATCAGGGTAAGTTGATCTGCGCCTGTTGCGCATATCCACTTCCAGACGCATTGCTTACATCAATCGTAGGGAGCATGGCTAATGCTCCCTACTTTTTTGCCCCTGTCAGGGAAGCCGATGGGTGACCCGAGAGCAATACAAATGGCGTTTACTACAAAAGACGCAAAACGTGTGGGCATTCCATCTTCACCGTCTTTTGCCGTTCAGTCCTTTCAGAGGTAGGAGTCATCATGCCGAAATTCATTTTTTGCACAGGGGGAGTTGTCAGCTCGGTGGGCAAGGGCGTAACCGCCGCTGCCATCGGCCGCGTGCTGAAGTCGCGCGGGCTGCGCGTCGTGATCCAGAAGCTCGATCCCTATCTCAACGTGGATCCGGGCACCATGTCGCCCTATCAACACGGCGAGGTGTTCGTGACCGAGGATGGAGCCGAGACCGACCTCGACCTGGGTCATTACGAACGCTTCATTGACGAGAACCTCACCCGCGCCTGCAATGTAACCACTGGTCAGGTCTACAACGAAGTCATCAGCAAAGAACGTCGCGGCGATTACCTGGGCAAGACCATCCAGGTCGTGCCGCACGTCACCAACGAGATCAAGCGGCGCATCTCGCTGGTAGCCAAGAGCAGCATGGCCGACGTCGTGATCGTCGAGGTGGGTGGCACAGTGGGCGACATCGAAGCCATGCCGTTCATCGAGGCCATTCGCCAGATGCGCCGCGACGTGGGTCGCGACAGCACGTTCTACGTCCACGTCACCTTCCTGCCCAAGGTCGGCGCCACCGGTGAATTGAAGACCAAGCCGACCCAACATAGCGTGCGCGACTTGCGCGGAGCGGGCATCCAGCCCGATGCCATCATCGCCCGCAGCGACGAGCCGGTGGACGACGAGCTACGCGAGAAGATCGCCCTGTTTTGCGATGTCGAACCGCGCGCCGTGTTGCCCATGGTGACCACGAATTATCTGTATGAAGTGCCGTTGATGTTGGAGGACATGGGCTTCGGCGATTACCTGTGCGAACGGTTGCAACTGAATTGTCCGGTCGCTGACCTGAGTGCGTGGCGGGCGATGTGCGCCGAGATGCGCCGGCCCAAGCCGCCGCTGCACATCGCGATCGTCGGCAAATACGTCGAGTTGCACGACGCCTACATCAGCGTGCGCGAAGCGCTCTATCACGCCAGCGTGGCGTGCGGGCGCGATGTGCAACTGTCGTGGATCAACAGCGAAGCGCTCGAGCGAGGCGAGGGGCTGGAACGGTTGGAACGCGTGGCGGGCATCGTGGTGCCGGGCGGCTTCGGCTACCGCGGCATCGAAGGCAAGATCATTGCCGCCAAATACGCCCGCGAGAACGACGTGCCCTATCTCGGCCTGTGTCTGGGGATGCAGGTGATGTGCATCGAATTCGCTCGCTTCGTCCTGAACAGCCGCGAACCGAACAGCACCGAGTTCAATCACACCACACCCTATCCGGTGATTGACCTGATGCCCGACCAGCGCGACATCGCGGACATGGGCGGGACGATGCGCCTGGGCGTATATCCGTGTCAACTTGCCCCGGGCACGCGCGCCTATCGCGCCTACACGAGCGCCCCGGGCCGGGACAAGTCATTCGGACCGAGCGTCGCCAACGGCCTGCACGGCGACCCGTCGGCCGGCGCAGTCACGGTGCAAGAGCGCCATCGCCATCGCTTCGAGTTCAACAACGAGTTCCGCAAGTCGCTGGGCGCCGCCGGCCTGGTGTTCAGCGGCCTATCGCCCGATGGCCGACTGGTGGAGATTTGCGAGCTGCGCGACCACCCGTTCATGCTGGGCAGCCAGTTCCACCCCGAGTTCAAGAGCCGCCCCAACCGCCCGCATCCGTTGTTCAAGGCGTTCATCGAGGCGGCAATCGAATATGACACAGGCGCACCGCTGATCAAGCCGGTGGTGGCCAAGCGAGAGCGCGAGAAGCGGATGGCTTAGCTTGCTGAATCCCGACTTCGTGGAAGTCGGGATTCTTGTTTGCGACTCGACGCAGTCGCTATGATTCTCTTCTGCATCGCGCCGCGGGTCGGCCCGTTTGGCGAGCCAAACCCCACCTATCGCATCCCGGTCCTGATCAACACCACACCCTACGTCAGCCTGACCCTGCAAGCGGAACTCGACCGCCTGGCCCTGCCGCCGGATGCCACGAGTTACAAGGCCATCATGGACAAGGGCGGCATCAACTTTCTAGCGTCGCTGTCCACTGCACAACGGTTGAGCGAGCGAGAGATGGATGGCCAGGCGGCATACCGCCGCCTGGTCGAGCGACTGCTAAACGAAGCGGATACGTAACTGCCTACCCTATCGGAGCATAGCTCAGCGCCTAACGCGCTCAAAGCGCGTTAGGCGCTAAAACGGACTCTGT
>JAIMBB010000044.1 GCA_023511655.1 Anaerolineae bacterium
AATCTACGGCGAGTGGCCCGGCCTGAAGCACTTCGGCTTCAACGACGGGTTGCACATCACCACCGACTACCGCCGCGTGATCGCCGACGTGCTAACGGATCGGATGAACGTCAGCGTCCAGAAGGTCAACGAAGTGATCTTTCCGGGGTTCAACTTCGCCGGCGGCATGGGCATCGCCGTGCCCAGGTAACACCAGGCCATGAGTCGAATCATCTTCCGGTTTGTGCTTGGGCTGATATGCATCGCGGGCGGTCTGATTTCCGCATCGCCGACGCGCGCTCAGGACGCTGCTCCGCAGGCCGTGATGGCGCGGACTTGGTCGGCCGTCAGGCCGATCTCCGCGGAAACCGCGCCTGCCCTGCAGAGCGCGCCGGCCGTCGCTGTGAGCGGCAACACTGCCTTCGTCGCCTGGACGGATTCGCGCAACGCCATCCCCGACATCTACGCTGCTGCGCTCGTCAACGGCAACAAGTCGCCAGAGGCGCGCGTGACCAACCTCGGACCGCACTTCGACGCGCGGCGGGCGCACGGGGCATCGGTCTTCGTGGAGCCAAGCGGGCGCGCCTTCATCGCCTACTCGGACGGCGAGCACATCTTTCTGGCGCGCTATGACGTGAGCGCCGGCAAATGGCTCTCGCACACGCAGGTGACCGCCGGGATGAGCGAATGGCACATGATCGCCCGTCACCCGCACCTCACCGGTGATGGGGCCGGCAATCTCGTCATTGTGTGGGAGGACTTTCGCAACTTCACCCACGAGGGCAATAGCGAAGGCAGCGACATCTACGCCGAGACATGCAACGGCAACACGATGACGTGCGCTTTCCCGAACGTCAGGGTCAACGACGACAACGGTCCGGGCGATCAGCGCCGTCCCAAAGTGGCGCGCCTGGGCAACGCCGTAGCGGTTGTGTGGGAGGACACGCGCGAGCGCGGCGCGGAGTTCCCCCGCGTCTACGCCAGCTTCAGCTACGATGGCGGACAAAGCTGGTCAGGCAACGTTCGAGTGAATCGCAATTTGAGCGGTGATGCCAGTCCAGGTAGCCGCGATTCTGCAGTGAACCCGGCAGTAGCGATTGGGCCAAATGGAGTTGCCTATGCGACATGGGAGAATCGCATCGGCTCGGCAACGGCGCCGGGCGACATCTACGCCGCGCAGTGGACGGGCAGCGCCTGGGGCACGCCGCAACGGGTGGATGCCGGGCCGCCTCGCGCGCGCTCGACCCATCCATCCATTGCTGCGGGAGACGGCGGCGTGTTCATCGCCTGGCAGGACTACCGCAACGGATCGGCTAATGCCGACATCTACTCGGCCCGCTGGAACGGCAGCGGCTGGGCTGAAACACCGGCGGTCACTCAACCTGGCATGCAGATCGCGCCAACGCTTGCTGCAGCCGGCAGCACAGTTCGGTTGGCCTGGCAAGATAGCCGCAATGGCGACGCCGACGTGTTCACGGCAAGCTGGAACGGCAACGATTGGAGCGACGCCGTCCGACTCAACGACGCTCAGTCCCGCGAGCCCTATCAGATGGCGCCTGCCCTGGCCAGCGACGGCGGGACGACGTATGCGGCCATGCTTGACCAACGCGCCGGGCACAAGCAAATCTGGCTGACGAGGCTGTTGCCGTCGGCGACGGCCTGGACGCCCTTGGCCCCCTTCCCTACCCGTGCCAACCGTGGCGGAGACATCGGCTCTGAGGGCTTCGAAATCGCAGCGGGCGGCGGACGGGTACATGCTGTTTGGAGTGAGTATGTCTGGCCTCATGAGAGGCAGATTTACTACAGTGCCTATGCGAATAACGGCTGGTCCGACCCGGTCCGCCTGACGGGCAGCGAAACCGACACCCGCTCCCGCCACGCACCGGCCATCGCCGCAAACGGCAACGCCATCGCCGTGGCATGGAGCTACCGCGACAACGCCGGCCAGGTGCAACTGTACGCCACCTGGAACACCGGCAGCGGCTGGAGCACACCTGTCCCTGTGCTGCAACAACCCTTTTCGGAATGGATCCTGCGCTCCTCCGTCGCCCTGGACGGAAACGGCAACCTCGCCGTGGCGTGGAGCCAATGGGGCGCCAACGGCAGAGAACGCCTGATGGTCGCCAGGCGCAACATCCAAACCGGCAGCGGCTGGAGTTACGCGCAGGTCAGCCCGAATGTGAATTCCGACTGGTGCTACCAGCGACACCCGCAGATTCGCGCCGACGCAACCAACCGCATGCACATCGTCTGGGCAGGATGCGCCTTGCGCAACCCGCCCGATGCCTGGCCCCACGACTCGTATATCTTCTACGCCACCTCGGGCGACGGCGGTGCCACATGGAGCGCACCGCTGCGCGTCGGGTTGACCGTAGCCCAGAACGACTCGGTCTACCACAACGACGTTTCCAGCCGGCCGGCCCTGGCTATCGGCTCGGGTGGCGAGGTCATGGTGCTCTATCCCAGCCGGGTCGGCGGCGCATATAGCTTCTACGCCGCGTTAGTCAGCAACGGCGCAGTGATAGCGAGCACAGCGCTGGGCGATAACAGCACGGCCTGGGCCCGCCCAGACATGTATTTCGGCACGTGGTATGGCGGAGACAGCGCCGGCGCCGTTGCATTCGACCCACTCGGGCAACGCTACATCGTGGCTTTCCCCGACCGACGCAACGGTCGCTCGCCGCGCATCTACACCGCCACCTACGGCGATACGAGCGTGATGCTCACCCCCAGGGTGATGTTGCCACTGGTGAGACGATGAACACACTGACCCCTTCTGCACCACCTGGCGCTGCGCCTTCGCTGGCGCGGCTGGCCTACAACCGGCTATGCTTCGGCCCCCGCCCCGAAGATCTGGCCGCGATGGGCAGCTTCGACCTGACGGCGTTCGTGGACCAGCAACTGGCTTACGAATCCATTGACGACGCAGCCTGCGAGGCCTACATCGCCAGCATCGCCCGCACCGATCCTCAAGGCACCACCGTGCCTCCAACCGACGCCACACTGGCCGAGATCGAGCAGTACCGCGCGGCCAATCGCGCCGCCAACGGTTGGCCGAATGGCAATTTACAACGCCACCTGTGGACGGTGACCTATGCGCGCGCGCTGTTGAGTAAGCGCCAACTGTTCGAGGTGATGGTGGATTTTTGGACCAACCATCTGCAAACGAACTTCCAAAGCCACCTGAAATACTGGGAAGATCACCACGTCATCCGCCAGCACGCCCTGGGGAATTTCCGCGATCTGATCGGCGCCAGCGCGAAGAGCCCAAGCATGCTGCACTTCCTCAGCAACACGTACAGCGACGGCAACAATCCCAACGAGAACTACGCCCGCGAGCTGATGGAGCTGCACACGATGGGTAGCTACAGCCGGGTGCCCGGGCCCGATTACCTGAAGAAGCCGAATTACACCGAAGAAGACGTGCACGCTGCTGCACAAATCCTGAGCGGATGGACGACGATGAATTCGCCCAACGAAGAATTTCGCTTCAACGATGGGCGGTTATGGCCGATGCACCACTGGCCGGAGAAGCGATTGTGGCTGGGCAACGACAACTACTACCACTTCCCCTACGGCGGCATCGAGCAAGGCGAGATGTTGCTGGACATCCTGGCCGCGCATCCCAGCACGGCCTACTTCATCGCATTCAAACTGTGCCGGCGCTTCATCAGCGATTTCCCCGATGTGTTTTGCCCGGACGCGGTAGAGGCCGGCGCGCAGGCGTTTCTGTCGTCGCACGGCGACATTCGGACAACCTTGCGTGCCATCTTGCTGCACCCCAAGTTCGCCCAAAGCTGGGGCCAAAAGATCAAGCGGCCGTTCGAATTCTTCATCTCCACCATGCGCGCGATGGGGTTGACGGCGATGATCAACTTCCTGCCCGATGACTGGAGCAATCCGCTCGGCGCGCGCTTCTTCGAAGGCCAGATCGAGATGCTGGGCCAGACGTTGTTCGAGTTCTCCGCGCCGACCGGCCTGCCGGATGTGCGCATCGCGTGGTGGAACACCAACCAGGTGTTCGGTCGTTGGACGGTGGCCAACGCGCTCGTCAGCCGATACTTCGGCGACCAGACGCAGACGAACAGCGCGCCGGCCAACTCCGCGCTCGACGCATTGATCGGCGCGCCGACCACGGCGACGCAAGCAGTGGATCGGCTGATCGAACGCTTCATCGGCCGGGCCATTGACCCGGCCGACCGGACGACGTTGATCAACTATCTGGGGAACAACAACCCCAACGCCACGATCACCAGCGCGACACCAACGCTGCGGCCGACGACAGGCATCATCGCTGCATCGCCGTATGCGCAGTGGCGCTGAGCAGCACACCGCCGGCCGCTATGCCTTCATCCGCCGATACAGCTCGGCGTTGAAATCGGCCGACTGGTGGCGGAAATAGGTGTCGTAGAGCGTTGCGTAATGGCCCCCGCGTGCCATCAGCGCATCGTGATCGCCCTCCTCGATGATCCGGCCGTGGTCGAGCACGACGATGCGATCCACCGCCCTGACAGTTGACAACCGATGGGCGATCAAGATTGAGGTGCTGTCTGCCAGGATCAGGTCGAGCGCGGCTTGAATCTGTCGTTCGGTGAACGGATCCACACTGGCGGTCGCCTCGTCGAGGATGAAGATGGGCGGATGCTGAGCCAGCACGCGGGCCAGGGCGACGAGCTGTCGCTGCCCCATCGAGAGGTGCTGGCCGCGTTCGCCTACCAGGGTGTGCAGGCCGGCAGGCAAGGCTTCAATCCATTCGCCATCGCCAATTCGCCGGGCGACGGCCTCCACAGCCGCATCGCTCATGTCGGGCCGCGCGTAGCGAATGTTGTTCAGCACGGTGTCGTTGAATAAAAACGGCGTCTGCGACACCAGCCCGAGTTGTCTGCGGTAATCGGTCAGGTTAAAGCTGCGAATGTCGCGCCCGTCAATCAGGATCTCTCCGCCTTGAAACTCGTAGAAGCGCGTGATGAGCTTGATGATGCTGCTCTTGCCCGCGCCGGTGTGGCCGACCAGCGCCACGCTTTCGCCGGGCGCGATGCGCAGCGAAAAGTCTCGCAACACCTGCTGCTGCGCGTTATATCGAAAGTCCACGCGCCGGAACTCGACCTCGCCTCTCAAAATCGTCGGGGGAGAGCCGCGGCCAGCCAAGCTCGCTGCTGCACCTGCGACTTGTTTCACCGACGACTCCGCATCCATCAGCGCGAAGATACGCTCGCAAGCCGACAGGCCGCCCTGGATCTGGCTCCAGAACGAGGCGATGTTGGTCATGGGAAACCAGAACTGCTCCAGGCTGATGATGAACAGATACCAGGCGCCGACCGATACCGCGCCACCCACGACCGCGAGGCCACCCACATAGGTCATGATCGCCGTGCCGATGCCGCCCATGGCGTTCAAGGTCGGGAAGACGTTCGACAGCACAAAACCGCGCCGCAGGTTCACCTCGTAGGAGCGCCGGTTGATTTGCCGGAAACGGTCGTAGATGGCCTGTTCCTGGCGGAAGCTCTTGGCCACGCGAATGCCCGCTACCGCTTCCTGGATGGCGCCGTTGACTTCGGCGATTACCCGGAAGCCAGAGCGCGTGACGATGCGCGCCACGCGCCGAAAGGCCCAGCCAAAGAAGACCACCACCGGCGCCATCACCAACAAAGCCAGCGTGAGCTGCCACGAAATCGTGAACAGCACGATCACCAACACGAACAAGATGGTGAACTGGCTGATCAGGTCCGAAATGAGCACCGTGACCTGCGATAGCTCCTGGGTATCGTTGGTGATGCGCGCGATGACCTTGCCGGACTGGAACTCGTCAAAGAAAGCCATGTCGTGGTGAATGGTGGCGCGAAAGGCATCATCGCGCATTTGGCCGATCACGTCGGCAATCAGGCGGACGGTCATACGACGGCGCGCCCGGTTGCAGAACCAGTTGACCACCGCCAGGACCAACAGACCCAGGCACAAAGCCACAATCGCCTCCGAGTTGGGCTGAACGCCGACCAGGTCAATGCCCCGCGCGATCAGCAGCGGGCTGACCAGCCCGATTGCAGTGATAGACAGGATCACCAGCGCCAGGCTGAGCAGGCGACGGCGATAGGGCGCGAAATAGGCCGCCATGCGGCGGAGCAACTGTCGGTCGCTGTATTGCCGATCGTACTTCTCGGCAGCCAATCCCATGAACATGGCTAGCCCCCACCCCCAGCTTCCGGCGCTCGCCTCTGGTCTCGGGAATCGTGAGCCAGGAGCGCTCGTGCAGTGAACTTCCTCGCTGCTCTCCCATCATCGCCGACGAAAATCGCGCGATAGTCCGGCGATTCACGCATCAGGTCATCGTGCGATCCGCAAGCGACGACGCGCCCCTGCTTGAGCACGACGATCAAATCCGCCCAGCGAATTTGAGACAGGCGATGGGTGATCAGGAAGGTAGTGCGCCCCTGGGCCACGCGGAACATGGCTTGCTGGATCAGGTCTTCGGTGGCGCTGTCAATTGCGCTGGTGGAGTCGTCCAGAATGAGGATGCGCGGATCGGCCAGGAAAGCGCGGGCGATGGCGATGCGTTGGCGCTGGACGCCGGAAAGCGTCACGCCGCGCTCACCGACGATGGTGTTGTAGCCATCCTTGAAAGACAGGATGAAGTCGTGCGCCTGTGCGGCTCTGGCTGCCTGCTCGATCTCCGCCTGGGTGGCATCGGGGCAACCGAACTTGATGTTCTCGGCGATGGTGCGCGAAAACAGGAAGACATCCTGCTCGATGGTGGAAATTTGCCGGCGCAGCGCATCGAGGTCCCATGCGCGCACGTCCACGCCATCCACGCGCACGCAGCCGTCATCCACGTCGTAGATGCGATTGATCAGCTTGGTCAACGTGCTCTTGCCAGCGCCGGTCTGGCCGACGATGGCGACGGTCTGGCCAGCCTGCACACGAATCGAGACCTCCCGCAACGCCGGTCGCTCATCCCTGCCGTAGCTGAAGGTGACGCGGTCGAACTCGACCTCGCCGCGGATTCGGCCGGCGTAGCCGCCTTTGTTCTCATCGAGCGACGTTTCGGCGTTCATCAGCTCCAGGATGCGCCGCGCGCTGGCCAGGCCGGACGATACCTGTGGGTAGGCGAACTGCGTTGCAAAGGTAGGGAACTGCAGGAACATCAACACGCCGTTGTAGGCCACCACGTCGCCGACGTTAATCGCACCGGCCTGGTAGAGCAGCAAACTGTGCAACAAGCCCAGCGCCATCGTCACGCCGAAGACCAGGGAGGGCAAATACAACGACTCCACATCTCCCTGCTTCACCAGCGCGGTGCGCCAGGCATCTACCATGCCGCGGAAGCGCGCCACCTCGCGCTCCTCCTGGGCGGCGCCCTTCACGGTCTCGACACCCTCGATGGACTCGGCAAGGACGGCGTTCATCTGGCCGAAAGCACGCCGCACGCGCTCGGTGGTCGGGGCCAGCTTGCGCAGGTAGTAGACCACAGCCAATCCATACGCGACCACGTAGAACATCGGCACCGCGATGAGCTGCGGATGAATGCGCGGGCCGATGATGAGTGGAAAGATCAGGAATGCCGCCGAGCCCACCACCAGATTGACGCCGGGGTTCATCAGCAGATTGACTTCGCGCACATCGTTGGTGGCGCGCGCCATGATGTCGCCGATGGACTGCCGATCGTGGAACGACATGCTCTTGCCGATCAGGCTGGTGTAGAGCTCGTCGCGCGCGTCGCGCTCGATGCGCTGGCCAATGATCTCGGATGAGAAATTGCGCCCCAGTTGCAAAATGGCGCGGCCGATTTGCGAGGCAATGATCAGGAGCGCCGCCCCACCGAGCGCTGAGAGATCGGGTGGCTGGGCAGTCACCGCATTAAAGGCACGCCCTACGAAAAGCGGCATCAATGCACCGCCACCTGCGTTGCCCAACGACCCTATCAGGATGCCCAGGAGATAGATCTTGTAGCGCCAGATATGGGAGAACACCCAGCGCACCGGACTGCGCCGGTCGGACTGCCATTCTCTTTGAACCGAAAACTCGCTCGTCGTAGAGCGCGCGGAAACGGAAGCAGAAGGTTGCACGAGCGAGGCGATTCTAACCGATGAAGGAAACAAACGGGGCTGACGAATCTTCAAAAATGCGTATCATTACGCGCCGTTCGTTGGGTCGGCCCGGTGCAGAACACCCAGGCGCGGGACTGCACCTATCTGAGCCGTGTGAATCGTAAAAAAGGAGAACGTCTTCAATGAAAATCCCTTTTGGTGGACGTATTTTGATCTTGGGCTGCGGGGCAGTTTCGCGATGCTTCCAACCTCTGGTACTGAGGCATATTGACATGGACTTCACCAAGCTTACGGTGATGGACTTCGAAGACCTGCGCAGCGCGAGCGCCGATGTGATCGCCGCAGGTGGCCAGTTCGTGCAGGACTACGTCACGACCAACAACTACGCCCAGACGCTATCGCGCTACCTAGGCCCGGGCGATGTGTTGATAGACCTGGCCTGGAACGTCGAAACGCTGTCGTTGATGCGCTGGTGTCACGATAACCACGTCGGGTACATCAACACCTCCGTAGAATTGTGGGACCCATACGCCGGCGCGGACAATCAGCATCCCACCGAACGCACGCTCTATGTGCGTCATATGGCGTTGCGTAAGCAAGCTGCTCGATGGAGCGACCCCTGGGCCACCTTCATCGTCGAACACGGCGCAAACCCCGGCCTGGTATCGCACTGGGTAAAAATCGGCCTGGAAGACGTAGCACAAGCCATCCTGCGGCGCGGCACGCACCGCGAGCGGGAAGACGCGCTGGAGCAATGTCTCGCCGATGCCGACTATCCCCGGCTGGCGATGCTGACCGGCACCAAAGTCATCCACATCTCGGAACGCGACACGCAGATCACCGACAAACCCAAGGCGGTGAACGAGTTCGTGAACACCTGGTCGGTAGAAGGCCTGCGCGAGGAAGGCACAGCGCCGGCCGAGATGGGCTGGGGAACGCACGAACGCCGGCTGCCTGAGGGCGCGCAAAAGCACAGCTACGGGCCGGGTAACCAGATCTGCCTGAGCCAGATGGGCATCAACACCTGGGTGCGCTCGTGGGTGCCGGGCGGCGACATCATCGGCATGGTGATCCGCCACGGCGAGGCGTTCACCATCAGCGATTACCTCACCGTGTGGGAGGACGGCGTGCCGGTGTATCGCCCCACGGTGCATTACGCCTACCTGCCAACCGATGCCGCCATCGCGTCGTTGCACGAGTTCCGCATGAATCACTACCGCCTGCAGCCGCGGGTGCGCATCATGAACGACGAGATCATCGGCGGCAAGGACGAGTTGGGCGTGCTGTTGCTCGGCCACGACCTGAACGGCTGGTGGGTCGGTTCGCAGCTCGACATCCACGAAGCGCGTCGGCTGGTGCCGCACCAGAACGCCACTACCTTGCAGGTCGCCGCTGCCGTGCTTGGCGCGCTGGTCTGGTTGATCAAAAATCCGTGCAAAGGGCTATGTGTGCCGGATAACCTGCCACACCGAGAAATCCTCGAAGTCGCCAATCCCTACCTCGGCCCCGTGCCATCTATGCATACCGATTGGACGCCGCTCAAACAGTGGAACGACCCGTTCGAACACTACGGGCGTCCCCGCCCACACGACGAAGACATCTGGCAATTCGAGACCTTCCTGGTGCAATAGGCGATATGCGATGCGCGGGGAAGACGGCGACGCCGCGCATCGCCTCGCTCAGGTCGTAGCCGCGATGCGCGGACCCGCTGCCGCAATAGCCGGGGTGACCTTAGCCTCGAATTGTTTGAAATTCTCAGCAAACTTCGCCACCAGCTCACGCGCCTTGACGTCGTAGGCATCTTTATCGGCCCAAGTATCGCGCGGTTGCAACACGCCGCTCGGCACACCAGGGCAGTATTCCGGAACATGGACGCCGAACACCGGATCGGAATGCGTGGGCACGGCGCTCAGCGTGCCGTCCAACGCTGCCGTCACCATCGCTCGCGTGTGGGCAATCTTCATGCGATGGCCAACGCCGTAGGGTCCACCGCTCCAGCCTGTATTCACCAGCCACACCGTGCATTTGTGTTGCCTGAGTCGTTCGGCCAACATCTCAGCATAGACGGTGGGAAAGTGCACCATGAATGGCGCGCCGAAGCAGGTGCTGAACGTGGCCTGCGGCTCGGTCACGCCGCGCTCCGTGCCGGCCAGCTTGGCCGTGTAGCCGGATAGGAAGAAATACACCGCCTGTTCCAGGGTGAGCTTGCTAATGGGCGGCAGCACGCCGAAAGCATCGGCCGTCAAAAACATGATGTTGCGCGGATGACCGGCCGTGCCGGTGGCGATGAAGTTCGAGATGAAGTGAATGGGATAGGCCGCGCGCGTGTTCTCGGTGATGGCCTCGCTATCCAGGTCGAGCTGGTGCGTATCGGGGTCCATCACCACATTCTCCAGCACTGTGCCGAACTGGCTAAGGGTAGCGTAGATCTCCGGCTCGGACTCCTTAGATAGACGAATGACCTTGGCATAGCAGCCGCCCTCAAAGTTAAAGATGCCATTGGCACTCCAGCCGTGCTCGTCATCACCGATCAGCGCCCGCTTGTGATCGGCCGACAGGGTGGTCTTGCCAGTGCCGCTCAAGCCAAAGAACAACGCGGTGTCGCCAGCCGGGCCGACATTCGCCGCACAATGCATCGGGAACACGTCCGCCAAAGGCAACAGGTAGTTCATCGCCGTAAAGACGCTCTTCTTGATCTCACCGGCGTAGCGGGTGCCAGCGATGACCACCAGGCGTTGAGCTAGGTTCAAAGCGATCACAGCAGTCGGGCCGCTCGGAGGCTTGCGGGTGCCATGCCGCTGCGGGTCGGGGTGAAACTCCGGCGCGTGCAGGATGGTGAAATTCGGCTCGAAGTCGGCCAGCTCGGCCGGATAGGGTCGGATGAACTGGTTGTAGGCGAACAGGGTGTGCCAGGCGCTCTCCGAGATCAGCCGCACGTTCAGACGATGGGCCGGGTCGGCGCCGGCATGCACGTCGCGGATAAAAAGTTCCCTGGTGTTCAGGTATGCCTTCACGTCCTGCACCAACACCTCGAACTTGGCGGGATCGAGCGGTTGATTCACTTTGCCCCACCACACCTTGTCCGCGCTGGAGGGCTCCTGGACGATGAATTTGTCGTGGGGCGAACGGCCTGTAAACGGGCTGGTGATGGCGAGGAAAGCGCCGCCGTCCGTCAGTTGCCCTTCGCCCCGGCAGATGGCAATTTCGATCGTGCGCGCCGGCGAAGGATTCCATGTCTGACGAATGCCCGTCAGACCGATCTGATGGATGCCATTTTTGCTATGGATCATGGTTATTCGGTTTGACGCGATCAAACAAGGATTCGCTTTAACGCCTGGAGGTTTTCGTCTTTGTCGAAGATGGCCCGCACCGGTATTTCGAAGCCCGGGATCACGACGCTGGCCAGCGTGCCTGTCCGTGACTTCATCGCCAGCTCGTAGCGGTCTTGCACGAGTACATACTGTTCCACCGTTTCCGTCTCCGGCTCGACCAGCCAATACTCGCCTACACCGTGCGCAGCGTAGTCCTCGAACTTGATCGTCCGGTCAACCTGCTCGGTGCTAGGCGAGAGCACTTCGACGATGAGGTCAGGCGCAGGAAAGCGGGTTTGATCACCGGTGAACAGTCTAGCCTTGGCCTCGGCGAAGTAACAAATGTCGGGCTCGTAGTCGTTACGCGAGAGCGAGATAAGCATCTTCTCTGCACCGACAAAGCCTCGGCCACGCACTTTGATGAAGGTCTTCAGCAAGGTGAGCAAGTCATCCTTGACGTCAGTATGGCGTAGCTTGGCGGGCGATTGCACCACGATCTCCCCGTTGATGAACTCAGCCTTCTGGTCTTCGCGCACGGTCTCATAAAACCGCTCGCGCTTGACCCGCTCTTCCTCCAGCGCCATCTCGATTCGGTCGCGCAACTGGACCAGGCGCGGCGAACGCAACACCGCATACAGCAAATCGTCGGATGATTTCTCGACTGTTGCCATCTCTCAGGAAGTTCGTGGGCGAGCCCCTTCGCTCGCCCACAATCTTATCGCACGGTCTTATCGCACGGTCAGATGTCCAGGTTTTGCACCTCGCGCGCATGGCGGGTGATAAATGCCCGCCGCGGCGGGACGGCGTTGCCCATCAGCATGTCGAAGGTGCGATCCGCCTCGGCCGCATCTTCCACCGTCACTCGCAACATGGTGCGCCGTTGAGGGTCCATCGTGGTCTCCCACAACTGCTCCGGGTTCATCTCGCCTAAGCCTTTGTAGCGCTGGGTGACGACGTCAGTCGGCTTGCTCACATCCAGACCGCGCTTCTTCAACTCAGCGTAGAAGCGGTCGCGCTCCTCGTTGCTATATACGTAGCGCACTTCCTTGTTGCCTTTCTTCACCTCGATGCGGAAGAGCGGCGGCTGCGCAATATAGACGTGGCCGTGTTCGACCAGCGGTTGCATATAGCGAAAGAAGAACGTCAGCAACAGCGTGCGGATGTGGCTGCCGTCCACGTCGGCATCGGTCATCAGCACAATGCGGTCGTAGCGGCGGTTGTCCAGGTTGAACTGATCGCCCACGCCGGTGCCGATGGCGCTGATGAGGGCCTTGATGGCATCCGACTGCAGAATCTTGTCCAGGCGGGCGCGCTCGGTGTTCATAATCTTACCGAACAACGGCAAGATGGCCTGGAAGTGCCGGTCACGGCCCTGCTTGGCCGAGCCGCCGGCGCTATCGCCCTCGACCACGAACAGTTCGCACTTGGCCGGGTCGCGCTCCGAACAGTCGGCCAGCTTACCTGGCAACGTGCCGCTCTCCAGCGCGCTCTTGCGCTTGACCAGTTCAGCCGCTGCCCTGGCCGCCTCGCGGGCGCGCTGCGAAACCAGACACTTTTCGATGATGGCTTTCGCCTCACGCGGGTTCTGCTCCAGAAATTCCATCAACGTCTCCCGCACCACTTGCTCGACGGCCGTCTTGGCATCGGTGTTCATCAGCTTGACTTTGGTCTGGCTTTCGAACTGCGGCTCGGGGTGCTTGATGCTGACGATGGCGGTGAGGCCCTCGAGCGTGTCGCGGCTATCGAGGTTGGGGTCCTTCTCCTTCAGGATGTTGGCCTTCCGCGCGTAGTCGTTCAGGCTGCGGGTGAGGGCGCTGCGGAAGCCGGTTTGATGTGTGCCGCCGTCGGGCGTGTTGATGGTGTTGGCGAAGTAGAATTCGCTCTGCGCTGTAGCATCGGTGTACTGCATGGCAAACTCGACACCGATATTGCCCACCTTGCGGTCGCCCGACACGACGGGGTGCAGCGTCTCCTTATTGCGGTTCAGATAGCGGACGAACGCGCTGATGCCGTCTTCGAAGTAGAAAGTCATCTCGCGATCATCTCGTTCATCGCGGAAGACGATGGTCACCCCGCGCGTGATGAAGGCCATCTCGCGGAAGCGCTGCGCCAGCACGTCGAATTTGTAGGAGTTGTCCTCGATGAAGATGGTATCGTCGCGCAGGAAGGTGACTTTGGTGCCGGTGTCTTTCTCCCTGGTCTTGCCCACTACCTCGACCTTGCCGGTGGGTCGGCCTTCCTGATAGGACTGCCGGTAGACCTTGCCATCGCGCTTCACTTCAGCAACCAGCCACTTCGACAACGCGTTCACGGCCTTTACGCCGACGCCGTGCAAACCGCCGGACACCGTGTAGGCACCGGTGCCGAACTTGCCGCCGGCGTGCAGGTTGGTCATCACCACCTCCAGGGTGCTGACTTTCTCGCCCGCCTTGTTGCGGAAGGTGGGATGGATATCGGTCGGGATGCCGCGGCCATTGTCCTGCACGGTGACGCTTTCGTCCTTGTGGATGGTGATCTCGATGCGATCGCAATAGCCGGCCAGCACTTCGTCCACGCTGTTGTCCACCACCTCATATACAAGGTGATGCATGGCCTTGCTGTCGGTGCCGCCGACGTACATGCCAGGCCGTTTTCGGATCGCCTCGAGGCCCTCCAGCACCTGTATCTGTCCGGCACCGTATTCCTGTTTGGTTGCAACTGGAACTGTGTCTGCCATAGATTGATGTACTCAACGATGCGTTTTTCGCCCCACTCGAACATCCATTCTAACATGCCCACCCGATTCAAATTCATCAGGGTGCATTCACGCATGGAGCAAAACCTCCTGCAGGTTGCTCGCGTGGGCGAAGGCAGTGCCTTCGCCCACGCCGCCGCTTGCGCCAAACCGCCGGCCGTGCCAACATGCGCACTGTCATGAAGCGATTGCATTGGCCCACCCTCACCCGTTACGACCAAGATCACCTCGCGCGCATCGCGATGCCGATTGGCGGCATCGGCACCGGCACGATCTCGCTGGGCGGCCGCGGCGACCTGCGCGACTGGGAAATCGTCAATCGGCCAGCCAAGGGCTTCAAACCGCGCCAGGCTTTCTTCGCACTCTACGCTCGCCGGCCGGGCCAACCTGCCGTGACGCGCTGCCTGGAAGGGGCAATTGATCCTCGTGATTATGAAGGCGCGTTCGGTTGTCCGCTGCCCAATCACGGCCTGCCGCGCTTTCGCCGCTGCACGTTCGAAGCAGCCTACCCGCTCGGCCAGGTGACGCTATCCGATCCCGACGTGCCCGTCTCGGTACGCATCCAGGCCTTCAACCCGTTCATCCCCTGCGACGCCGACCGCAGCGGCATCCCTGCCGCTGTGCTGCGGCTGGTGCTGACCAACCGAACCGACCGGCGCGTCGAGGTCGCGGTGTGCGGCAACCTGGAGAACTTCATCGGCCAGGACGGCAGCATCGTCGCCGACAGCCGCATCAACACCGGCGAGCAGAACAACGCACAAAACGTCAACGAATTCCGGACGCTGGAGGGCGCGGCCGGTTGCGGCCTGTTCATGCGCTCGCGCGGCGTCGCGCCAGAGGCCGAACAGTGGGGCACGCTTGCGCTGGTGGCGCTGGCCACGCGCAACGTGACCTATCGCACCACCTGGGCCAACCTGAGTTGGGGAGACTCTTTGCTGGATTACTGGGACGACTTCTCCGCTGATGGGAAGCTGGAAGAACGGCAGGCCGAGGTAAACAACCCCATCGGCTCGCTCGCCGTCGGGCTGACACTCCGGCCGCGCCAGATGCGCGAGGTCACCTTTCTGCTCACGTGGCACTTTCCTAACCGGCGCGGATGGGGGCTGCGCAACGAGCCTTCGCTGAGCTACGGCACCGGCACGCGCGATCAGCCCGACCGCGTGGGCAACTACTACGCCACGCAGTACGTCGACGCGTGGGACGTCGCAGAACGCGTCGCTGCCCAGCTTCCACAATTGGAAGCCGACACGCTCGCCTTTGTCAACGCCTTCGTCCAGAGCGATTTGCCGCCGGTGATCAAGGAAGCCGCGCTCTTCAACCTCAGCACGCTGCGCTCGCAGACGGTCTTCCGCATCGCGAGCGGCCACCTGATGGGCTGGGAGGGATGCGGCGACAAGGCCGGCTGTTGCTTCGGCAGTTGCACACATGTGTGGAACTATGAACAAGCAACGGCTTTCCTGTTCGGCGATCTGGCCAGGACCATGCGCGAGGTGGAATTCAAGTACGCTACGCGCAGCGACGGGCTGATGTGCTTCCGCGCCGATTTGCCACTCGACCGGGCAGCGACGTGGATCAACGCAGCAGCCGATGGGCAGATGGGCTGCCTGATGAAGCTATATCGCGAGTGGCAACTGAGCGGCGACGACGATTTTCTGCGTGCGTTGTGGCCAAGCGCAAAGCGTGCGCTGACGTTCTGCTGGCGACCCGGCGGCTGGGATGCCGACGAGGACGGCGTGATGGAAGGTTGCCAGCACAACACCATGGATGTCGAGTATTACGGACCCAACCCGCAAATGGGCACGTGGTATCTGGGCGCATTGCGGGCCATGGAAGAGATGGCGCGCCATCTGTCCCGGCTTGCCGCCGAAGCCGGGAGCGAGGAGTCAGAAATCGGCGAAAGCGCTGAGAGCCTGATTGCCTTCGCCGACAAATGCCGGCGCCTGTTCGAGAACGGCAGCGCCTGGATGGACGCCCATCTTTTCAACGGCGAATACTACGAACACCAGATCCGCCCTCCACAACCGGATGCGCTCATCGCCGAAGGGCTGCGCGTGGGCATGGGCGCTGCCACGCCGCAGGAGCCGGAGCTGCAACTGGGCGCCGGCTGCCTGGTGGATCAACTGGTCGGGCAGTACTTCGCGCACGTGTGCGGGTTAGGCTACCTGCTCAACCGGGACAACGTGCGCAAGGCGCTGCGCGCGATCATGAAATACAACTTCCGGCGCGGCTTCCACGGCCATTTCAATCACCTGCGCAGCTTCGTCCTGGGCGACGAAAGCGGGTTGCTGATGGCCACTTACCCAAGAGGCCACCGGCCCAAGCGCCCATTCCCCTATTTCAACGAAGTGATGACCGGCTTCGAGTACACTGCGGCTGTCGGCATGATCTACGAAGGCCAGATCGAGAATGGGCTGAAGGTAATCGCCGCCATCCGCGAACGCTATGACGGACGGAAGCGCAATCCGTTCGACGAAGCCGAATGCGGGCATCACTATGTGCGGGCGATGGCGAGCTGGGCCGCGGTGTTGGCATGGAGCGGCTTTCACTACTCCGCCCTGATCCAGACGATGACGTTCGCGCCGATCGCCGGCCGTCACTTTTGGTCCACCGGCCATGCCTGGGGCACCTGCACCATCCGGCTGACCGACCGCGGCAGCAAAGCGAACGTGACGCTGAACGTGTTGGGCGGCAAGATCGCAATCCGCCGCCTGGTGCTGCGTGGCCTGGGCGAGTTGCCGGTTGACGTTGCGCACAAACCCGGCTCCGGCCCTCGAAATCTTGCTGCCTTGCGGCGAATCATTGGCACAGTCGAGCTGAGAAAATGAGCTTCGCAACTGCGCCGCGCCTAATGCCCGTGACTGAATTACCAGTTACCAACCCCGATGATGCAAGCCAGAAACGTTTTGGGAACCGAATTGAAGACTTGTAGCACCGAGCCGATGACCGGCTGGTATCGCGACGGTTGTTGCAACACTGGCCCAGGCGACCTGGGGCTGCACACTGTATGCGCCCAGATGACGCGAGAATTTTTGGAGTTCTCGTACGCCATGGGCAACGACCTGATCACGCCCCGCCCCGAATTCGACTTCCCCGGCCTCGAACCCGGCGATCGCTGGTGCGTGTGCGTGACGCGCTGGATCGAAGCCTACGAAGCCGGCTGTGCGCCGCCCGTGGATTTGGAAGCCACACACATCTCCGCGCTGGAGTTCGTGGACCTGGAAGTGCTCAGGGCGCACGCGCTCGACGCGATCTAATGGCCGGATGAGCACAGCACGCTACTCGATCGGCCGGTGATCGTCGTTGCCCCATTCCTTCCACGACCCGTCGTAGTTGGCGCTGTTATCGAAACCGGCTACCCGCAGGGCCAGCAAACCGAACGACGCGCTCACCCCGGCGTTGCAATAGGTCACGATCTCCGGCGCGCTCTCGTCTATGCCGGCCTCGGCGAATCGCGCGCGCAGTGCTTCGGGCGGCAGCAACGTGCCATCCGGCGCAACCAACGACTGGCGCGGCACGTTCACCGCGCCGGGAATATGGCCGGCGCGCCTTGCCCGCGACCACTGGCCGCTGAACTCCTGTGGCGAACGCACATCCACCAGCCGGGTGGACGAATTCAGCCTGGCCATCACCTGATCGCCCGTGCGGATCCATTCCGGCTGCGGACGTGGCGTGAAAACCGCCGGCGCGATGTTCGGTAACGCAGCAGTGATCGGGCGCCCCTCGGCAACCCACTTGTTCCAACCGCCGTCTAGCACGGCGACGCGCGGATGGCCATAGTAGTTGAGCGCCCACCACAGTCGAGCGGCAAACATCCCCGCCGCATCGTCGTAGGCGACGACGAAGCTTTCGTCACCGATGCCGCACCGGCTCATCACCTCGGCGAAGCGCTCCGGCGGCGCGATGCGCGCATGACGCGGGTCGGCCGGATCGGTGATCTCATGTACCCAGTCCACAAACACCGCGCCTGGGATATGACTCTTCACGTAGTCTTCGTAGTGGTTGAAGTAATGCGGGAGCGGTTCGGTGGGCGGGATGACATGGCCGCGGATGTCCACGATGCGCAGGTTGTCATCGCCGAGATGCGCTTGCAGCCATTCGGTGGTGACGAGAGGATGGCGAGTCATAGCGGTATTATCTACGACTCAAGGCGCTCAAACCATTGCGGGATGCCGGGCACGTCCCCGGCCGACCGCAGGAAGCACAACGAACGAAGGAGCATCATGAAAATCGCAGTTTTAGGCGGCACAGGCAAAGAAGGATCAGGGTTGGCGTTGCGTTGGGCAAATGCCGGCCACGACGTGATCATCGGCTCGCGCGATGCCGAGAAAGCCCGGCGCGTGGCCGAAGAACTCAACCTGGTTCTGGGCAACGGACGCATCAGCGGCGCGGACAACGCCAACGCGGCGCGTGCTGCCGAAGTCGTGGTGCTGACCGTGCCCTATGCAGCTCACCGGGATACGCTGACGAGCGTGAAAGACGCGCTGCAGGGAAAGATCCTGATTGACGTGACGGTGCCGATCAACCCCACCGACTTTACGCGCGTGATGGTGCCGCCGGGCGGCTCGGCCTCCAAAGAGGCACAAGCCATCCTGGGCGACGGCGCAAAGGTAGTCACCGCCTTTCAGAACATCTCCGCGGCACACCTTAAAAAGCTGGATGCCGCAATAGATTGTGACGTGCTGGTGTGTGGCAACGATGAGGCAGCCAAACAGGTGGGTATGCAGTTGGTGGCCGACGCTGGCATGAAGGCCTGGGACGCCGGCCCGCTGGACAACGCCGTGGTCGTTGAAGGTCTCACCCCCATCTTGCTTGGCATCAACAAGCGACACAAGATCAAGGGGGCCGGGATTCGCATCACCGGATGAGCGCTGAGGCCGGAGCAGTGAGTCAAGAGTCGAAAGCAGAGGGTGGACTTCGCTTATTGCCGGTGGTCGGCTTACCCATCGTCCAACCAGGAGACGACCTGGCAGCGCTACTGGCAGCAGCGCTGGCACCGCTGCAACCACGCGACCGCGATGTGCTGATCATCACGTCGAAGATCATAGCCAAAGCCGAAGGCCGCTTCGTCAACCTGCGCCAGGTTGCCCCCTCAGCCCAGGCCATCGAGCTGGCGACCACGGCCAACAAAGACCCGCGCCTGGTCGAGGTGATCCTGCGCGAATCGGTGGCCGTCTCACGCGTCGCGCCGAACGTGCTGATCACCCGACATCGGCTCGGCTTCATTTCGGCCAACGCCGGTGTGGACCACTCCAACACCTCAGCCGATCCCGATGTCGTCCTGCTCATGCCGAGTGACCCAGACGCCGCTGCACAGCACCTGCACGAGCAGTTGAGCGCGACGTTCGGCGTCCATCTACCGGTGGTGATTTGCGACAGCCACGGTCGCCCACATCGGCTCGGCACCGTGGGCGTCGCGGTCGGCGTGGCCGGCATGCCGGGCGTCGAGGACTGGCGCGGGCGCGCGGATTTGTTCGGCTATCGCTTACAACACACCGAGATCGGCCTGGCCGACATGGTGGCCAGCGCCGCCACGCTGGTGATGGGCCAGGCCGCCGAAGGCGTGCCGGCCGTGCTCATGCGCGGCCTGAACTTCGCGCCGCGCGCAGGGAGCGCTGCCGAGATCATCCGGCCGGCGCACCTCGATCTGTATCGCTAAGCCAGGCACATGGACGCCATCACCAGACGCCGCATGATCCGGCGCTACACCGATCAGCCGATTGCGCATGAGATGGTGATTGCCCTGCTCGAGGCAGCGGTGCGCGCGCCATCGCCGCACAACCGCCAACCCTGGCGGTTCGCCGTGCTCACCGGCCAGGCGCGCGCCCGGCTGGCCCAAGCCATGGGCGAGCGACTGCGCGAAGACCTGTCGCGCGATGGGGTAACGCCGGAGCAAATCGAGCAAGACGTGGCCCGCTCCTACCGGCGCATCACTTCGGCTTCTCATTGCATCCTGGTCTGCCTGACGCTGCGCGACATGGACGTGTATCCAGACACAAAGCGCAACCAGGTCGAGCATTGGATGGCCGGACAAGCCGTAGCTGCTGCAATCCAGAACATCCTGCTCAAGGCAACTGACCTCGGCCTTGGGGCATGCTGGATGTGCGCGCCGTTGTTCTGCCCGGAGACGGTGGTGATGACGCTCGGCCTGCCGGCCGATTGGCAACCACAAGCTCTCCTCACGCTCGGCTACCCGGCCGACGCCGGCAAAGCACGCGACCGGCGCCCAGTGGACGAAGTGACGATCTGGCTAGACAATTGATCCAGGAGGTTACACATATGGCATTCACGCTTCAATTAGGTGAGAAAGCTCCCGACTTCGAATTGCCCGCAACCGACGGGAAAACGTATCGCCTGGCCGATTTTGACGACGCCCCGGTACTGGTCATCTTCTTCACCTGTAATCACTGCCCATACGTCAAAGGCTCGGATGAGATGACGCGACAGACCGCGCTGCGCTTCATGCCGCAGGGCGTGCGCTTCGTCGCCATCAACGCCAACAGCGAGACCACCTACCCGGAAGACAGCTTCGAGCACATGGTCAAGCGCATGGAAGAACATCGGTTCCCGTGGGTCTATCTGCGCGATAAATCACAGCAAGTCGCGCTGGCCTACGGCGCCCTGCGCACTCCCCACTTCTATGTGTTCGATCGAGAGCGCCGGCTGATCTACACCGGCCGCGGCGTGGATAACCCGCGCGAAGCCGAAAAGAGCACGGTGAACGACCTGGCCAACGCACTCGAAGACCATCTGGCCGGACGACCCGTGCGCACCCCACTCACCAACCCGATTGGCTGCAACGTCAAGTGGGAGGGCCACGAGTCACACTGGATGCCTCCCGAAGCCTGCGACCTGGTGCCCAGCAAATGAGAGCGACCGGACGCGCGATCAAGCCCTTCCCGCTTGTCTCGCTCCTGGCCGCCCTCGCGCTTTTCGTCGCGTCGGCGTCGCCGCGCATCGCCGCCCAAGCGGACCATGACCCGCGCGCAGCCTTCGAGGCCGTTCTGCCGCGCCTCAATGCTCGTGCGTCGTGGGGCGAGTCATACGTCCTGAGCGAGGTGACGTTCGACGCGACCTGGGCCTTTGCCATCGCCGAGCCGATTCCGGCCAGCGGCTTCGGCGGGTTCACCCCCCACATAGCTATCCCACTCATTGGCATCCACGAAGCCAGCGGCTGGCTGATCGTCATCCCATCGCCGGCCAACGCCGCCGAGTTCAATGCGCTGTTGCACAACCTGCCGGCGTCGCTGGCAGACGAAGCAACCCGAGCATATTTCGAGCAACCGCTGCAGCACGTCAGCCACGGCCCGGCACGTGTCAACAACTTCACAGGCCACAAGCTGCCGTGGGCAAAAGGCCTGCCAGCCTGGGCCTTCAGCAAGGATGTCACAGGTCACATCAACCAGGTGGATTTTGACATTCAAGGATTGGCAGCGGCAGGAGATGTGCGCGCTTCCAAGCCCGGCACGGTCGTGTTCGTCAAGGAAAGTAGCAACTCCGGCGCCTGCGGCAATTTCAGCACGGTGTGGAAACAAGCCAACATGGTCGTGGTGCAGCACGGGCCCAGCGAATACTCGTGGTATGTGCATCTAGCCTACGACAGCGTCCCCGTGAACGTGGGCGACGTCGTGAGCTATGGCACGAAACTAGGCGTCGAAGGCGACACCGGCTTCGCCTGCGGCAAGCACGTGCACTTCATGGTGTCGAGCGAGCCGGCCACGTGGACCAACCCCGCCGACCCCAACGCTGCCCCCTGGCCAAAGACCACCAGTCTGGCACCGGTGGACTTTATCGAGGTGCCGTGGAACGGCATCCAGAACGGACAGACCTACATCTCGCAGAACGACGATACACCGTCGCCCCCGCCGCCCTGCCCCGCCCCTGAGTTGCAGACACCCGCCCATGGCTTCATCGCCACCAACCAGCTCATCTCGTTCGCCTGGTCGGCCATGAACAACTGCGCACACGATGGCTACGTGCTGCGGTTGAAAACCGTGCCCGACATGACGTCCGGCGGGACGCTGATCGCCGAAGCGAACACGATCGCGCCCTCCGGCGCGTTGACGATCGGCACGACATGGAACTATCGCGACCTGTACTGGAGCGCCCGCGCGAACGGCGCGGGAGCCGCCTGGGCCACGGCGCGCCGCCTGCGCATCGAGCCGACCATCACGGGCACCTATACGCTTTACAGCGGCCCGAACTTCGCCGGCGACGTATTCACCGCCAGTCAGACCATCACCGACCTGCAAACGACCGGGCTAAACGATCTGGCGCGTTCACTCAAGCTCGATCCCGGTGTTGGGGTGGTGGTGTGCAGCGAGGTGAATCTGCACGGCGAATGCGGACGAGCGACCGGCCCGGTGCAATTCGGCAACCTCAGCGATCTGGCACAGGGGCTGGCCGGCGGCGCCTCATCCATCCGCGCCTGCGGCGGCGCATGTCCGCCCGGTCCGATCACGCCGACCCTCACCGCGCCGATCACCGGACAGGTAGTGCTGAGCGGCACGGCGGTCGTTCTGCGCTGGGAAGGCACCGAAGGCGCAACCTATCGCGGCGAGCTATGGGGAGGCGTGCTCACCGATACGATAGCATTTGGCTGGATTACGGACACACACTGGTTGATCGGCAACCTTCCCGCGTCGGAGGCGCCCTACACATGGCGCGTGCGCGCCAGCAACGGCTTCGGCGATAGCGCCTGGGCACAGGAAAGTTTCGTCGTCGTGCCCTCGCAAGCGGTCTACTTGCCGATCGCGCAGCGCTAAGCGGCCGGCTAGGGATAGACGCGCTCCTTCCAGGTCACTCCGCGTCCGAAGGCGACCTGCAGCGTGCCACGCACCACGATCGCCAGGTAGATCAACCAACCGAGCGGCGCCAGCAAGGCCATCCAGCCGGGCAAGTCGTACCAACGGCGATAGCGAGCCGACCAGAACCACAGCAGGGCGAACACAGCCAGTCCGGCAGCGATCGGAGCCAGCCAGACGTATAGTTCGGCCGGCTGCGCGGCTGCGTGGAGCAAACCGGCCACCATCAGCAGCCACGGCCCCAGCAGCGTGAGCGACATGCGCAACACGGCCCAGAACGCGCGCCATCCGCTGGCCCGCCGGCCGGCGGCGGCATGCTTGCCCAGCCCTTGCACCACCTCACCCAGGTTGTGGTACATGCGCACGCGCAGGTGATCGAACGCCGTCGCCAGCCCGACGCGATAACCGGCGCGGCGCACCGCCTGGGCAAACTCGATGTCCTCGAGCACCTTGTCCTTCACGGCCGCGTGCCCGCCCACCGACCAATACGCCGTTGCCTTGACCAGCAAGCACTGACCATTGGCGATCACGTTGTTGGCCGGCGCCTCGATGGAAAGATTCTTCTGCAAGGGGAAGGCAGTGAACGCAAACTGATAGAACACCGGCAACACCAGCCGCTCCGACCAGGTGCACAACTCATTGAACGGGAAGACGCTGACGAGGTCGAAGCGGCCGCGCTCGGCGAAGGACAGCAGCGCGCCGAGCAAGCCCGGCTGTGGAGCGGTGTCGGCGTCGAGGAACAGCAGCCACTCGCCGCGCGCATGGTGAGCGCCGTGCAGGCAAGCGTTGCACTTCCCCACCCACCCTTCCGGCAACGGTCGGCCGGCGATCACGCGCAAGCGATCGGCGAAGCAGCCGGCGTATTCGCGCAGGATGTGAGGCGTCGCGTCGGTCGAACCATCGTCCACCACCACCACGTCATAGGATGTATAGCGTTGGCTCAGCGCGCCCTCCAGGCAACGCGCGATGTTGCTCGCCTCGTTGCGCGCGGGGATGACGATGGATACCGTCGGTGGGGACTGCACCGGTTCATCGGCGCTGAGCGCCGGCACGCGCCGGGCGCGTTGGGCATCGCGTGAAACGAGCAAGACGATGACGCTGCCGAGGAGAAGAGCCAAAATGGAGAAGAGCATTCGAGCGAATTCCGCGACAAAAGTATAATTCCGCCCATTCTCCAGGACGAGTGCCGGTTTATAGCCCGATTCACGACGGGCTTCGACTCTCAGCCGCGTGCGTGCGTTATCGTTGCCCTCGCGCGTGGGAGCACCAAACAGAGTTTCAATTCGGAGTTGTCATCATCATGAGCAATAAGAGTCTTCGCGTCCTGATCGCCGACGACGAGTCCATCATTCGCATGGGCTTGCGCACCATCCTGACGGAGCTGGGTCATACGGTCTACAGCGCTGCCGATGGCGTAGAGGCCGTCACGTTGGCACAACGCGAGCAGCCCGACATCGCGCTGCTCGATGTGCGCATGCCATTTCGCGATGGCCTGGAAGCGGCCGCCGAAATCCTCAAACAGCGCCCCATCCCCATCGTCATCTTGACCGCTTACAACGAAACCTCGTTGCTCGACCGGGCAGCCGAGCTGCCGGTGCAGGGTTACCTGATCAAACCGGTCAAGCGAGACGACCTGATCAGCACGATGCGCGTCGCAATCGCCACGTTCAACGAACGCCGCAACCTGAGCGAGAAAGTGGATGAACTGGAGGAGAAGCTCACCGCGCGCAAGCTGATCGAACGCGCCAAAGGTATCTTGATGAAAGGCGGCATGGGCGAAGAGGAAGCCTATCATCACATCCAGATGACCGCGCGCTCGCGTCGCACCACGATGAGCAAAGTCGCCCAAGAGATCATTGATCGGGCGCTGAAGGAGAACTGAGTGCGTCCAGCACGCGCCGCATGTCATCGGGCAGCGGCGCGTGAACTTTCACCTCTTGCCCGGAGGCCGGCGAAACGAAGGTCAGTTCGCTGGCGTGCAACATGTGGCGCGGCCTGAGTTTGCGCGTGAGTTCGTCCTTGCGCATGCCGTATAGCACATCCCCCACGATGGGATAGCCGATCGAAGCGAGGTGAACGCGTAGCTGGTGCGTGCGCCCGGTCAACGGGTGGGCACGCACTAGCGAGTAACAAGCCGCGCCTTGGCCGCCGGGTGGGGCGAAAACCTCGGTGACCACGTACTGCGTCACCGCTTCGCGCCCGCCAGCGATGATAGCCATATGTCGGCGTTTGCTTGGGTCTCGCCCGATCGGTTTGTCAATCGCCCCACGCTCCGGCGACACGTGTCCCACGCAGAGCGCCAAATAGGTCTTCTTGATCGTGCGCGCCTTGAACTGAGATTGAAGTGCGCGCAGAGCCGGCTCATGTTTGGCGATCAACAGCAAGCCGCTGGTCTCCTTGTCGAGCCGGTGTACGATCCCCGGCCGGCGCGCGTCGCCCACCGTCACCACTTCAGGAGCGTAGGCCAGCACAGCATTGACCACTGTGCCGCTGAGGTTGCCAGGCGCCGGATGCACCACCATCCCGGCCGGCTTGTTGATCACGATCACGCTTTGATCTTCATACAGGATGTCGAGCGCGAGCGACTCGGCCTGCGGCACTTCCGGTAGAGGCTCCGGCAGATCCACCACAATCGTCTGGCCGGGCTGCACACGAAAGTCCGCATCGCGGGCAAGGTCATCTACGCGCACGCGCCCTTGCGCGATCAGGCGTTGAGCAGCGCTCCGGCTCAGCATCGGCAGAAGTACCGCAATGGCTTTGTCGAGGCGACCGGGTTGTGCAACGGTCAACGTGAGCAGACCACTATTCACAGCCCTATCATACATACGCCCAACGCGCACCGATTCTGCCGGGTGCGTTCACGAATAGGGGCAAGAACCTCCCGCAGGCTGCTTGCTTGAGTCTAGCCTATACCTGCGGGAAGGCGGCTGTTGCTGCCCTACTCGCGCAGGCGACCACATAGGGTCGCCCCTACAACGGGCGGCGGGGTGTGATGTAGGGGCGGCCCTGCGTGGCCGCCCGCCCAT
>JAIMBB010000045.1 GCA_023511655.1 Anaerolineae bacterium
TGTCTTTGTAGGCCTGCAGATAGGTGCGATACGTGTCCTGATAGAAGTCCCAGTAGGCGGCGATCTGCGCGTCGATGCTGGACATGAACGCCGAGTTAATGGTGTAGGCGGCTTTCTGCGCCAGCTCTTGCGCCAGCATTGCACCTGAGGAGAGGATGGGATCCACGAAGCCCGCCGCGTCACCGCACATCGCCCAGCCAGGGCCGACCATCTGGCGGCTGGTGTAAGACCAGTCCTGGATGCTCATCACGTCGCGCGGCTGGTCGTGCGCGATGCGCACCAGCGTGGCGCCGTCGAGCAACTCCTGCATCTCGGGGTTATCGCGTAATTCTTCGAGATACAGCGCCTCTGGCCCGCCATGCAGCATGGACTTCAACGTCTGGCGATGGGTGACGAAGCCGACGCTGATGGTGTCTTTCCTGACCGGGATATACCAGATCCAGCCGCGGGCCGACGTGGTGATGAAGATGCGCGAGTGCTCGGGCGTGCCGACGTATTCGCGCTTCCACTTACCATCCTTCCAGTAGCCGTAGAGCGCATAGTTGTTCATGCGTTCGTCGTAGTCGCGCAGCTTGAGCGTTCGACCGATCAGTGCGTCCTGGCCGGTGCAATCCATGAACATGGCGCTCTCGACCACGTGCGTACCTGAGTCGTCGCTAAATTCGACGCCGGTGACGCGGCCGGTCGCCGGATCGGTGCACATGCGATGCACACGCGCGCCCTCGTGCACCTCGGCGCCCATCTCGGCGGCGTGCTTCAGCAAAATGTGGTCGTACTCGCCGCGCCGCACTTGCCAGGCCTTAACGTACTCCTTCGGCAGCGTCTTACCCTCGCGCTGCAATTGCTCGATCAGCTGGTCGAAGACGAAGCCCCACAGCTTGCGCTCTTTGCCCCATACGTAGGCCGCGCCGAGCTTTTCGATGAAACCGTACGAATCAACGGCATCGAACGCCCCGGATTCCTTGAGCACAGGTGTGGTGCCAGCCAGCATGGATTCGCCAATGTGGTGGCGCGGAAAGCATTCTTTCTCCAGCACGAGCACGCGCAGATGTGGCGCGTACTTCTTCACCAACGCGGCGACGGTGCTACCAGCCGGGCCGCCGCCTGCAACGATCACGTCATAGTGAGTGTGCATGTGTATGAGCGAGGTCTGGCCTTTTGAACCGGCCAGATACCTGAAAGTACGTCCAAACCAGTTGACAATGATTAGGCCATTCCTATAATCCCATGTTAACGTTACCAACTCGCGAAGTCAAGTGACAATGATTAGGCCATTCCTATAATCCCATGTTAACGTTACCAACTCGCGAAGTCAAGCAAAGGAGGTCAAACGCAGAAGATAGCCCATGAAGGTTACCCCCATCGCTGACCTCGGATGAGGTCTGTCCTTCCAAGGTGAACCCATTCTCCGTTTCACACAAATCAGGAGGTACGTGTAATGAGTGCAGAGAAGACCGCTTTTACGCGACGGCGCTTTCTCAAGTTCGCTGTGATGGGCGCAGGCGCCGTCACGCTTGGCGCGTGCGCTGCGCCGTCCGCGCCAGCCGCGCCGGCTGCACCAGCCGCGCCAGCCACTGAAGCAACTGCAACACCCGAACCTGTTGCTGCGCCGGTGACGGAAGTCGTCATCACCACCAGCGGCTGGCCAATCAAGCCGCTGCCGACCGAAGAAGACATCAAGGCCAACCAGGCCAGAGCCGGCTATGCCGAGGCCCTCAAGACTTGGCTGGATGCTAATCCGGGCGTGACGATCAAGCAGGTCGAAGCCAATATCTGGGATCAGCAGGCCATCGTGACTGCCATCTCCGGCGGCACCGCGCCAACCTTTGTCTATGCCCCGGCCATCGGCGGCTGGTCGCTGGCCGGAGCGCGCGCGGCGTTCGTTCAGAATCTGGTCGCCGACATCACACCCTTTGTCGAGAAGTACGGCGTGAAGGGCAAGCTGACGCCGGCCTTTCTGGCCTTTTGGGAGCCGCAAGTCAACGTTGACGGCAAGTACTACAACTACCCGATTGACGCGGGCACGGGCAACATTCCTTGGATTCGCCGCGACCTGATCAAGGAAGCTGGCCTGCCTGAACCGACGCCCGATTGGACCTGGACCGACTTCCGCACCATTGCCAAGGCGCTCACCTCGGAGAAAGACAAGCGCAAAGGTGCCGCCTTGCAATGGTGGATGGTGGGCGGGATGCAAGGCCATCACGGCCTGAACTTGCTGCAGAACATCCCTTCGCCCAGTACTGGCTGGCACTGGCGTGTTGACCTCAGCGATCCCAAGCGTGTGCCACTCATCCAGAACTATCGAGCCATGATCTTCGAAGACCAGAGTGTGTTCTCGGATGCGTCGGCGGATGAGAATCAGTACACGGCAGCGTTCGCGCAGGGCAGCGCCGCGATCCGCTTCACCAACATCCTCGGCGCCTTCGGCTCGGCGGCGCAGGAGGGCAGCCTGGCTGCGCTGGCCAAACGGCTGGACAAGCCTTACGAAGAAGTGTTCCTCTTCCTGCCGCCGCCCAAAGGTGACACCGACTTCTACGAAGGTCAGATCTACGTTGGCGGCGTCTCCTACAGCCCTGACTCGTCGGCTGACGTGCTGGACAAAGGCGTGGGTGTGGTGGACTATATGTTCCTGGGCAAGGGCTGGGACATCCAGAAAGCCGGGCAGTGGGAAGCGACGAAAGATCTGCAAGCCGTGTTCAACTACCCGTTGCCCATTGACGGCAAGTACACCTACGAGGGCGTGCCCGGGTCGTTCGCTGATGCCTGGGGCAAGAAGACGTTGGAGGAGATCGAGTACATCGCCGGGCTTTCCGCGGCGCCCGATCGCGACTTGTACTTCCCAGCGGAGAAGAACCCCGCGCCCGACAACAAAGCGATCAATGATGCCTGGTCCACATTCACCTACGTCGCCGACAATGTGGATATCGCCGCCGAACTGAAGAAAGCCGAAGAGACGTGGAACAAGCAGGCCGAGAGCTTCACCTCCAGCGTCAGCGCCGAAGACTTCACCGCGGCAGCGCTGCGCTACTACGCCGACCTGGACAACTACTTCAAAGAGAAAATGCCCATCTACTACGAGAGCATGTTCAAGCCGTGGTACGATGCCAAGGTCAAGCCTGCGCTCGGTTGAGTGAGAGTGCTGATCCGTGCGCCCGCCGCAGTTAAACTGCGGCGGGCGCAGCACTGCCTACGCCTATGGCAATCGAACAGACGGCACCTACCGGCATCGGTGAAGTTGCGGCAGCCAAACCAGCCGCGCCTACTGCCGCGACGCGGCCACTCAGCCGCCGTAGCCGCGTGGAGATGGTGCTCTTCCTGCTGCCGGCGTTCATCTTTCAGCTCGTGTGGGGCTGGTACCCCCTGGTCGTCGCATTCGTCTTGAGCTTCACCAACGCCCGCGTGCGCGGGCCACTCTCATTCACCGGATTGGAGAGCTACCTGCGCATGGCGAACGACCCGCTCGTCGCCAGAGCCTTTCAAGTCACCATCACCTACGCGGTGATGTCCATCGTGCTCACGTTTGTGATTCCGATTCTGGTGGCCATCTTCCTGATGGAAATGCCGCCCCGCCGCATGCGCTGGATGATGCTGCTGTGGTTCCTGCCGCTCAGCAGCATTGCCAGCACCATCCTGTGGCGCTACATCTACAACGCGCAGTACGGGTTGATGCAATACATCGCCACCCACATCCTTGGCCTGCCGCCACAACGCTTCCTCAACGATCCCAGCCAAGTGTTGTTCTGGCTGATCTTCCCAGGCATCCTGCTGTTCGGCCCCGGACTGATCTACATGGCGGCGCTGCAGGGCATCCCGGCCTCGTACTACGAAGCTGCGGAGGTGGAGGGCGCTAGCTTCTGGCGCAAGATCTGGACGATCTCGCTGCCGCGCCTACGCCCGGTGATCTCGATGCTGCTCACATTCGCCATTATCGGCACACTGCAGGAGTTCACCTGGCCGCAGATCATGACCGGCGGCGAGCCAGGCGGAGCCAGCCGCACCGTGGTCATGTATATGTACTCGATCTGGGGCAACCTGCGTTTCGCCGACGCCACCGCGCTGGCCATCATGCTGTTCGCGCTTATCATGGCCATCACCATCGTGTATCGCACCTTCTTCAAAGAGGATCCGGATGTGTGATGACAAACGACTGACGACTAATCGCAAATCGGAACAATGTCTCTCTTTCCTAAAGTCGGCCGTAATCAACCCAGGCTAAAAATCGCCTGGTGGGTGCTGGTCTCCTTCCTATGCCTGGGCGTGCTGCTGCATCTGTTCCCGTTCTATTACATGCTGGTGCTGTCCATCACGCCGGCGCAGGAAGCATTGTCGCTCACACCGACGCTGTGGCCGGAATCACCGACGCTGGCAGCCTGGCGCCTGGTATTCGACGTGGCCACGCGCAGCTCGACCAACCAGGTGGCGCGCGACTTGATGAAGTATCCTCTCTCGGTCTACATCGGCAACTCGCTGTTCATGGTGTTTACATCGTTGGCCCTCTCGCTGCCCATCACCGCCTTCGCTGCTTATGCCAACAGCAAGCTGCAGCGCGGCCCGATCGCGCGCTGGTCGTTCCTCTTCTTCATCGGCACGCTGATGGTGCCGGGCGTGGTAACCCTGATTCCATCTTTTCTGCTCACGCGCAATTTCCCGTTCGCCCTGCCCAGCCCGCCGCTCATCCCCGGCACGAACCAGCCCTTCCCCATCATCCGCATCTGGGACACGCCTTGGGCGGTGATCCTGCCGGCCGTGTTCAGCGCCTTCAACTTTCTGTTGTTCAAAGGCTTCTTCGACACCATCCCCGATTCGATCATCCAGGCGGCGCGGGTGGATGGTGGATCAGAGTTCAACATCTTTCGCCGTATCGTCTTTCCGATGAGCGTTCCGGTCTTCGCTGTCGCCGCCTGGTTGCAGTTCAGCGGCCTGTGGGATGCCTATCTATGGCCGCTGGTGATCTTCCAAAGCCCGGAGAAGATTCCGGCCTCAGTCGCCATCGTCAACCTGATGAATGCCTTCACCCGCGCCGGCTCTACCAATGCTGATCAGGCAGCGCTAATGAGCCAAGATCCGCAAATGCGCGAGATTTTGGAGGCGGGGTTATCATGGAACGGGCTGATGGTGCTCGGCATCCTGCAGACCCTTCCCATCTTCATCATGTTCATCATCTGCCGCGAATACCTGATGAAAGGCATTCGCATCCGTGGACTGAAGTAGCGCGCCACTGTAAGTGCAACCCGCGCAGCGGGTGCATTTTCTCGCAGGGGCGAAGGCATCCTCCCGAAGGCTTCTCCGCACTGACGCACTCGGGGTGACGAGCTTTCGGGAGGATGGCCCCTTGTGGCGAATGCACCCCGCGCAGCCTTTCCCTCCGAAGATATAAGCGACGCATCGAGGCTCACATGAAGAAACCCGTCAGCATCAAGCGTGTGGCCGAAGAAGCCGGCGTGTCAGCGATGACCGTCTCGCGCGTGTTGAACCATCCCGAAGCCGTTGCTCCCGCGACGCGCGACCGGGTGCTGAGTGTGATCGCCCAACTGGGTTATCGCCCCAACGCCATCGCCCGCAGCCTCAAGCTGCAGCGCACCTACACTATCGGCCTGATCACGGGTGGGTTGGACAACTGGTTCTACGTGCAGATGAGCGTGGGTGCTGTGCACGAGTTGCGACGACACAACTACCGCGTGCTGCTGAGCACCATGGACACCGACCCAGACGGCGAGCCTGACTTCGTCCATATGCTGAACGATCAGCGCGTGGACGGCGTGTTGCTGATGCACGACTCTGTTCAAATTGATCACGATCCGCTCGTCCGGCTGATGGACGTGGACCTGCCCATCGTCACCACCGGCTACCGCCTTCCCCACTCGTCGCTGCGCGTGGTGGATGTGGACAATGTGGATGGCGCGATGCAGATCATGCGCCATCTGTTCGCGTTAGGCCACCGCCGCATCGCCACGATCACCGGATCGCTGCGTTACAAGGCGGCTACGGATCGCACCGAAGGCTACCGGCTGGCCCACATCGAAGCCAGCTTGCCGCTTGATTCAGGGTTGATGTGCGAGGGCGGGTGGACGATGGACACTGGCTACGAGTGCATGCAGAACCTGCTGGCGCGCGGGCTCGAATTCAGCGCTGTATTCGCTCAGAACGACGAGATGGCCATCGGCGCGATTCGTGCCTTGCGCGAGGCTGGGCTGCGCGTGCCCCAGGATATTTCGGTCGCCGGCTTTGACGATTCGAATGTCGCCCAGTTCTTCGACCCGCCGCTGACGACCGTGCGCCAACCCATCTACGACATCGGTGTCACCGCCGCCTGTATGTTGATCGGCCAGATCGAGCGACCAGGCGAGCAAATCGACGATGCGCTGCTCAAGACCGAACTTGTCGTACGGGAGTCCGCTGCGCAGTATGATGCCGTCGCCCATGCGCATCCTCATTGACGCGGATCCCTTCCTCCACCTGAACGCCGGCAAACCCTGGCGCGAGCGTGGGCTGTGGCCCGCCTCGTGGATCACTCATCCCGACGCCAGGCCGCCGTTCGTGGCTGCCTTGCGCCGACGCTTCGCACTCGATCGGCCGGCGACAATCCGCATTCACGTCACCGCCGACCAGCGCTATCAGCTCTACCTCGACGGCCTGCACATCGGCCGGGGGCCGGAGCGCGGCGCGCCCGATCTCTGGTTCTACGAATCGTATGACCTTGCACTCGATGCAGGTGAGCATGTCATCGTCGCGCGGGTCTGGCACTGGGGGGAGCACTCGCCGCAGGCGCAGATGAGCGTGAGGCCTGGCTTCCTGCTGGCAGCGGAGGACGAATGGCAAGACGTGTTGAGCACCGGTCTGAGCGCGTGGGAGTGCAAGCTGCTCGACGGTTACGCGTTCGGTCAATACGAGCGCATCCCGTGGAAGGGCGGCAACACGTATCTCGATGGCCGCGTTTATCCGTGGGGCGTCGAACGCGGCGAAGGCGACGACTGGCAGCCAGTGAAGACTTTGCGCCGCGCCATGGCGCAGCGGATTGACTGGGAGCTGCCGCCGCAGCAGATTCTGCACCCCGCGCCCTTACCCCCGATGACGGATGAGGTGCGGCGGGTCGGCGTCGTTCGTTTTGCGTCAGATGTCACTTCATTCGACACGCGCGCGCTGCCTATCCACCGGGCCGATCACAACGCCGAAGACGTCGCAGCGTGGCAACGCCTGTTACAAGGCGAGGCGAATGTTGTCGTCCCGCCCCACTCGATCAAGCGCATCCTGATCGATCTTCAGAATTACTACATCGCCTACGCCGAACTGGTCACCAGCGGCGGCGCACAAGCAACCCTCCGCGTGCGTTGGGCCGAGGCGCTCAACCACGGGACGAACCACTGGCGTGGCGACAAGGGCAACCGCGACGAGATCGAGGGCAAGTTCATGCTTGGCAACGGCGACCAATACATCACCGACGGCGGAGCACAGCGCGCCTTTGCGCCGCTGTGGTGGTCGGCCGGCCGCTACGTCGAGGTGGCCGTTCAAACGCAGGACGAGCCGCTGACGATCGAGTCGTTCGCCATCCGCGAGACGCGCTATCCGCTCGAAATGGAGAGCACGTTCGACGCAAGCGATGCGCGGCTGAATGACATCCTACCCATCCTCGCGCGCGGCATCCAGTGCACGGCCAACGAGACGTATTTCGACGGGCCACACTGGGAGGAGATCATGTATCTGGGCGACACGCGGCTGGAGGCGCTGTGCACCTACATCATGAGCCGCGACGACCGTCTGCCGCGCAAGGCGCTGCGCACCTTCGACGCCTCGCGCCTGCCCAGCGGCCTGACGCAGTCGCGTTACCCGTGCAGCCTGTTGCAGATCATCCCGCCTTTCTCGTTGTGGTGGGTTCTGATGGCGCGCGATTACGCGCTGTGGCGCGGCGATGAGACCTTTGTGCACAGCCTGATGCCCGGCCTGCGCGCGAACATCGAGGGCTACGTCCGCACGTTGGGCGACGACGGCCTGCTGCGCGCGCACGAGGGCTGGAACTGCTTCGACTGGGTTCCAGCTTGGAGCGAAGACGCCGGCACACCACCCGACGGCGTGACCGGCGTGAGCGGGCTGATCAACTGGCATTTCGTCTATGTGCTCACACAGGCGGCCGAGCTTGAAGCGATGCTGGGCGAGCGCGGCCAGGCGACGCGCTATCGCGCATTAGCCAAGCGCATCGCGAAAGCGGCCAGTGCCGCCTTTTGGGACGAGGCGCGCGGGCTGATGGCCGACACGCTGGCGCGCGACCGCTTCTCCGAGCACACGCAGTGCATGGCCATATTGAGTGGTCTGGTCGGCACGCGCCAGCGCAAGCGCATTGCCCACGGCCTGCTGAACGATCTCCACCTCGACCGCTGCACGATCTACTTCAGCTTCTATTTGTTCGAGGCGCTGCGCGAACTGGGCCGCGTTGACGCCATGCTGGACATGCTGAAGCTGTGGTTCGACCTGAAGACGAATGGATTGAAGACGCCGATCGAAAGCCCTGAGCCGGCGCGCAGCGATTGTCACGGTTGGGGCTCGCACCCTTTGTTTCACTACTTCGCCACGATCCTCGGCATCCGCCCGACATCGCTCGGTTTCAAGACGGCCGAGATCCGGCCGCAGTTGGGTGGATTGGCACACGCCAACGGCCGATTGGTGCACCCGGATGGAGGCGAGATTGTGGTTGATGTCCTTGGAGAAGATGGCCGGCTGCGCGGGTCGGTGCGTTTGCCAGAGGGCGTGACCGGCACGCTTGTCGCCAACGGCGAGCGACGCGAGATCAGCGGGTGCGTTGAGTGGTGACAATAGACCGTGAGGGTTTCTGGAACCCTCACGGTTTACCGGTCGCGATTCATGCTTGTTCCAACCGGTGCAGATTCTCCGAGGTGTGCACATCGCATCGTCTACCCTCCAACCTCCGACTTGAACGTGCAGGTCCTGGACTCGCTGGTGATTGCATGAACCTGCCGCCGGCCTTCATTCAGTAGACTACTCAGCAGATGGAAGAGCGCCGACGCGAAGGGGCGCGCTTGTTGAAAGCCGGACGCCTGACCCAAGCAGCCATCGCTCGCCAACCAGGTGTAAGTAGGAGGGCTGTGACGAAATGGAAGAAGCAACTGGCCGAGTCAGGGTGGCGAGGTCTCAAAGCCCGTCGAGCTCGCGGGCGTCCCCGTAAGGCGACCACGCGGGCACCGCAACGCCGGTGCTCAAAGGGGTCGGCCAGTGTTGTCGCGGAGGGATGAGGAGAAGGGAGTCAACTACTGGGTTTCACTCGTATTGCACCGTGGCGAACAGCCCCGGCCGATCCGCCGGGCCGGCGTCCGGCGCGTTGACGATCTCGACGATTTTGTTCCTGGCCTCTGGCTGCAGCAGCGCCTGGGCCATCACCTCGGCCACGTCGTCGCGCGAGATCATGCCGAAGCCGGGCAATGTGCGCGCAATGGCTACCCCGCCCCCACCCGGCTCGTCGGTCAGACCGCCCGGCCGCACGATGGTGAACGATACACCGCTGCCCTCCAACGCCAGCTCGCCGCGCCGCTTCTGGCGCAAAATCTCCGCCAGCGGCGGGATCATGTCGGGGATCTCCACGCCCATCGAAGAACACAACACGAAATGGCGCACGCCCATCTCCTGCGCCAATTGGGCCAGCTCGGCGATGGTGGTGAACTCGATCAGCTCGATGTGAGCCGAGTCCGCCGTCCCCTTGCTGCCCAGGGCGCTCACCACGTAGCGCGCACCGTCCAGCGCGCGACGGGCGTCCTCCTCGTTGGTCACATCACCGACGATCACCTCGACCCCCTCCGCGTCCACCAGACTGCGCTTGGATTCATCGCGCACCATCGCCCGCACCGGGAAGCCGTGCCGGCGCAACGCCTGAACCACCCGCCGGCCGGTGCGGCCGGATGCGCCTAACACCAACACCAAGTCCTTTGCCATAGTGGCGCGCATGCTAAAGGCAAGGCCCAAGCCATGTCAAGCCCGGCGCGTCGGGTGCAATAGAATGCCCCCGTGCATAAAGGACGTGTGCAGTCGGCCGCCGTCTTGGCGCTCGCCGTGTTGCCTGGTTGGATCGGCGCAGGATCGCTGGCATTGCAACGAGGCGATCTTGCACCTCTATCCGCCCTGGCCGTGCTGAGCGCGCTGTCCGCGATCGCTCACCTGTGGCTGGAGCGCGTCGCACCGGCCCGCGATGCTTACCTCTTGCCGGCCGTCGCCATGCTCACGTCGCTTGGCCTGCTCTCCATCGCGCGCACCGCGCCCAACTTCCTGGCACGACAAACGTTCGCGCTGGCCATCGCCTTCGCCATCATGCTGGCCATCACCACCAGGCGCGACCGCCTGCGCTGGCTGCGCCGGTTCAAATACACCTGGCTGATCGCCGGCCTGGCCTTGCTACTTGCATCGCTGGCCTTCGGCGTCAATCCCGCCGGCACAGGCGCGCGGTTGTGGCTGAGCATCGGTGACTTCTTCGTGCAACCCTCGGAGCTGCTGCGCCTGTTGATGATCGCCTTCCTGGCAGCCTATTTCGCAGAACGACTGGAGATTGGAGACCGCGGATTGGCCAACCCGCAGCCTGCAGCCTCCCATCTCCACTCCCTCGCCCCGACGATCGCCATGGCGCTGATCGCGCTGGCGATGTTGCTGACGCAGCAAGACCTGGGGGCAGCGTCGCTGTTGCTGCTCACCTATGCCTTCATGCTATATCTGGCCACCGGCCACGCGCGGCTGCCGCTTGGCCTGATCGGCGCGCTGTTGCTCGCCGCGGGCGCGGGCTACTTCCTTTCATCGCGCGTGGCCCAGCGGCTGAACATCTGGCTGAACCCGTGGGCCGACCCGCAAGGCAGCGCTTTTCAAATCGTGCAATCGCTCATCGCCATCGCCAACGGCGGCCTCTTCGGCCAGGGCATCAACCAGGGCCGACCCGGCTACGTGCCGGCGGTGCACACCGACTTCCCGTTTGTGATGATCGCTGAGGAGCTGGGGCTGGTCGGCGCGCTGGCGGTCCTGGCCGGCTTCGCAGTGGTCATCTTGCGCGCCTGGCGCGTCGGCCTGAGGGCGCGCGACCACTACAGCCTGCTGCTGGCCGGGGGCATCGCCGCCAGCTTGAGCGTCCAGATCTTCATCATCATCGGCGGGAACCTGGGCATGTTGCCGATCACCGGCGTGACGCTGCCCTTCATCAGCTACGGCGGCACCTCGCTGGTCGTCAGCTACGCCATGCTCGGCCTGCTCATCCGCCTCTCGGCGGATGTCTCTCGGCCGCTGCCGGCCAGCAGCCGACCCGACAATCATCGCGCAGCAGCGCAGGCCACGCGCGCCGGCGCTGCGATGATCGCAACCCTGGGGCTGGCCGCCGGCTATTGGGGCACCCTGCGCGCAGCCGAGCTGATCGCGCGCCCCGACAACCCCCGTTTGATAGAGGCAGAGCGCGCCACTTTTCGCGGCGCAATCCACGCCCGCGACGGGACGTTGCTGGCCTATTCGTCGTGCGTCGGCGCAGCGCAGCCGCTGGTGCGCTGTCCAGACTGGCCACCGACCCCCGCACGCTACGAGCGGCGCTACGCCTTTACAGAAGCTGCGCCTATCGTCGGCTACTATAGCCTGCGCTATGGGGTTGGGGGGCTAGAAGCATTCGCCGATGCGACGCTGCACGGCCAGAGGACATGGCTAGACGATGCCCTGCATCGCCCACGCCTGGGCCAGGCTATCACGTCCACGATTGATGCCGCATGGCAACAGCGCGCCTTCAGCGCGCTGCATGCAAGCCCTGCCCTCACCCTCCCTCACGGCGCGGCCGTGGTGCTCGATTGGCGCAGCGGCGAGGTGTTGGCGCTGGCCAGCGCGCCGACGTTCGACCCCAACCGCCTGGATGAAGATTGGGATCGCCTGCGCGCCGCCCCGGCTGCGCCGCTGGTCAATCGCGCCACGCAAGGCTTGTATCAACCCGGCGAGCTGCTGGCATGGCTGTTCAGCCTGCATGGGGCCAACCCGGCCGACCTCTCAACGTGGCGAACAACGGCGGATGTCCTGGGCCTGGGGGCGCGGGTGCCGTTCGAGCTGCCCAACGAAGCCGTGCCGTTACCGGCCACGGCGACTTACAGCGAGACGATCGGCCAAGGCGCTTTGCGCGTGACCCCGCTGCGCGTGGCCGCCAGCGTGGCCTCGCTGGTCGCCGGCCGGCCGGTGACACCTACGCTCATCGCCCGGCCCTTTGAACCAAGCCGCGCATCGCCTGTGCGGAATCCAGCGCCGTTCACCGGCTACGCCCAAATTGCGGATAATCTCTTCGTGGGATGGCACGTCCGCGTGCGCGGTAACTGGGTGATCGTGCTGGCGCTCGAGGTGCCGCATACCAACCATCCTGCCCTACGCGATGCGATCCAGGCTATCCAACCTGACACATGACACCGACACCCGACCCATGATGCATAACAACGAGCGATTCAAAGATCAGGTCGCCGTCATCACCGGCGGCGCGCAAGGACTGGGTGAGGCGTTTGCCCGTCGCTTCGCCAGCGAAGGCGCGTGCATCGTCATCATTGACCTGCAATGCGAGAAGTGCGAGCAACTCGCAGCACAGCTTCATCGCGAACACGGCGTGCAGGCATTGGCCGTCAGCGTCAACGTCGCCGACCACGACGCCGTGCAGCGTGCCGTGGCCGACGTCGTGCAGCACACCGGCCGCGTGGACATCTGGGTGAACAACGCCGGCATCTACCGCGGCACGCCGCTGGAGCAACTCAGCATGGATGGAATGGAATTTGATGCTCGAAGTGAACTACACCGGCGTGTTCATCTGCACCAAGGCCATCGCGCCGGTGATGAAACAGCAACGCTACGGACGCATCATCAACATGAGCAGCATCGCCGGCCGCACCGGCTTCAAGAACAGCGTCGCCTATTGCAGCAACAAAGCTGCCGTCATCGGCCTGACCCGCGCGACGGCCATGGACCTGGCCCCATTCGGCGTGACGGTGAACGCCGTGTGCCCCGGCTCGATCCTCACCGACATGCTGCGCAAGGTAGATGCGGAAATTTGTCGCAATGAGGGCTGGCCGGTCGGCACGCACATCGCCCTCAAGGCCGACCAGATTCCCATGAAACGACTGGGCACACCCGAAGAAGTGGCCAGCGTAGTGGCCTTCCTGGCTTCGGCCGAAGCCAGCTACGTCACCGGCCAATCCATCGAGGTGGACGGTGGTGAGATCGTCGTATAAGCACAGAGCAGACCCATCTGCGAGCGCCGGGGGACGCAGCCGCAATCTGCCCCTGATGCTCTGCGCGCTCGCTATCGGAGGCGTGGTGATAGGGGTGCTCATGCGCGGCTTGCGCTTCGACGACCCGTTCATCACCTATCGCTTTGCCCACAACCTGGCGCAAGGGGCAGGCTTCGTCTTCAACCCCGGCGCGGCAGAGAACGCGCTGATCACCACCGCGCCTCTCTACGCCTTGCTGTTGGCGTTGCCGGCGGCGTTTGGGCTGGATGTGCCGGCAGCCAGCTACGCCCTGGGCGTGGGTGGGCTGATCGCCACTGCTGGCGCGCTGTGCCTGATGGGATGGCGACGCGGCGCCGATGCGCTCGGTTTCATCGCCGGACTGACCTTCCTGATCTTCCCGCTGGCCTGGTTGACAGTGGGCTTCGAGACGCCGCTGTTCATGGCCCTGGCCACGTGGGCGTTCGCGTGCACCGACGCACGCCGGCCGGCCTTGGCAGGTGTGTTGGCCGGCCTCGGCATAGGGCTGCGCGGCGATGGCGCTATCGTCGTCGGTATAGCTGCGCTGTTCGCGTTGACACTCGACAAGCAATGGGCAGGATTACCTGCACTTCGCACAGTCGTTCGTCCGGCCCTTAAGTTGATCCTCGCAGCTGCCCTGACTTACGCGCCGTTGGCACTCTTCCTGATCGCCCAGTTCGGCTCGCCCATCCCCACCACCCTGCAGACCAAATCAGCACAGGCTGCATCAGGGTTGACCGGCTTCTATCCGGGCACCACCTTCCTCGAAGGCGCAGCGTTGCTGATTCAGGCCCACCTCCAGCAATCGGCGCTGTTCTTGTTCATCCCCATCGCCATTGGGCTGGGCGCCTATCGCACTGCGTGGCTGGGCATCGGCGCGGCGCGCAACCACGGCTGGCAGTGGCTACAGCGCGTGTCGTTTCTGATGCCGACGACGTGGGCGATCTTACACTTCGTCGGCTACGCCCTGCTGGGCGTGGCGCCCTACGCCTGGTACTATGCGCCGATGCTGCCCGGTCTGGCCGGCTTGACCGCCATCGGGATCGAGTGGGTCGCTTCCACTACTACACACCCTCGCCGGACGACTCAACTGCTGGTCACGCTGGCCATCATCCCGCTGCTGATCGGCGATGTGAACATCATCCGCGTGCTGCAAGGCAGCGTCCCACCCGACCCGGCCGAGGTGGCCTCGAAGGTGCTGCCGGAGACAAAGGTGGATATCTACGAGCGCGTCGGCCGCTGGCTGAACCAGAACACACCGCCCGATGCAAAGGTCGGCGTGACGGAGCTCGGCGTGATGAGCTACTACGCGGGGCGGGCGATGGACGACTTCCTGGGGCTGACGCGGCCATCACAATTGGACGCCATCCGTCGCGGCGATTTCATCGGCGGCCTGCTGCGCCTGCAACCGGACTACCTGGCGCTGACCAACGTGAATTCGCTCTACGACGCCAACCCCCAGCAGGAAGATTGGTTCCGCGCCCTCTATGTGCCGGCGGCCACCTTCGAGGACGCCCGCTTCTGGGGCTCGCCGATGACGGTGTGGCGGCGGGTGGCCCAACCGATCAAGCCGTCCATCGTGATTGACGAAGCCGCGCATGACCTGGGCGGAGGCTGGCAGGTGACCGGCGTGGCCGTCAGCGCGCGCGAGGTAGCAACGACCACGCCGCTGATCGTGAGCGTGCGCCTGAAGGCCGGCGAGCCGCTCGGCAAGCGCGAGCTGCGTGTGCAGCCGATCGTGGTGCAGCGCGGCGATGGCCTGCCGGTGCGGTCGCGCGTCATTCACACCGATCAGTTTCGTCTGGGCGAAGAAGCGTGGTACGACTTCCCGATCATGCCCTACCCGGACGCGCGTAAAGGGGCGTACGACATCAGCATCCGCTGGCTGGACGGCGAGGAGGAAGTGATCGCTGGCCGGATCAAAGTGCCGCTGGATGAAGCGCCGAGTGCCTCCGCGCAAATCGCGCCGCTGAGCGGTGGCATCGGCGTTGAACAGCTCGTTGGGCCGCTCGAGGCGTGCATCGGCGCGACGACGACCATCACCGTCCACTGGCGCGGCGGCGATCCAATCTCGTTGGACTACAGCGCGTTCGTGCACCTGCGCGACGAGGCCGGCAACGTCATCGCCCAACATGACGGCCAGCCGCGCAACGGCAGTTATCCCACGTCGGTGTGGTCAAAGGGCGAGGTCATCCCCGACGGCCATGCCGTCGCCATCCCGGCCGAGGTTGCGCCCGGCGCGTATGCCATCGTCGTCGGCCTGTACAACCCGGCCGACAATGTGCGCCTGCCGGTGGATGAATCGCCCTTTCGCACCCCCGATGGTGGGGTAAGGATCGGGACGATTAGGCTGGGGCGTTGCCCATGATTACCCGTTGCACGGCCAACCACTTTCGCCGACAAACGCCACCCGCGCTTGACGACGAACGGGTTGTGCGCGTGAATTACATCCAGCACCACCGTCGCAGTAGCGTCCGGCAGAAACAGAGCTACTGAGCGTTGACAAAATCATGTCCGTTCATGAAAACCTGCAACGTCATTCCCGCGAAAGCGGGAATCTAGTCATTCGTGGCACCCTGGATGCCCCGTCATGCTCGCGAAGGCGGGGACTGCGCGGGCATGACGATCCTGGCAGCGGTCATGATTAATTCAAGACTCGATAGCTCTGCCAGGTCTCTGCGGGACTCAATCCACACAGCCATGACTCTCGTCCACCTCGACACCGACATCGGCGGCGACATTGACGACCTGTGCGCGCTGGCGATGCTGCTGCGCTGGCCCAGCGTCACGCTGGCCGGCGTCACTACCAACCTCGACCTTGGCGGCAAACGCGCCGGCTATGCGCGCTATGTCTTAGCAACGGCAGGCCGCGCTGATGTGCCAGTCGCCGCCGGCGCGGATGTTGACGCTCACCTCGACCGCTATCGCGTGCGGGCCGGCCTGCCCGACGAGGTGGCGTATTGGCCGGAGCCGATCCCGCCCCACCCCACGCCGCTCGACGATGCGCTCGATCTGCTCGAAGCCAGCATCCATCAAGGCGCGCTGATACTGGCCATCGGCGCGTTCACCAACCTGGCGCTGTTGGAAGAGCGCTCGCCGGGCATTCTGCGCCAGGCCAGGCTAGCGATGATGGGCGGCTACGTCTTCCCTGTCCGCGCCGGCTATCCGCCGTGGGGCAACGACATGGACTGGAACATGCAGATTGATGTCGCAGCGTCGAAGCTGGTGCTGGAGCGGGCCGATCCGCTGCTGGTGCCGTTGACCGTGACGGTCGAGACGGCGCTGCGGCGGGCACACCTGCCGGCGCTGCGCAGGGCCGGTCCGATGGGCGAACTGCTGGCGCGGCAGGCCGAGGCGCACGCGGCCGAATACGACAACGAGCGGCTGCTCGGGCAGGTCTACCCCAACCTGCCGGACGACCTGATCAACTTCCAGCACGACCCGCTGACCTGCGCCATCGCGCTGGGTTGGAATGAGGGCGTGCGGATCGAGACGCTGCCGCTTACATTCACGATTGAGGACGGCTGGCTGCACGAGCGCGTGGACGCGAAAGGCAAGCCCGTGCGCATAGTGACGGCCGTGGACGGTCCGCGCTTCAGCAAGTTTTGGGTTGAGATGGTGACGTTGCGCTATGGTCCCGATCCTCCAGGCGATGCGCTTGACGCAATGCCATGACGTCGGCTAAGCCAGCCCGCGTACGACTGCGACGACGTAGTTACCACGCACACCTCAAGACATCACACGATTGACAACGCAGCGATCCGTTCTAAAATCCACTTGCGAACTTGAATGTTCAAGTGATTAGTCAAGCCAATTCGTCTCGATGAAAGCCAAAGACGTCATTGCCCACATCTTGCAGGCCGAAGGGGTGACGTGCTTCACCTGCTACCCCGACAACGCCATCATTGACGCCATGGCCGCGCTGGACGTGCGTCCCGTGTTAGCGCGCACCGAGCGCGTCGCGGTCAACATCGCCGACGGCTTCACGCGCATCAAGAACGGCCGGCAGATCGGCGTGTGCGCTGTGCAATATGCCGGCGGCATCGAGAACGCCTACGCCGGCGTCGCCCAGGCCTATGGCGACAGCACGCCCATCCTGCTGCTGCCCAGCGGCTACGAGCGCAGCGAACAAGGCGTGCCACCGAACTTCAGCGCAGTGCGCGCCTACCGCCCGGTCACCAAGTGGGCCGAGACCGTGAACTGCGCATCGCGCGTCCCGCAAATGATGCAGCGGGCCTTCACCCAGTTGCGCAACGGCAAGCCCGGCCCTGCCCTGCTGGAAGTGCCGACCGATGTAATGAACGAGGAGGTCGGCGAGTTCACTTATCTGCCGACGAAGGCCTCGCGGCCGCAAGGCGACCCGGCCGACGTGCGCGAGGCGATGCGCATCCTGCTGGGCGCCCGCTCGCCGATCATCGTCGCCGGCCAGGGCATCTTCTACGCCGAAGCATGGGACGAGCTGAAGGCGTTCGCCGAGCTGGTTGGTGTGCCGGTCATGACCACGCTCAACGGCAAGAGCTGCTTCCCCGAGGATCATCCGCTCGCGCTCGGCACCGGCGGCCACTCGCGCCCACGCACGGTGGATCATTTCCTGTCCAAGGCCGATGTGGTGTTCGGCATCGGCACCAGCTTCACCCGCTCGATCTACACCGCCAACATCCCGCGCGGGAAGACCCTTGTTCAGATCACCAACAGCGAGGCCGACATCAACAAGGATCACCCGATTGCGCACGCCGTCATCGGCGACGCCAAAGCCGTGCTGAAGCAGATGATTGAAGAGGCGCGCCAGCAGTTGCGTAGCAACGGCCGCCGCGACGGCGACGCTGTCGTGCGCGAGATCGCTGCCGTGAAGGAAGCCTTCCTCAAGGACTGGTGGCCGCGCCTGACGGCGAACGACGCGCCGATCAGCCCGTATCGCGTGATCTGGGAACTGGCAAACACGCTCGACCGATCGCGCACCATCATGACGCACGACGCCGGCAACCCGCGCGACCAGATGACGCCGTTCTACGAGGCGACTGTGCCGCACAGCTACATCGGTTGGGGCAAGACCACTCAGCTCGGCACCGGCCTGGGCCTGGCGATGGGCGCCAAGCTGGCCGCGCCGGACAAGCTGGTCGTCAACTTCATGGGCGATGCGGCCTTTGGCATGGTCGGACTGGACTTCGAGACGGCGGTGCGCATGCATATTCCGATCCTCACCGTCGTCATCAACAACAGCATGATGGGCGGCTACGACAAGTTCCTGCCCATCTCGACCGAACGCTTCGGCACACGCTACTTGTCGGGCGATTTTTCAAAGGTGGCCGATGCGCTGGGTGGCTACACCGAGCGCATCGAGAAGACGGAAGACCTCGTGCCGGCGATCCACCGGTGTGTGGCCGAAGTGAGCGCCGGCCGGCCGACGCTGCTGGAGATCATTACGCACGAGGACCCGGTGCTGGCTCTCGCGCCCGACAGCAAATATCGCCGCGAGATGTGAGATGGATGCAACACAGAGACATGGAGGACACGAAGATTTATTTGTCCTCTCCTGGTTCTCCGTGACTCCGTAAAGAAGACACATGTTCAAAGTCGTACATGCCGAGGCAGACAGTAACGCCGAGCTGCCGATCGAGCGGGCCATCCTGGCGGAGGCCGGCGCGACGCTGGTTTGCGCCGGCACGACGGATGCCGACGCGCTGATAGCCGTCGCGCACGACGCCGACGCCGTGCTGAGCGAGTTCATGCCGTTCGACCGGCGCACGCTCGAAGGGCTGGCGCGCTGCAAAGCCGTGGTCGGCTACACCATCGGCCTCGACCATTACGACCTGGACGCCGCGACGGAACTGGGCATCGCCATCGCCCACACGCCCGGCTTCTGCACCGAGGAAGTGGCCAACCATGCTATGGCGTTGATCCTGGCGTGCGCGCGGCGGCTGCTCACACTCGACCGTAAGGTGCGCGCCGGCTGGTGGCCCGACCCGCGCCACCTCGAACGCGACCTGACGCCGCTAGGCAGCCTGTACGGCCAGACGCTCGGCCTGCTCGGCTTCGGGGGCATCGCGCGCTCGGTCGCCCGCAAAGCCCGCGCCTTCGACATGATCGTGCAGGCGTTCGACCCATACGTGAGCGAGGCGACGTTCACCGAGCACGGCGTCAGGCCTTGCGACCTCGACGAACTTGTGGCCGGTAGCGATTATCTTTCGATCCACGCACCGCTCACGCCGGCCACGCGCCATGTAATCGGCGAGGCGCAGTTGCGACGCATGAAGCCCGGCGCGTTTCTCATCAACACCAGCCGCGGGGCGGTGGTGGACGAGGCAGCCCTGGTGCGAGCGTTGCGCGAAGGCTGGATTGCCGGCGCGGCGCTGGACGTGTTTGAGCAAGAGCCGCCTGCGCCCGATCACCCCCTGTTGCAACTCGACAACGTCATCGTCACGCCACACGCGGCGTACTGTTCCGATGGATCGTATGCGCGGGTGCGGCGCATGGCGGCGGAAGAAGCTGCGCGCGCCCTGCGCGGCGAGTGGCCGGTCGCCTTGGCCAACCCGGCCGTGAAGGCAAACGCACGGCTCATTCCAGCTACAACTGCACAGAAAGGATAGCAAGGCATGGTTCAAATCTCACGCTTCGACCCCAACGCACTGCAGAAGTTCGAGTCGCACGGCGGGCATTACACGTCGTGGGAGGACCTGAAGTTCGACGATCCCGCATGCGTCGCCGGCTTCTCGGTCAAGCGCAAAGAGGACGACATCAGCGCGCCATGGCACCTGTGGAACGACGAGGTGTGGTATTTGATCGAGGGCGAGATAGACCTGACATGGCGCAGCCCGCCGATGTTCATGGAGGAACATCGCGCACACGTCACGGTCGGCGACGTGTTATTGCTGAAGACCGGCACACAATTCTGGATCAAAGTGCTGAGCGATGTGCCGGCCCGGCTGCTGTGGGTGAGCATGCCGCGCCCGCGCTACTTCGGCAACGAGGACTTCTGGGGCGCAAAACCCACCCTTAAAGCAGAAAGGGGCTAGGTCATGGCAAACATCCGAGATGTGGCCGAGGCGGCCGGCGTGTCGGTGCAGACGGTCAGCAACGTGATCAACGGCCGGCCGTTCATGCGGCCGGAGACGATGCAGCGCGTCCGGCAGGCGATGGCCGAGCTGCACTATCAGCCCAGCCGCGTCGCCCGCGGTATGCGCCGCCAGTCGAGCCAAGCGCTGGGCTTCTTGCTGTCCGATCCAAACCCGCGCGGTTTAGCCGACCCGTTCTATGGCGAGGTGCTGGCCGGCCTGTCATCGGTTACGCGCGCGCACAACTATAGCCTGGTCATCAACTACCTGCCCAGCTTGCCTCGCTCTGGGGACTTCCTCACGCCGTTCGAGACGCGCCAGATAGATGCAGCCGTGGTGTTCATCTCCGGCATTGCTGCGCGGCAAACTGCCGTCTTGCGCGAACTCGTCCGCAGCAGCCACCCAATTGCCGTGCTGGAGCGCGAAGTCAAAGGTGAACACGCTTACAGCGTGCTGGCCGCCAACTACGAAGGTGCACGGGCAGCAACTCAAGCGCTCATTGACGCCGGCCACCGGCGCATTGCCTTTTTGGACAGCGTGCAACGCTGGCCTTCGATTGACCTGCGGCGGAATGGCTACGAGGCAGCCATGCGCGACGCCGGCCTGGGCAAACACATCGCCTTCCTCTCCGGTCCCGACTGGACGGCCGAGGGCGGCGGGGCGGCAGTCGAGCGCGCCCTCAGCCAACGCGCGGTCAAGACCAAGCCGACCGCCATCGTGGCTGCCAGCGACGTGATCGCCGTGGGTGCATTGCTGGCCATCAAGGCGCGCGGGTTGCGCGTGCCGGACGACATGGCATTGGTCGGCTTCGACGACTTCGAGTTCGCCCGCTACGTAGACCCCCCGCTGACCACCGTGCGCCTGCCCGCTTTCGAGATGGGCCGACGCGCCGCTGAGCTATTGCTCAATCATTTGCGCGGCATGCCGGCGGACGAGCGACGCGTGGTGCTGCCGACCCAGTTAATCCGGCGCAAGTCGAGTTGAGTCCTTTGTCATTTGTTGAGGAGGTGATTGCGAGCGACACCAACGACACCAACGACACGTTTGACACGAGCGACACAAACTTTTAGGAGGAAGCTAGATGAACAGATCGAAACTATCGCGGCGCGATTTCTTGAAGATCGGTGCAGCTGCGGGCGCAATGACCCTGGCAGGTTGCGCTGCGCCCGCAGCCGCTCCTCAGCAGCCAGCACCGGCTGCGGGCACAGAGGCTACCACGGGTCCGGCCGCCGTCCCGGCTGCGGGCGAGATCGAGTACTTCACGTACGACCTCGGCCCGGCCAACCAATCGCGCGAGGAAATGCGCGACGCGTTCCAGGCAGCAAATCCAGGGGCCAAGGTCAAGGTGACCGTGCTGCCCTACGACGAGATGTGGCAGAAGGTGGCCGCGCTGATGGCCGCCGGCCAGCCGCCCGACGTGATGTATGGCGACTTCAGCCTGGTGCGCAACGCGCTGGAGGGCCAACTGCTCGACCTGACCGATTACATGAAGGCCGACCCGGTGCTCAGCGACCCGAACCAGTTCACTGTCAACATGCAGGACGACATACAGGCTAAATACGGCACCAGCAAGATCGTTGCGCTGATCATGGGCACGTGGGTGCCGATCCTGTATTACAACAAAGACATGTTCGACGCGGCCGGCGTTGCTTACCCCACCGAAGACTGGACGTGGGAAGACGCGCGCGAGGCTGCCAGGAAGTTGACCAAGGACGACCGCAGCCAGTTCGGCATGCAGCTCGGCACCACGTTCGACAACGTCGGCTGGATGTGGTGGGGGCAAAAGCCCGACAACTTCTGGGCCATACCACAAGCCTTTCCCGAGACGTGCAACTTCAATAATCCAACCGGCATCGGCGTGATGCAGGTGTATTACGATCTGACGCACGTGGACAAGTCGGCCCCCACGCCCGACGAGGCCTCGGGCTACAGCAACTACGCCGGGCCGTTCGGCGCGGGCAAGGCGGCCATGTACAGCGGCGGCGACTGGGACGCCGGCTGGTCGTTCCGCGAGTTGCCGTTCAAGTGGGACATGACGCTGACGCCGAAGATGCGCAAGGACTATCGGCCGGCGCTCAACACCATGGTCGCCACCAACACCATTGCCAGCGCGACCAAGAACCCCGACATCGCCTGGAACTTCATCCGCTTTATCACCGCGACCGAGGAAGGGCAGAAGCTGGTGGGCAAGGGTGCCTACGAGACGCCGGTGCTGAAGGGCGTGGCCGAATCCGATGAGGTGTTGAAGCCGGAGTGGGCGCCGGCCGGCTATGGCGCGCGCGTCAAGGCCGCGTCGCTGCCCGGCCCGATGTTCACGCCCTACCCGCTCAACATCAACCTGTGGGAGTTCCCAAGCAAGTTCCTCGACCCGACGGTGGACAACGTGCGCCGCGGCGAGATGACGCCGGAGCAGGCGGTGGAATATCTCGACAAAGAGGGCAAGCCCTACTTCGAACAGCAGCGGAAGGACACGCCGCCGATTCCGTGAAGGGCAGAACCTAAGGTTCTCAGAGAACCTTAGGTTCTGCCACCGACGCCATGCAAACGAGTTTGAACGAGCCAACGACACGCAAGCCGTGGCTCACCCTGCGCCGGCGCGAGGCCATCGCCTGCGCCCTGTTCATCGCGCCGGCCGTGATCGGCTTCGTGCTGTTTTGGGTCACGCCGCTGGCCGTGTCGGCCTACATCAGCCTGACCGATTACGCCCTGGCCGGCACGCCGCGCTTCGTCGGCCTGGAGAACTACCAACGCTTGTTCGCCGACAGGCTGTTCTGGCAGGCGGTGCGGGTGACGCTGACCTACGCGCTGATCGTCGTGCCCATGTGGATCATCTCGTCGTTGACGCTGGCGCTGATCATGAACCAGAAGCTGCGCGGCGTGGCGGCCTTTCGCACGGTGTATTACCTGCCAGCCGTGCTGAGCGGCGTGGCCACCGCCATGCTATGGGCGTGGTTGTTCAACTACCGCTCCGGCCTGCTGAACGGGTTGCTGAGCAGCCTCGGCCTGCAAGGGCCGAACTGGCTGGGCGACAAGAACATCGCGCTGTTCTCCATCATCCTGATGAGCCTGTGGACGATGGGCTGGTATCTACCGATCTGGCTGAGCGGCCTGCAGGGCATCCCCACCGAGCTGTATGAGGCGGCCGAGATGGACGGCGCGAACGCCTGGCAGCGTCTCTTCAACGTCACGCTGCCCATGCTCAGCCCGGTCATCCTCTACAACCTGGTGATCAACATCATCTTCGCCACGCAACTGTTCACCGAGCCGATGATGATGACGGGCGGCGGGCCGCAGTTCGCCACGCTGAGCTATGTGCTGTATCTCTACGACAACGCCTTCAGCTACCTGAAGATGGGGCAGGCGACGGCGATGGCGTGGTTGCTGTTCCTGTTCACGCTTGCCCTCAGCGCGCTGGTGTTCAAGCTCAGCCCGCTGTGGGTGTACGTCGAATCGGAGCGGCGGGGGTAAACCACAATGGCCGGAATCACCTCGACCGCACCCTTGACGCAGGCGTCGTCGCTGCGGCGCAACCGGCGCTGGCAATCGCGCCTTGTGCGCCTTGCGTCGTACGCCGTGCTGATCGCCGGGTGCATCGTCTTTCTCATCCCGCTGTTCTGGCAGGTCACCACTTCGTTGAAGACGATCCAGGACGCCATGCGCTGGCCGCCGGTGTGGCTGCCCTTGCCGCCTCAATGGCAGAACTACAGCGAGTTGTTCAAGCGCTTCCCGTTCTGGGTCTACGCCGGCAACTCGGCTTTCATCAGCGCGATGGTGATCCTGGGCACGCTGGTGTCGAGTTCGCTGGCGGCATATGGCTTCGCGCGGCTGCGCATGCCGGGGCGCGATGCGATCTTCGTGCTGCTGCTGGCCACGCTGATGCTGCCCGGTGTGGTGCTGGTCATCCCGCAATTCGTGATGTTCCAACGCCTGCAATGGGTCAACACCTACAACCCGCTCATCATCCCGGCCTTCTTCGGCAGCCCGTTCTTCATCTTCTTGCTGCGCCAGTTCTTCCTGACCATCCCGCGCGAGCTGGAGGACGCCGCGCGCATGGACGGCGCGGGCTACCTGCGCATCTGGGGGCAGATCATGCTGCCGCTGGCCGGGCCGGCGCTGATCGCCGTGGCCATCTACAGCTTCGTCGGCACGTGGAACGACTTTCTCGGCCCGCTGATCTACCTGAGCGACCGGGAGAAATACACCGTGGCGGTGGCGCTGCGCTACCTGGCCGGCGGCATGCGCTCGCGGCCGGAGTATCACCTGCTGATGGCCGCAGCCACGCTCTCGATCCTGCCGTGCATCCTGCTGTTCTTCGCCGCTCAGCGCTGGTTTATCCAGGGCCAGGTGTTCACCGGCGTAAAAGGGTGATGACGCTGCTTGTCATTCCGAGCGAAGCGGCAAGCCCCCGACTAGATCGGGGGCAAGCTTGAATACGCGCGCTTCGACTTCGCAGCAAGCGCGCTGAGCCTGTCGAAGCGCGCTCGCCACGAAGTCGAAAGATGTTTTGTCAACTGACTTAGTCAAAATCTGCTGGCCGACTTCGACACAGCAAGTCAAGGCGGCGATTTCTCGGCCTCCGGCCTCGAAATGACATACGACAAACACGCATGGACTCTCAACAAATTCAACTCCCACCCCGTCTGATGATGTATCCGCCCAGTCCGGTGATCAAAGCGCTGGAATGGACCGGCGATGCGCGCAAGTACCCGGGCACCGGCAGCGACATGCACTGGTATGCCTGGGGCGACGACGACGCGCTCTACTTCGTGGACGACGACGGCGCGAACTTCGGCAGCAAGCCGCACTTCGCCAATTTGCTCCGCGCGACGGGCAACCCACCCGACTTCAAGCTCGAGCTGGTCTCGCAGTTCCCCGGCCTCAGGCGCCACAGCGTGAAGCAGATGCGCTACGTGGACGGCGCGCTGGCCATCGGCTCGCGCCTGTTCGTCGCTGCCTACGACTACGACTTCAGCGATCCGGGCAAGGAAATCTACGCGTTGAACGAAGCGCAGATGGACGCGCCGCTGGGCAACCCCAACGACATGTTCTTCGTCAACGCCATCTCGCGCCACGGCGGTGTGGCCGCGCTGATGTACTCCGACGACCGCGG
>JAIMBB010000046.1 GCA_023511655.1 Anaerolineae bacterium
GTGCAGTGAAGAAGGGCTACCCCGCCGAGCTGGCCGATGACATCTTCGGCGACATCGAATACTTCGCCCGCTACGGCTTTCCCAAGGCGCACGCGGCCGACTACGCCGCCATCACCTGCCAGACGGCCTGGCTGAAGGCAGTCTATCCGCTCGAATACATCTGCGCTTTGCTCACCTGCGAGAGCGGCAACACCGAGAAGATCACCGCACTGATCGCCGACGCGCGACAACACGGCATCGAAATTCTGCCGCCCAGCATCAACGCCAGCGACGCCGACTTCACCATCGAAGAGGCGCCCCCGGCCGCCGGCAACGGCGCACACAAACGTGGCATCGGCCGCATCCGCTTTGGCTTGATGGCGATCAAAGGTGTGGGGGAAGGGCCGGTGCACGCCATCGTCGCAGCCCGCCGGCAGGACGGCCGCTTCAAGTCGCTGGACGATTTCTGCCGCCGCGTGGACACGGCTGCGCTGAACAAACGCGCCCTGGAAGCGCTGATCAAAGCCGGTGCGTTCGACGAATTCGGCTCGCGCGCACAACTGCTGGCCGTCGTGGATCAGATGATCGGCGTGGCCACCACCGTGCGCAGGGCAGCCGAGCGCGGGCAAGGGATGCTGTTTGGCGGGCTGGACGACGACGCTGACGAGCGTTTGATCGTGTTGCCCCGAAACGTCAGAGAGATCCCGCGCAAGGTCTTACTGCAGGAGGAGAAAGAGCTGCTCGGCACCTATCTCTCCGAACACCCGCTACAAGCCCAGCTCGACGCGCTGCAGCATCTCATCACCCACACCAGCGCCACGCTGACCGAGGGCGATCACGGCCAGAAGGTCGTCGTCGCCGGCGTGGTCACCTTCGTCCGCCCCCACACCACCAAGGCCGGCAAGTCAATGGCCTTCGCCGAGATAGAGGACGTGTATGGCCGCCTGGAGCTGACCATCTTCCCGCGCACCTGGGCCGAGCACCAGCACCTCTTCCAAAAAGACAAGGCGCTGCTGATCTGGGGCAAGGCCGAAGTGACCGCCGGCAGCGCACCGAAGATCCTGGTCGAGAAAGCGAGCGACTCGTTCGAGATCGCCCGCAGCGCCGACACCGATCCCACCCGCGGCTATTACAACGACGGCCCGACCGGCGCGTTCGTCAACGGCGTGGCCGAGGACGTGATTGACGCTTACTTCGCTGCGCTGCAAGCCGCGCCGGCGGAGGCTTCGCAACTGCCTGCTCCCGCCGCACCTGCGATGCCGGCGGACGATCTGACGGCGTTCGACGATGTCACTTTCACCGATGACGGCGTCGTGATGGAAGGGGATGACGCATCCGCTGCCGAAGAAGGCACGATCGCTGCCGATCCGGCCTTTGCTGCGCCAGCCAGCGCTATATCGCTGCCCAACCAGGCCGAGCCAGACGATGACCGGCGCGCAGACGCAGCCGACGAGGTGGAAGTCGCCGCAAACGATCCTGCGGCCGGGTCCGACGAGCCGGCCGTGGTCGAGAACCCTCACCCGCACGCCCAAGACCTGCCGCCGATCTTTGCCGCGCGCCAGCCGCTCCACATCGTGTTGCAGCGCAACGGCGATCCGCGCAGCGACGTGGCCAAGCTGGAAGCCGTGCTGCAGACGCTGCGCAAGTACGAGGGCAACCAGCCGTTCGCCGTCACCTTACAGCATGCCAGCGGCAAAAAGGTGACGCTGGACTTCCCCAACGACGCCACGCGCGATTGCCCGGAGTTGCGACAAGAGCTGAGCGCGCTGCTGGGCGCCCACTGCATCTTGTGAATGGGCGCGACGGCGACGACGCGCGATGTCTCGATCGCCATCCTGTGCGGCGGGCGCTCGCGCCGGATGGGCCGCGACAAGGGGCTGATGCCCTTCCTCGGCCGGCCGCTCATCCAGCGGGTGATTGCGCGGGTGCGCCCGCTTTCGGACGACATCGTGCTGATCACCAACCGGCCCGACGATTACCGCTTCCTGGGCCTGCCCATGTTGCCGGATGTCGTGCCCGACCGCGGCCCGCTCGGCGGCGCGTTCACGGCAGCCTCTCGCGCGCGAGCAGCCGTGCTCGTGCTCGTGGCCTGCGACATGCCGTTCGTCAACGCCGACCTGCTGGCCTATGCCTGCGAAGAACTGTTGGCGCGCGCCTGCGACGCTGTGGTGCCGATGACCGCACAAGGGCCGGAGGCGCTGCACGCTGCCTATCGCCCCGCATCATGCGCGCCGGCGATGAGCGCCGCCCTAGCCGAGGGCGCCCTGCAAATGACGGCCTGGCTGGGACGGGTGAGGACGTACTTCATCCCGGCGGAGGAAGTGGCGCGATTCGATCCAGAGGGGATGGCGTTCGTGAACGTCAATACGCCGGAGGCGTTTCGCGCGGCCGAGCAGCGCGCGGCGCAATGCTGCGGCTAAACCGCCGCTCATTCGGACGCCGCCGATGCGTCGTCGTGCGCTTCCCAGCCGATGATCCACACGCACAAGCCGGCCAGGCCGATCGTCGCCAGGATTAGGAACGCCCACTGGTTCCACAGCAGGCCCACATCGCGGGCGGCGATGATGAGGATGATGACCATGCCGGTCGCCAGCGCGATCCATGCCGCCAGGCGCGGATGCTTCGCAGCGAAGGCCTTCAGTCTTGCCAGCATGCGCGGATTGTAACGCAGCGATCGGCGGGGGTGTATTCACGAATAGGGGCAGCGGGCGACCACATAGGGTCGCCCCTACAACGGGCGGCGGTGTGTGATGTAGGGGCGGCCCTGCGTGGCCGCCCGCCCATATGTGCCAAACGCGGGCAGGCACATAGGCCTGCCCCTACAAAAGAAAATGCCCCCGTGCGTGAACGCACCCTCTGCGGCCTACGGCTCCAGCCGGCTGCGCGGGCGCTTCTTTCGTGCCGGCGCATCCTGGCTGCCCGTTCCTTCTGCGTCGCTTTGGATGGACGAGTGGGAGGGCGGCGCGTCAATCACCGGCGACGGGTTGGGCGCGACGTCCGTCAGCCCAGCCGGAAATTCGACGTATTGCCTGTTGGGCGACATCTGACTCAGGGCCTCGATCAACTGGGCACGCATCACCAGGGTCAGCTCGTATGGCGTGTATTGGGCGAGGTCGAAAGCGTTCACCCGGCGCTGGACTACGTTAGCGAACCGGCCGCGCAGCTCCGCCGGAGGCGTCACCTGCAACAGGAGCATCTGGATGGGCTCGAAACCCAGATGGCTCACCAGTGCGCTCAGGGCGCTCAAAGTCCGGCGCTCGATCTCGTCGAACACCGAGCCGCGGCACACCTGGTCAACGGTGAATTCGGGCAGCACCTTCTGCAGCGCGTTCTGAGCATGCAGCACCAGCACGCCGCGCCGCTCCTCCGGCATCCACCGCACCACGAGGTGGGTGATCTCGCGCGGCGCGCGCTCCGGTGCGAACCCGAACTTCAACCCGACGGAGAGGTCCACCGGAAGCGCGTCGCGCGTCTGAATTCCGGGGAAAGTTGTGCGGAGCACATCAGGCGCGACGTTGACGATGGCGCGGACGTCTTGCGTGAGGGGATCAATGTTGAAGAAGCCCGGCCCGCGCTGCAGCGCGTGGAAGCGATCGCCCTCGTAGATGACGGCGACTTCGTCTTCGCCCACCCAGTGCCGGCCGAATGGGCGGCCAAGGGCAACTTCCAGGCGATGGAAGAGAGGGAGGCGTTTGGCGGGTGGTTTCATAGCACGAGTCGGCAGGCGCCGTCCGCATGAATCCGCAGGCAATCCAATTTGATCAAGTCGAGCCTTCGCTTCAGCCCCATCAGGTACTGCGACAGCCGGGCATCGGGGCTGCCGCCGTAACGACGCGACAGCGTTTCGCCGGCCTGCATGTCCGAAAGCAGCTCGACGCGCGTTGCCGGCTGCGGATAACGCTCACAGATGCGACGCAGCAGGCCCAACTCGACGGGGTCCAGGTCACGGATGGTATGGCCGTTGATCCGCGCTTCGTTCCGCGCCGGGTCGAACTCGAATGGGCTGCGGCCGGCTCGCGGCTGAAGCTGTTCTTTGACGAAGGCCGCGAAGAGCGGGGAACGAATCCGATACCCGTCGGCCGACGGCCCTTCGATCAACCCTTTGGCAATCAACGGCTTGAGCTCATCATTCGTCGGCGTCCCCTGCCGGACGATGGTCATCAGCGCCGCGTGCTCCTCCGCCTCCAGGCTCTCCCAGATGTGCTCGCATTCGGGCAGCACGTCGTGATGGGACTTCAATCGCGCCAGGGCGTCGTCGGGCGCGGCCGGTCGGATGCCCGGGTCGCGCCGCATCGCTGTCAGGATGGCCCGCAACAAGCCGGGATGGTTGCCCGACCATTTCAGCAGCGTCTCGACCATCGCCGGCGACAGCCTGCTCGGCCCCCACTGCTCGCTCAACTGTCGCACCATGGCGCGCGCGTCGTCGTCGGAATACGGGCCGACGGGGATGGAGTTCGTCGCCACCAGCTCGTAGAGTTCCTGGAACTCGGCCTCGTCGCGCAGATACGCCAGCTCGCGCCGGGTGAAGGTGACGTACATCAGCTTGCCTTTGTGGTCGTCGCGGAACGGCCGCAGGCTGTTCAGCACGGGTGGCGGCGCGCGTTGCACGACGCGATCGAAGTCGTCCAGCAGGATGAAGATGCGCTCGAAGCCGGATCGAAAGGACGCGACGAGGGCTTCTTGAAGGTTGATTCGCGCGCGCTCGGCCGACGCCGCCTCGATGGCCTGATCGCGCAGCGCCACCACCCCGGCGATCACCTCGCCCGGCTGGGGCAAGGCGTCGTTCAACGCGCGCGACAGCGCATCGAGGATCAGCGTATGCAGGGCGACCAGCGTGTATTCGGCCAGGTGGGTGCAATTCACCAGGACGCTCAGGCACCCGGCGGATTGCTCGCCCAGATGGTAGGCGAGCACCTCGCGCCGGGCCAGGTGCCGGGCTACATTGGACTTGCCCGAGCTGCCCACGCCGACGAGCGAGCACGACTCGCCAGCCATTAGCACGCCCAGCACACGCACGATCAACTCGCGCCGGAAGCTTACCGGACGGTTCCCCCTGGTCAGTTCGTCGTTCGTCATGCTTCGCCTCACGCTCCATCCGCGTCCGGCGCAGCCTCGCCATCCACCACCAGCTTGTAGCCCTTGCCGCGCACGGTGAGGAGGTAGCGCGGACGATTGGGAATCGGCTCGATCTTTTTGCGGATGCGCTTCACCATGGCATCCACCGAATTGTGCTGCAGGCCGTCGAAGCGTTCGCCCGGGTTGAGCGCCTCGAGGATCTGTTGGCGATCATAGACCTGTCCGGGGCTTTTGTTGAGCAGCGAGAGCAGGTCGAACTCACGCGGCGTCAGGTCGGTATGCTTTCGGCCGTCCACCCACACTGTGCACTCCAGCTCGTCAACGATCAACCGGCCGCGCGCCGGCGCGCCGTGCTCACAGATGTAGTGTGCGAAGATCGGGCTGAACACCCGGCCCTCGTTCACCAACCCTTTCAACTCCAGCTCCGCCATCGCCGTATCGGGGCGAATGTCTCGTCCGTGCACCAGGCGGTACAGCGCCTTTTGCTCATCTTCCGACAGACTGGCCCACAACTTGTCGCATTCTTCCCGGATGATGGCATCGTCGGTGAGGCCGCCGACGCGGTTGGCAAACATGGCGACGATCAGCCCAGGATGCCCGCCGCTCTCGGCGATGAGCGTGGCGCGGTCCTCCGGCGTAAGCGGATGGTTCCAGCGCGCTTCGAGCTGTTCGATCACGCGGCCGGCGTCGGCGGCGCTGTAGGGCTTGAGGCCGAGCACCGAACGCGAGAACAGCTCGTAGAACCCTTCGCACTCGGTAGGCAGGCGCAGGCGGGCGGGATGATCGCGCAGGACGAGCAGGTAGCTCAACCAGGCTTTGTTGTCGTCGCGCAAGGCCCGCAGGTTGGCCAGGGCGAGCGCCGGCAGCGCGCGATAGGCTTCGTCGAATTCGTCGAGGATGATGCACAGCCGGAAGCCGCGCTCGCGGCATATCATCAGCGCGGCCAGTTCGAGGTGCCGCCGGGCCAGCAACGCTTCGTGGCCGATGATCACCTCGCGCCGCAGGACGTTCAGCTCGTTGCGCAGATGGTGCAGCTCGGGATGCTGGCCGCAGGCCTCGACCAGCGCAGTCAGCAGCAGCTCGAAGAACCCCCATTCCGAGACCTCGGCCAGCCGGTTACAGTCGCTGTAGGCGAACAGCGTCGCGTCGGCCTGGTCGCCCAGATAGCGGCGGCGCGCCTCCGGCTCGAGCATGAAGCGCAGCAGGCGCGACTTGCCCATGCTGGCGCAGCCGACGAGGGCGCACGACTCGCATGCGCGAATGCGCTGGAACAACGGGTCAAGGATTTCGGCGCGGTAGGAAGGATTCATGGTTGTGACAGCTGATTCACTCCTCATCGGGTTCGACTACGGTAGGAGGCTCAGACCGCTCGGGCAAGTCCTCCGGTCGCGGCCAGCCTCTGGGTGGCCAGTCAGAATTCCAGGCGGCCAGTCGCTCGGCGATGAGCGCGGCGCTCAGCCGCGCGCGATTGATAGCGGCGGCTTTGGCACTGGCTTCCACATCCGAATAGTTCCGCAACACCGATATCAGCGTCTCCATCAACAGTGCCCAGTAGTACTGGTTCATTTGATCCAGTTCACCGGTCAGCTCGCGGGCAAGCCGGCGCAGAACGCAGATCGCCTCGAAAGCTTTTTGCAACTCGCAAGCAGCATCGGAATCCAGGCCGCGCATCCTGCGCCAGATGGGGGGCTGTGGCTCGGTGCTCCCTCTGGTGGGCGCGAGCAACGCCAAATCCAGGGCATACAACAGGCGTAGCTGTTCCGGCGCTATCGGCGCAAGCCGAAGGCGGATATCGGCTTCCAGCTCGGCGAAATCGCGCAGGATGTATCCGGGGCCGGACCGCTCGTAGTCCAGCACGTATGTCTCACAGTGTTCGTCTACGAAGATGTTACCGCTGTGCAGGTCGCCGTGGGTAAGTGCCTCCCAGCGCGAGCGAAAGGAGGATTGGCCACGGTGTTTGAGTGCCCACCACACGGGGTCGCGCAGCATCAGCGCCGCCCCCAACAGAGTCGCTGCATTGAGCTTATCAGGGTGATCAGCACAGTAGCCGTGAATGCGGCTCTCGAAGTCGGATTTGAACATGTGCGCGATGTAGTAGTCATAGACTGACTGACTATCCGCTCCATCACGTTCCTTGTATAACGGACCCAACGTCGCGCTGAACAAATCTTCGAGCGCGCGAGTCACCTGCTCGCTTGAAGCGTGAGCGTACCAGGCACGGAACAGTTGGCGGTTATCTCGCGCGATGTTGGTGTAACGGATCGCGCCGATGTTCCAAAGCACAACGCTGTGTCCCCTGTCCTCGATGCGCGCGCAGCGACCAGCGGGCACGAAGGGTTTGATCCGTCGTTTGTAGTTCTCCGCCTCGCGCTCGATCTTCTGCCTTTCCGCCACTTTCACAACCTCGCGCTGACACGGCCGGCGGTCCGCGCGGATGGGCTCGGCGATGTAAACGGCAGACCGAGCAGGGGCGGTAGCCGTCGTCTGCAACGGATAAGGCGCATCGGGCACAACAAGATGCAATTTCTCGATCTTCGGATTCTCATCGGGATGCAGGTTCTCATCGGGACGTGGGTTCTCATCGCGGTATAGGCACTCCAGAGCACATCGTATCTCGTCTGGCCTCGCCTCAGGGCTGTCTCTCAATATTCGTCGCAACAACTCGTCATAGCCTGGCCCCTCCACTTCTAAGCTGCAAGGGCAAAACTTCTCGAAGGCGTTGTGCACCTCCCCGATTAACCCATCCGGATCGTCTCCCTTTTCGAAGAAGCTGGCGATGTTGTCGTAGCGCCTGGAACGGTTGGTGGACGCGAGGGTGCCGTAGGCAGTGACGATGACGCACACCGTCGGCGCGAGCTGGCCGGCCAGCGCCAGGCCGCTCTCGTCGCCATCCGCGTCGAACAGTCGCATGTCCACAATTGCGACGCGACAGCGATGCCGGCGCGCTTTGGCCCTGGCGTCCTCGAGCAGCTTCATGCCCTGCCCTTCGGCGACGACGGGTTCGTAGCCCCAGTCCCTGAGATCCTGGGCGTGGTCCTGGCTGGTCTGGGGATCATCGTCCACGACCAGCACGCACCTTTTGGCCTCGCATTTGCAGGTTGGTCTGTTCAGGTCAATGCTTGACATCTTCATCGCATACCTCCTGTCTTTGTCGTGACGTCACGCCTGCGCGACGCGCAGCGTGATGGCGAAGATGGCCCCGCGCCCCGGCTCAGCGTCCAGCAGGCGCACCGTCCCACCCATGGACTCGACGCGTTGCCGGACGCGGAGCAGGCCCGTGCCACGCCTCGGCCGGCCGGGGATGGCCTGCCGGAACAGAAACAGGCGCACCTCCGGATCAACACCTGGACCATCATCCTCAATGCGCACCTCAGCCCACTGGCCGGCCCTGCGCTGGGTGCGCACGGTCAGCCGGCCGGCGCCACCCATGGCCTCGACGGCGTTCCCCACCAGGTGACCCAGCACCCACCGGAGCGCCTCGCGGTTGACTTCCACGCGCGCGTCGCCGCACTGCAAATCCCACTCAAGCTCCAGGCGCGCGGTCGGACGTTGCTCGCAGGCCTCTTCGACCAGCGCCCTGACCAGCGCGTCGCAAGGCAAAGGCTCCGTCGCCGCGTCGGATTCTCCTGTCTGCGCCTCGTTAAACACCTGCCGCAGCCTGGCTGCGCTCTCCTTCACCTCACCCAACCAGCAGCGGCCCTGTTCGGAGAGCGCGGATTCCTTTCGGGACAACCAGGCTGCGCGCCGTCGAATCTTCAATAGCTCCGACCTGGCGACGTGCGCGAAGTCCACGAAGCCGCCCGTTGCCACCGCCAGCGAAGTCTGGTACAGGAGCTGGTCTCCTAATTCGGCGCGCTCCATCACCAGGCTGATCTGTCGAGCGATGCCGCGAATCTGTTCCTCGTCGTCCTCGTCGAAGGCATCGCGATTCGGGCTTTCCAGGATCAGGACGCCGAGCAGGTCGCGGCTCACGCTCATCAGCGAGGCGCACAGCTCGGAGCGCATCCCCTCGGTCCCCTGCAGGAAGTATCGGTCCGAGCCAGCGTCCGGGCAGTTATAGAACTCAAAATCCCGACTTTCCAGCGCCATCCGCGCCACATGTCCAGCGATGCTGCCGTCGTCCACCTTCAGGACGCCGGTCTCACTCACGTCCTCGAACGGGTAGAAATCGAGCGAAGCGGGATCCACTTTCAGCCTGTGTTCCGCCGGTTCGTAGATGTAGATGGCGATGGCGGCATGCAGGCGTGCGTAGTGCTCCTGCAACAAGTTCATGATCCGGCGCAGCGCCTCGTCCCTGCCGTAGGCGGTGGCGGCGACCTCGGCCGCCCGTTGGGCCAGGTCACGCTGGTCACGCTGCCGTCTGGCAAACTCCAGCAGGGCTGCATCGCGAATGCTGCCGGCGGCGAGATTGGCCAGCACCTCGAAGAGAAGCCGCTCTTCGAGGGTAAACCGGTGCGGATGGCGATAGGCCAGGAACATCACGCCGACCTCCTGACCCTCGGCGCGCAGCGGCAGGGCCGCATACGAGCGGATGCCTTCACGGGCGACGAAATCGCTGCTGAAGGGATGACCTTCGGCCCGATTCACGAAGAGCGGCCGCTTCCGATGTAACACGCGCCGGATGACGCCGCCGTCGGATGCGCGTTCGGCAAGCAGCGCGTCCCTGTCGCGCACGCCGAAATGCGCTCCCAGCTTCATCTGCCCGGTTTCCAGGTCCATATGCCAGATGGTGAAGGCCGAGGCGTCCGGCGCGATGTCGCGCACGACCTTCGGAATCGTCTCCAGCGTCCTATCCAGCTCGATCGGCGCGGCAATGTCTTTCGATGTCTCCAACACTCGCCTGCGGCCCTCCAACCGGCGCGCGTTGTCCAGCGCCAGCGCCGCGACGCCGGCCAGCCGCTCCAGCGCAGAAGCATGGGCCGGGCCGAACGCACCGGGGAGCGGCGACTCGACGTTGAACGCGCCGATCACTTCCGACCGGTCGTGCACGATCGGCACTACCAGCTCGCTGCGCGTTTCGCGATCCACGAAGGGGTAGAAGATGCCGCGCCACTCCGGCAGGGTCACATCGGGGACGAGCTGCGTCCGCCCGCTCTGGAAGGCGCGCCCGATCACGCCTCGGAACAGGTCGGGCTCCATTTCGGGGACGAACAAGCCGTTCGCGTTTCGATAGTATGCGTGGCGGACCTGGCGCGGTTTGGAGTCGGCCGAATCGTCGGATCGTTCCCAGACGCGCAGGTCCAACTCGACGGCGATCTGCGGCAGGTTCAAGGCATCGTGGGCCGCGTCGAGCAGGGCGCGCACCACGCGCTCCTGAGTCGCGCCAGGCATGAGCGCTTCGTGCATCACGCGCCGATGGATGGTCAGTTCGCGCTCGCGCGAGGCCACTTCGGCCTCGGCCGCAGCGCGCATGCGCTGGGCAGCGCGCCAGTGCTGGATCGCCACCGCCGCCAGGCGGGCGAACATCTCCGCCTGCGTCAGGTCCGCACTGGCGAACGTCTGCGGCGAGCGCCAGTACAGGCGGAACGCGCCCAGCGCCTCGCCCGTCTCCACCGCGCGGATCGGCGCGCAGATCAGCGCGCGCACCCCCTCCTCGCGCAGCGTCGGGTGTTCGGTGATCAGCTTCCCGGCGTAGCGGACGTCGTGCTTGTTGACGTCTTCCACGACGACCGGCTCGCCGGTGCGCAGGGCGTGTTCCGTCACGCCGTCCGGCCGGGGCATGCGCACCGGCTCGGCTGCCTTTTGCCAGCCGGCGCTGCCGGCGTGCTCGAGTTCGTAGGTGAACTTCAGGCCGGCCTCCGAGGCAGGGACGATGGAAGCGCAGTCCACGCCGGATACCTCCAGGGCGACCTCGCAGATCTCGGTGAGCGTGTCTTTCAGCGATTGCCGGCCGGCGTGTGAGAGTACCTCGCAGGTGAGCCGATTCAACCGCTCATGCGCTTTGCGCTGCCGGTAATCCTCGTAGGTCAGCGCGGCGTGCGCCAGCAACGACTCGAGGTAGTCGAGCGCGAGCCGGCGGATCGGTTTGCCGTCGTGCGCGTTGTCCACGACGGCCAGGCCGATGACCCGGCTGCCGGCGCGCAGGGGGACGACCGCGTAGTCGTGCACGCCGAAGCGCTCGACGAATGGCCCGGGCAGGCGCAGGGCAGCCCTGGCGGCCGGGACCCGATCGGGCCTGCCCGCGCGCAGAACCGATTGGAAGACATCCCAGCCCTTTGACGAAAGATCTATTTCCCAGTTGCACACTGCGCGGTGAACCGGCGTGGGCTTCAGTGCGCTGCGGCGCAGGTCAGACAGGAAGCGGTCGAAGGTCATGTTCGCGCGCCGGTCGGCGGCCCAGGCTTCGCGCGCCTCTGCGCGGTCGAAGTGGCCGACGCCGGCGCGGCCGATCAGCCGCGCCCCGCCGTCCTTCGCCAGGAACAGCGCAGCGCGGTTGAACTGCAAGCCATAGTTGGCCGTAGCTGCCGTCAACGCCGCCAGCCACAGCGCCTCTTCGCCCCTCTCGTCGGCCAGCCGCATCATCTCCTCGCTGGCCCGCTGGAGCAGGCACAGGCGCCGGACGTTCTGCTCCTGCTCCTCCTCCAGCCGCGCGACCTGCAGGGCGCCCTGCACGTGCTCGACGAGGGCTACGAACTGCTCGAATTCGCCTCGGGTATAGGCTTTCGCCCTGTGGTTGTTCTCGACCGCGATCACGCCGAACACCTTGCCCTTCACCCGCAGCGGGGCCCCCATCCACGATCGCGCCGGCTTGCCAAAGGCGCGCAAGCCGTGTTCGGCGCGGTATTCTTCAACGCCATCCGGCAAGAAAAGCGGCTCGTTGCGCGCGATCACATGCGCCAGCAGTCCGGGCTCCGACAGCGGCCGCCAGGACGGCGGCTGCAGGCGGTCGTCTTCGTAGCGCACGCGATAGTGCAGGTAGCGTTGGCTGCCTTCCTCCTCCACCAGCGCGGCGATGAAGTTGTGCGCGTTGGTGAAGCCGCCCAGCTCGCTGCGCACGGCTTTCAGCAGCTTGTCCAGGTTGCTGCGGGCGGCCTGGGTCATGATGCGCCGGCCGGCCTCGTTCAGTTGGCGTTGATGCTCGTAAAATCGCGCGCGCTCCAGGGCGCCCGCCGCGGCGGGGCGGAACTGGCGCAGCAGGCGGTGCTGATCGGCGGTGATCTCGCGCGGCTGCGCGACGTTGTCGAGCACCAGCAGGCCGATCGGGCCGTCGTCATCGCACAGCGGCGCCGCCAGCCACTCGCCGACCGGTGGGCGATAGCCGTTGTGCGCCGCGCTGCGGGCGAGGTAACCGGGGCCGAGTTCTTCGCCGCAGAAGCGGGTGATCTCATGCGGCGATTCGAAGGCCCGGCGGACGTAGCATGCCTCGGCGATGGGGATGCGCCTCTCGGGCATGTCGGCCGGCCCGCACGCGCCGGCACAGCTCAGCCCCTCCAGGGTTTGCGCGCCTGCATCCACCCGCCACAGCCGCGCACGCTCGAACCCCAGCCACAGGCCGCCCTGCGTGATGATGTCCGCCACCTCTTTGAGCGACGCAGCGCGCTGGGCGCGGTGCATCGCCTCTTCCAGCAGGCGCAGCCCGCGCAGCGAGCGCAACCGCCAGATCAATTCGGGAGCCAGATTCTCGGATTTAGGCAGATACCCCCATGCGCCGGCCTGCAGGGCGCGATAGCCGACCGAGGGATCGTCGAAGCCGGTGAAGATGATGGCCTCGGCATCCGGCCGGATGCGCAGCAGGTCTTCCATGGCGCGGATGCCGTCTTTGCCGGCCCCCAGGCGCTCATCAATCAGGAAGGCATCGAATGACTGCGGATCACATTGCACGGCCTGCACAGCTTCGTCCACAGCGTGAGCGACGACGGCCTGGATCTCGTCGTCGGAATCTGACGCCAAACGCCGAGCCAGCGGTCGCGCAAATAGCGGATCGTCGTCCAGGATCAGCACGCGAATCATCTTGCCACCTCCGCCATAACCGGCGCGCTACGCGCCCCACCTTCAAACGCCGACCGGCAGCTCCACGACGAAGCGTGTGCCCCACAGCCTGGCGCTCTCCGCGACCGAGATGCGGCCGTGCATAGCCTCCACCAGATGGCGCGCGACGTAGAGCCCCAGCCCGCTGCCGCCGTCTTTGCGCGTGGTGAACCCCAGCTCGAAGATGCGCGGGAGCTGATGGCGATGGATGCCTGGCCCGTCATCCTCCACGCTGATGATCACGACCGGGCCGGCGCGGCGCTGCCGCTCCTCGAAGCGGATGCGCACGCGACCCTCATGGCCACCCTTCCTCGGCCGCAACAGCGCGATCTGCTGCACGGCGTTCGTGATGACATTCAGCAGGACGTGTTGCAGGTGGACGGGGTTAGCGCGAACGATGAGCAGGCTGGGGTATGGCTCGACCTCGACGGTCACGCCGGCCCCTTCGGCCAGGTCGCGGGTCATCTCGACGGCCTCGCGTGCCACGCGTTCCACCGGCGCCACGCTCACGCTCGACTCAGCGGCGAAGCGCCTGAACAGGCCGTTGATGTGCGCCAGGGATTCGACATTCTTCAAAGCATCGTCCAGGCTCTCCCGCGCGAGCCGGACGGCGTCGTGGGCCGATTCCGGCCGGGCCGATTCCGGCGCGGTGGTCGCCGACCGCTCGGCGCGCTGAAGCTGCTTCGTCAGCGACGCGATCGAGTCCCTGGCCGCCGGGATGCGGTTACTCAGTTCGTGCACCAGGCCGCGGTTCAACTGGCCGAGCAAGATGTCGCGCTGACACTCGACGATGCGGGCGATCATCTCGCGGCGTTCCAGCGCTGCGCCGACGGCCAGCGCGCCGGCCCGCGCCTGCTCGCGGCGCGCCTCGTCGAAGGCGGTCGGCCGGTCGTAGAAGAAGAACAGGGCGTAACGATGCGGTGAGTCCGCCGGCACCGCGGCGCCCAGGCAAGCGCCAAACGGCAACAACGGCAGCAGATAGCGCGCCCTGGCGGCCGCGGTTGCAGCATTTTCAATCTCGCAAAACGCGCGATCCTCGGCCACGTCGCGCACCGGGCTGTGCACCAGGTTCAACAGCGCCGTAAGGTCCAGGCGCCGGTCGTTGCGGGGCAGCTCCACCTCCACCTTGCGCGAGGACACGTCCAGCCTGAACAGCACGGCCAGCGCCGCCCGCGTCAGCCGTTGGGCGCGCAGGAGCGCCTGCTCCAGCAACCGCTGCGGCTCGGCGTACTCGCCGGCGGGTTTGCCCGACTCGTGCGGGTCGGATTCACCCTTGCGGCCGTCGCCCGCGCCACTGCCATCGGCCTCGCCCGACGGGAGGAGCACGTTCAACAGCTCCTCGGCCTGGAAGGGCTTCGGCAAAAATCGCACGCCCGCCGCCTGCAGGCGCCTCAACAGCGGGTCGGGCCCCCCCAGATAGCCCCAATCGCCCGACATCAGCACGCCGCGCGTCTCAGGCGCGCCATCCAGGATGCGCGCCAGCGCCTCCGCGCCCAACAGGTCCGGCAGATGGGCGTCCATCAGCACCAGGTCGAACGCCTCTCCGCCGGCCAGCAATTGCAGCGCGTCCCCGGCCGACGCGGCCCCCACGGCATACTGGCCGGCGTTGCGCAGCCAGCGCACCCACGTCTCGCGATATTCGACGTCGTCATCCACCAACAGCACGGAATACGCGCGCGGCAAGCTGGCCAGCTCCAGCGGCAGGAGGGAGCGGGAGGGGCGCGGGGCGGATGCGCCCGCCTGCGCCTCGGCACGCGCCCTGCCGTTGGCGCGCGAGGCATCTCGCGAGGCGTCGCGCGAGGCGTCGCGCCAGCGCACTTCTCGAATGTTCTCCAGCGTCAGCGCGATGCGGCGCTCTTGCACATCAACGCGCTGCACCATCGCCTTCACCGCGTCGCCCGGCCAGAAGACGTCGGCGATCGGCCACCCGCACCAGGCCGGCAGGGCCGATCGGTGCAGCAGACCGGTGACGCCCGGCTGAATCTCGATGAAGGCGCCGAAGGGCTGCACGACGGTGACGACGCCTTCGACCAGTTGACCGGGGGAGATGCGCTCAGGTAGCGTGAGCCAGGGGTCGAACTGGGCGAGGCGGACGCTCAATTCCGGCGATTCGCCGCCGTGCTCATCCAGCATCACGGCCTGCACTTTGACGCCCGGCTGGTAGGCCTGGCGCCAGTTCCGCCGCTCTTCCGCCGTCCAGGCCAGCTCGCGCTCCCGGATGACGGCCGTCCTGCCATCCTCCAGCCTGACCAGCAGGCCGAACGGCATGGCGCGGAGGACCTCGCAGGTGTGAACGGTGCTCGCCGTGGGAATGCCGGACATCTTGCGCAGATGGTAGCATCGGCCCGGCTGTCAGAAGCGTTCAAATCAACGACCGTCGTCTGACTTTTCTGACAGCACGCCGATGGCGGCCCGGAAGAGGGCCAGGCCCAGGCCGCCCTGCTCACCGCGCGTCCAGCGCGGATGCTGCCAGGGGAAGATGTGGTTCTCCGGATGCGGCATCAGGCCGAGCACGTTGCCTTCGACGTTGCAGATGCCGGCGATGTCGGCGACCGAGCCGTTGGGGTTGGCCGGGTAAGGGGTCTGGGACCGGGGGCTAGGGGCCTGAGGACTGATTTCAGGGACCGGATACTCGACGCTTGATCCCTGCCCTCCATAGGTGAAGGCGATCTGTCCGCGAGCGCGCAGCCCGGCCAACACCGCCTCGTCGCGCGGGATGAAGTTGCCCTCGCCGTGCGCCACCGGGCAGTAGATCGGCTGCCTCAGGCTGCGCACAAATGGGCAGACGCTGTGCGGATTGGGGATCAACGTCACCCAGCGACATTCGAAGCGGCCACGAGCGTTGCGCGCCAGCGTGGCGCTTTGCCGCGGGGCGGACGAGGGATCGCCCCTGCCCTGCGTCTCCTGGCCCGCGGCATCGCCCGGAATAATGCCGGCCTTCACCAGGGCCTGGAACCCGTTGCAGATGCCGATGACCGGCTTGCCCGACGCAACGAACGCGCGCACTTCGTCGGCAAAGTACGCGTTCAGGTCGAGTGCGAGGAGGCGCCCCGCGCCAAGCGCATCGCCATAGCTAAAGCCGCCCGGCAGCACCAGCATCTGGTAATCCGCCCAGCGGCGCTCGCCGGCGCGCAGTTGGTTGACGTGCACGATCTCGGGATCGCCGCCGGCGAGTTCACACGCCATGGCCGCGTCGCGGTCGCGGTTGGTGCCAGAAGCATGCAGGATCAAAACGCGCGGACGAACGTTCACAACAGGAAATGTATCACGCTTCTCCCGCCCCCAGCCCGCGAGGCTTTAGTGATTGGAAACCAAGGGACAGGAGCAGATAAGCAAAAAACGCTACAATCACAGCACCGAGGGGTCAATCTCATGCCAACTTTCACCCGCCTCGTCATCGCCGCCGCAATTGCGCTGGCTGCGTTCATCTGGCCCACAACCGATACCCAGGCAGCAAACCCCGCCCCGGGCAATGTCATCCCCGGCCGCTACATCGTCGTACTCAGGCCGGGCGTCGGCCGCCTGGCGGCGCAATCGGTGAAGACGCAAGCCGCCGCCTATGGCGCGGACGTGCTCTTCGAATATTCGGCTGCGCTGGATGGCTTCGCCGCGCAGATGAGCGACGCAACCGCTCAGGCGCTGCGCAACGACCCGAACGTCGCGCTCGTCGAGCCAGACCAGCTCATCACCTATCGCGCCGAGCGCACGGCAGCCGACACGACGCAGACCGGAGCGACGTGGGGCCTCGACCGCATTGACCAGCGCGACTTGCCGCTCGACTCCCGTTACACCTATAGCGAGACCGGCAGCGGCGTGAACGTCTACGTGCTCGATAGCGGCATACGCCTGACCCACAGCGAGTTCGGTGGACGCGCGCTGGCCGGCTTCACGGCGATCGAGGACGGCAACGGCGTCGGCGACTGCAACGGCCACGGCACCCACGTCGCCGGCACGATCGGCGGCGCAACCTACGGTGTAGCCAAGCAAGTCACCCTCTACGCCGTGCGCGTGCTGGCGTGCGATGGCTATGGCACAGTCGCCGGGGTGATCGCCGGCGTGGATTGGGTGACGGCAAATCACGTCAAGCCGGCCGTCGCCAACATGAGCCTGGGCGGTGGCGCTTCCGTCGCACTCGACACGGCGGTGCGCAATTCGATAAACGCCGGCGTTACCTATGTGCTCGCCGCGGGCAACGACTACGGCAGGAGCGCCTGCGACTACTCGCCGGCGCGCGTCTCCGAGGGCATGACCGTGGGCGCGACCGAACGCACCGATTACCGCAGCAGCTACTCCAACATTGGCGTATGCCTGGACTTGTTCGCTCCCGGCAGCGACATCACCTCGGCCTGGATTGACTCCGACACGGCGACGACGGAGCTGAGCGGCACGTCCATGGCCACGCCGCATGTGGCAGGCGTGGCAGCGAAGTACCTGCAGACCTACCCGACCGCCTCGCCAGCAGCAGTGCACGCCGCGCTGGTGAACACGGCCACCTTGAACAAGGTCAAAAATCCGGGGACGGGTTCGCCCAACCGTCTGCTGTTTTCAGCAGGGACGGGCAACGCGCCCGACAACGACGGCGGCCCGATCGGCATCGGCGAGTCGCGCAGCGGGACGATCGAACCGGCTTACGATACCGACGACTACACGTTCGACGGCCTGGCAGGACAGGTCGTGCTGATCACGCAGAACAAGTCCGGCGCCAGTACGCTCGACAGCTTCGTCGAGTTGTATCGCCCCGATGGTCGGCTGCTGGGCAGCAACGACGACGGTGGCGGCAACAAAAATGCCCGACTGCAGGCCACCTTGCCCGTCAACGGGCAATACCGCATCCGTGCCAGGGCCTACCGGGCCAGCACCGGCGCCTACACCCTGGGCCTCTCGCTCGTCACCGGCGGCGACCCGGACGACTTTCGATGGATCGCCTTCGGCCAGACGTTGACCGGCACGATCAGCCCGGCCGGCGACCGCGACACATACTACGTCTCGGCAGCAGCCGGCCGCACGCTGCGCCTGCGCATGAACAAAGTAACCAGCACGCTCGATCCGTATCTCGAGCTATACAGCCCATCGGGGGCGCGGGTGAGCTTCAACGACGATGGCGGCGGAGACAGGAATGCGTTCCTCTCGTACGTCGTGCCCTCGACCGGCGTATATCGCATCGTCGCGCGCAGCTATGCAGCGCGCTCATCCGGCCAATACCGGCTCATCCTGGAAGACGTGCCGCTGGTCAACCTGGCACAGGGCAAACCGGCAGTCGCTTCTTCGACCGGCTTCATCGGCGCGGAGCCGTGGCGGGCGACCGATGACGACCTCGACACGCGTTGGGCGGCGAAGAACGGCGATGGGCAATGGTGGTATGTGGATTTGGGTGCCGCGCAATCGTTCGATCAGGTCATGGTCAATTGGGAATCCGGCTACGCCCGCAGCTACGGTGTTTTCATCTCTAGCAGCGAGGGCTGGCGGAACGTGTTCTGGACGAACGAAGGCGACGGCGGCGTGGACGTGATCGCCTTCACGCGGCAGACGGCGCGCTACGTGATGGTATACAGCGCGCAGCGCGGCGCCGATTCACCCCTCTCGTTCTACGCGGTGGGCGTGTTCGACACTGGCTCGGGCCCGGCACAGGTGGCGCACACCGACGACACCAAGCCCCCGGACGAGGAACCGCCGGCGACGCCGGAGCCGCCGGCCGAGGAGGGCAAAGACCCACAGTTGCCAGGCGAAGGCGCCGACGGCCAGGAGAACGCGCCGAGCGCCGAAAGCGCCGCCGCGATTTCACCCACGGTTGCTGTGACGGTGGAGCTGCCGGTCGCGGTGATCTTGCAGGCCGACGCGAAGGCCATCGAAGACCGGCGCAACGACCTGCTGCACCTGATCGGCGACGCAGCAGCGAACGCCGCGCGCGGGCGAAGCGTCGTGGCCTATGAATGGCGCTCGCACCGCGATGGCGTGCTGTCCACCGCCATCACAGCCACCCTGCACATCTCACAGCTCGCGCCCGGCCCACACATCATCACCTTCCGCGTGCAAGACGACCAGGGTCACTGGTCGCAGCCGGACAGCGCGTTGTGGGTGAACCTGCCGGCGCGGTTCGTCTACCTGCCGACGACAGTTCGGTAGGCACGTGCTTTGATTGCTGCCAGCGGCGCCAGCTCTGGATGAAGTGCAACCTGTTTGCACACATACTCCGGCGTCCAGGCTAGAATATTGCGCACAACGTACCGCAGATTCCACCGCCCAGGACGCCGGAATTCATGCAGAGTCCTTGCGCACCGGCGGCATCTTGGACTGGATTGGGGTTGTTGGATATGGCGCCGACCGACTCAGCCAAAAATCATCGAGAGATCGAATGGCAGTTCGACGTGGACGATCTCGGCGCAGTTGAAGCCTGGCTGCGCCAACATGCCCGCAACGGCGAGTGGGAGTTTCACTTCGGCGAGCCGGAAGAACAGATTGACAGCTACTACGACACGCCGGACTGGCGATTCTTCCGCGCCGGCTATGTGTTGCGCATCCGACAGGCGCGGAATACGCCGGCCGAGGCCACCCTCAAGTCGTTCGGCACGCGGAAGGACGGGCTGCGCCAGCGGCACGAGATCAACGAACGGATGAAGCTCGAAGGCATCACCGACGACCCAACCGGCAGCGTGATCCGCTCGTCCGGGCCGGTGGGACAACGGGTGAGGGCGATGCTGAGCAGGCACTCGGCGCAGATGTTGCGTCGGTTGTTCGACGCGCAAACCCGGCGCACCCGCATCGCCGTGCAAAGGGATGAAGCACACGTTGCAGAAATCGCCCTGGACGACGTCTCCATCGCCGGCGACCGGCGGCGCGGGCCGGTTCGCTTCCGGCGCGTCGAGGTCGAGCTGGCGTCGGATCACGCATCCGATCTCGAATCGGCCACTAAGTCGGTCGAAGCCCTCGTCGCGAAGATGCAATCGGCGTGCGAACTGCGTCCCGCGACCGATTCGAAGTTCGAACTCGGCCTTCAGGCGCGGCGGTTGCAGCCGGCTTTCGCGCCCGACCTCGGCCGGCCGGAAGATACCGGTCACCTGGACGACGATCCCACCGTCGGCGAACTTGCATTCGCCGTGCTGCGCGAGCATTTCGCACAACTTCTGGCGCACGAGCCGGGGGTGCGCCTGGGCGAAGAGGCCGAAGCGGTGCACCGCGCCCGCGTGGCCACGCGCCGGTTGCGGGCCGCGCTCGGCCTGTTCCGCGACCACCTGCCAAGCGATGCACAGCGCTACCGCAACGAGTTGCGCTGGATCGCCCGTTTGCTCGGCGGCGTGCGCGACCTGGACGTGCAGCAAGAACGCCTGGCGGCCTGGCGCCAGGATAAAGTCGTAATCGAAGCCGACGGATTGAAGGGGCTTGAGGATTGGCTCGCTCGCCGGCGCGCACAGGCCCGCGCGAAGATGTTGCGCGGTTTGAACTCGGCGCGTTACGCGCGGTTCGCGGCCGAGTTCACCGACTTTCTCCGCAACGGCCCATCGGCCAGCGAGGATCAACCAGGTGCGGTGCCCGCGCGCCGCGCGTTGCCCGACCTCATCCTGAAGCGATACACCAAGGTGCGCAAGCTGGGCGATGCCATTGACGACGATTCGCCGCCCGAGGACTACCACGAACTGCGCATCCAGTGCAAGCGGCTGCGCTACGCGTTGGAGTTCGCCGAAGCGCTCTATCCGAAGGCAATCCGCAATTACCTGCCGCGCCTGGTCGCGCTGCAGGACTTGCTCGGTCTACACCAGGACGCCCATGTCGCCATCGAAGAGATGCGCCGGCTGAGTCTGTCGTCTCAGCCCGAACTGCCGGCGCAGGCTGCCTTCGCGCTGGGCGAAATCGCGCAACGCTATGCGCAGCAGGCCGAGGAGCTGCGCGCCGAGTTCCCCAGGCTGTATCGCCGCATCAAGGGCAAAGCCTGGGAACGCCTGCAACGTGCGCTGAAATAACCCTTGCCCCACCCATGAAGACCTTGTTCTTGGTTCGCCACGCGAAATCGAGCTGGGACGATCCGTCTTTAGCGGATCACGAGCGACCGCTGAACGACCGCGGCAAGCGCGACGCGCCAAAGATGGGCGAGCGGTTGGCCAGGCGCGGCGTCACGGCCGACCTGATCCTGTCCAGCTCCGCGGTGCGCGCGTTGACGACTGCTGCGATCATCGCCGAGAAGATCGGTTACGATCCCAAGAGCATCGTGGCGGACAGACGCATCTACGGCGCGCAGGTCAGCACTTTGCTCTACCTCATCCAGGAACTCGACGACGAGCACGAGCGGGTGATGCTCTTTGGACACAACCCCGAGCTGACCGAGCTGGCCCACCGCTTCAGCAGCGACATCGAAGACATGCCGACCTGCGCGGTGGTCGAACTGACGTTCGACATCCCACGGTGGGCAGACATAGTGACGTGCAAGCCAGTCGCGGTTCGCTTCGACTCTCCCAAAAAGCGCACCTGAAGGGCGATCGCCTAGGCCGGCGTTGGGCTTGGCGCGGGCGCGCCGAACTCCGGCGCGATGCGCGGACGAGTGGCCAGGTAAGCACACAGGCCGAGCGGGCCGGTGAGCAAGATGGCGATCAGCCACGGCGTTTGCCGTTGTGCCTCCACGCCGCGGCGCTGCATGTCGGCCTGCGCCAGCGGCAAGGCAACGACCTGGTTGAGCACGATGTCCAGCCACATGAACGTCAGGCCCAGGTTCCGGCTCATCGTATCCGTTAACTCGGATAGCGAACCGCGCGGCAGGAAGAACAGGCTAATCACAATCGTCGCGGCACAGAGGATCCACCAAACCCAACGCAGCTCGAACAAGCGCGGCGTCTCGCGCCTCAGCCGGTCGGCGGCCGGACGGCGCGCCATGTAGATGCTGAGGGCGAGAATGCCGACGACGAACATAGGCACGACGTAGAACGGCCAGCGCATCTGCCTGCGCAGCGCGTCGTCAATCACCAACGCGGCCAGCGGCACGAGCAAAATGCCGAAGTAGTTGAACCCCCACAAGAACCAGTTATCGCGCAACAGGGCGCCCGGGTCTTGCGGAGGCAGTCCGGGCCAGGGCAGGTTGAGCGCGATGACCAACGCCAGACAAGCGAGGAACAGCAACCAGTACAAACCACTGATCGGCGAACGTTGCATGGTGCGATTGTAACTACAAACCAGGATGTTTCGCCGACTCGGTGCCGGCAATGCTGCGGAGCGCCCGCCCTTCAACTTACAGGCGCGTAGAATTCAGCCCGCCGCAGCATAGCAGGCTGGGCAATCGAACATGCGCTTCGACCGAATGGATCGCGCTGCCGTCGGCAGCATGCTCGTCTTATCGCTCCTCATCGCTTTCTTCATCCTGCGTGGCGACCAGGTCGGCGTGCAGATCACGCAGACCTCGCCGCCGATGAACGCCGACGGCGTACCTACCCGCAGCTCGATCTCCATCACCTTCAGCGAGGCGATGAGCGCCACGACGGTGGAGGGACGGCTGCGCATTACACCTCCGATCTCCGGCGCGCTGCGCTGGAGTGGCAACACAGTCTTCCTGTCCAACGCGCAGCCGTTACAAGCCGACACCCTCTATACGATCACCCTCACGGCGGGAGCAATGAGCGTGCGCGGCCGGCCGGTCTTGCACGACGCGACGTGGACCTTTCGCACCCGCCGCCCGCGCCTGGCCTACCTCGCGCCGGCCAGCGGCATTGCCAACCTGTTCGTGATGGATCCACAAAGCGGGGAAAACCGGCGCCTGACCGACGAGCCGTTCGGCATCTACGACTTCGCCGTGAGCCCGGATGGATCGCGCATTGTCTACAGCGCCGACCGGGACATGGACAATCCGGAGCGCGACCTTTACCTCATCAACAGCGACGGCACCGCACGCGAGCGATTGGTGCAGTGCGATGGACAGGTGTGCCAGGCCGTTTCATGGTCGCCCGATGGGACGCGCATCGCGTTCGAGAGACGCACATTGGTGCAGGGAGTCGTCGGCCGTTCGCCGGGGCCGGGGCGCATCTGGCTGGCCGACGTCAACACCAGGGAAACAGCTCCGCTGTTCGGCGACTTGCAGCAGATCGCATCGTTGCCGCGCTACGCGCCGGCTGGCGACAAGCTGGCCTTCTACGACGCCACTATTGCCGCCGTCGTCGTCGTTGATCTGGGGGCCGATCAGCGCGTGGAGCTGCCCAGCGTGCTCGGCGACCCCGGCACGTGGTCGCCCGACGGCATGCAACTGGTCTATCCGGAGTTAGAAGCGTTCGACGCCGGCCGTTACGACCAGTTGCTGCGCGCGAACCTGGTGACCAACATCATCACTCCTGTCACGCCGCTGGGGCCGGCGCGCAACTCCGGCCCGGTCTGGTCACCGCTGGGCGATGCCATCGTGTTCGGCCGGCAAGAGACCGCCGGCGCCAGCGGCATCCTTGGACCGCAAATGTGGCTCATCGCGCCCGACGGCACGAACATGCGTCAGCTCACGTTCGAGCCCGAGATCAGCCACGGCGCTTTCGCCTGGAGCCCGGACGGCGCGTGGATCGCCGTTCAACGCTATAACCTGCTCGAGATCAATGCCCTGCCGGAGCTGTGGTTGTTCAAAGCCGATGGCAGCCAGCGCCGCAAACTGGCTGAGGACGCCGCGCAGCCGGCATGGTTGCCGTAGAACTTCCAGGCGGCTGCAACGCCCTGTCTTCTGCATGGGTGACAGGCGAGGGATGGCTATAATCGCGCAGCCTGCATATGCGAGTACTCATCACCGGCGGAGCCGGTTTCATCGGTTGCAACCTGGCTGCGCATCACCTCGAACGCGGCAACGACGTCATCCTGGTAGACAATCTGTCGCGACCGCGCACCCAGCACAACCTGAATTGGCTGCGCTGTCGGGCAGATCACGCCGGGCGCAGCGACAAGATCTCATTCCACCAGGGCGATGTGCGCGATTTCGACGGCCTGCGCCGGATATTCGAACTGACCGGGCCTGATCTGGTGGTTCACCTGGCCAGCCAGGTGGCCGTGACGAAGAGCGTGCTCAACCCGCGCGAAGACTTCGAGATCAACGCGCTCGGCACCTTCAACGTCCTGGAGGCGATCCGCGCACAGGCCCGCCCGCCGGCCATGATCTACGCTTCGACGAACAAGGTGTATGGCGGCATGGAAGACGTCGCCGTGGTGCTCGACGGCGCGCGGTATCGCTATCGCGACTTCCCCAACGGCATCTCCGAGGATCGTCCAGTGGATCCGAAGTCGCCCTATGGCTGCTCCAAGTGCGCCGGCGATCAATACGTGCGCGACTATGCCCGCATCTACGGCCTGCGCACGGTGGTCTTCCGGCAGAGCACGATCTACGGCCCGCATCAATTCGGCATCGAGGATCAAGGCTGGCTGGCGTGGCTGATGATTGCAGTGGTCACGCATCGCCCGATCACCATCTACGGCGACGGCAGGCAGGTGCGCGACATGCTGCATGTGGATGACTTGATCGCTGCCTACGATGCAGCCTGGGAGCACATGGACGCAGTAGCCGGCCAGGTGTTCAACATCGGCGGCGGCATGGCCAACACGCTCACCATCTGGTCGGAGGCCGGCCCGTTGCTGGAATCGCTGGCCGGCCATGCCATCCCGGTAACCTATGCCGACTGGCGTCCGGGCGATCAACGCGTCTTCGTCAGCGACAACCGCAAGGCCATGCAGATGCTTGGCTGGGCACCGAAAGTCGGGGTTCGCGAGGGCGCGCGCCAGTTGTGGGACTGGGTCGTCGCGAATCGTGAGCTATTCGCATAGCGCCGCGCATAGCAGCGCGAGGCCCTGTGCATTTCTGGGTCTTTCCGGGCGATGCGAGCGCACTTCGCATTCTCAGCAAGTCCGGGCACCCGAAGCGGTCCAGGAGCGGGCACTCGCCGAGCCTCACGCACCCGGCGATGCGTCCTGCTCGGGTAGGTGTGCAGTCAGAGCCTGCAATAACTCCGGGTCGTTCCTCAACAGGTAGTCGTAGCAGTCATCCTCGGAGGCAAAGCCGAACAACACTCCAGCCGGCTTTCCCCCGCGGATAATCAGGACGCTTTCATGATTCTGGAGATGTCTGAGGAGGTCGTTTTGCACATCATCAAGCGCGACTGCTCTCATAAAAATGGGCTCCTGTTACGGCTTGAGCTCTTTCCTCCCAGAGAGTCGGCCAGGTCAGTTTTCCCCGCAATCGTGTTGCGAAGACACCCACGCGGGTCGAACGGGTGCACACACGATTTGTCAACGAGTTTAGAAGGTAGCCTTGCTCAGTTGAAAACCTGACTGGATGGAGATGTAGTTAGCGATGCGCGTTGTAGATGAAGCCCTTCACCCGGC
>JAIMBB010000047.1 GCA_023511655.1 Anaerolineae bacterium
GGCTTTCGGGTGCTTGATGCGCTCCGCGCCATCCTGGTTGGCCAGCCCATTACTCTGCAATTTGGCTGAGTAGTTACTGGCAGGCTATCTTAACCCAAGCGTGATGGGTGATGGGCATGGTCACTTCGGCACTTCGACGCTCGTCGCCAGCCGGCTGAGGGTGAGCGAATCGGTGGCAGAAACGAACTTCATGATGATCTGGCCGCCGGATGAGAGATACGGGCCGGTGTGTGTGTTCTGCGTGGCCGTCTGCGATGCGTCTGTCACCACCTGATCGAAGGCGCGCGTCTGCCAGTTGAAGAGCCAGATAGATGCGTCGCGCAGCGCGCTGAGCGACGTGCTGGCGTCGTTGAACTCTACGTTCAGCGCGATCTGCGAAGTAGCGCTCGTCGTGCGCACGTCCAACCAGGGTGTGAGCGCGACGATGTGCTCCCCCGGCTCCATGGACAAGCCGTTGTCGTTCAGTTCGGAGCTGGAGTTGGTGGCGACGACGTTCCACGTAAACATGTCAGGCGGCAGCACCTCGCCGGCTTCGACCAGGTGTTGTTCGACCGGCAATCGCCACAGCCGCAATGCTCGGTCGGTATATTCCGCGCCGTCAATGCCCACGCCGGTCGTGTCGCGCCACTCCCAGCAGCCGAGGTAGACACCCGGCCCGATGCCCTCTGCGCCGAACACGGCCGTCACCAGCCCGAATTGCGCGTCCTGCCGGATTGGCTCGTCGCTGAAGTCTTGCCAGTTCACCAGGGCGTCGGAGATGGATGGCGAGTTCTGCTCGAAAGGGTAGCGGCCTCCCGACGTGTTCGATGTGACCCCCGACGAACTCGGCCTGGATGAGCGCCCCGACGCGCCGAACCCGAACGACCGCCCACCGGTCAATCGCTCGCGGCTGGCGTTGATGGTGCGCAGGGGCAGCAGCGATTGGGGGTGGCCAACCACCAGATTGACTTTGACGTCGGCCGTCTCGCCCGCTGCTAGGTCGCCGATGGCCTGGTAGTCTTTGCCGACGATGAGCACGCAGTTTCGCAACCGGTTCGGCGTATCGTTGCGGACGCTCCCGCTGATGGCTGCGGCCGCGTTGCCGGTGCCGGGGATAAAGCGCAGCGAGGCACCGATTGGCGGCAGTGCTGCCCCGTCGCGGGCATAGACTGTGCGCAGTTCGCTGTTCGTCAGCGGCAGGCCGACGATGCGGCTCGGTTCACCGGTGACGAATGTGACGGACGGACCCAATTCGTCCGACTTTCGGGGCTGATCTATCAGATGCATGAGCGAGCGCCCGGCTTCGACGACTGTCTCGACGCGACGTGGTGAAAACAGGCCGAACACGCCGAAAGATTGTGCATCGCCGGTCGTCGCATCGCCCAACGTTACACTCAGGCGGTGCATGTGGGGAACGTTGCCACGCAGCCGAAAGCCGGTGAGCAGACCGAGCAAAGTGAAGATGATGACGATGGCCGGCACGGTCACCCATGCCCAACTCAGCTTGCGCAGCCGGCGCAGGATCAGGAAGTTGAGCGGGCCGATCGCCAACACATACAGCGCGAAGAACCCGCCTACGATGGTGGAGGGTGGCGGGCTGGCAGCAGTCAATGCGCCTGCGGCGAACGAAGCTGCCGTGCCCTCGCCGATGACGCCGATATCGCCCGCAAGCCCGACGCGCCCACCCAGCAAAGCGGCGAAGAGCGCAGCTCGGCCGGCCCAATCGCGCAGCGGCGCAAGGGCCGGGTCGAAGGCCAGCTGATCCACGATGCCGCGCCCAACCTCGCGTCGAAGAATCAACGGCGTCTCATTCGAACCCACCAGGTTGCGCACATGCGATGCGGCCGGTTGAATGCGAACGACCGGCACGCGTTCAACAAGGGGCGGCACCGACGTTCCGAACGAGAAAGGGACGGTCAACTCGACCAGGGCGCTGACGTCGGCGTTAACCAGCGTCCGCTCCGAGCGTCCGGGGGCGATTTCGGCGAACCCCGCAAGCACCAAGTGCGCATTCGGCCCGCCGCCCAGGATCAAATGACCACCACCCGCTACCCATTGTCGGATTGCCTCGCGTTGCGCCCGGGTGAAGGCGCTGGTGTCCACACTGGAGATCACGATCACATCAGCCACGCCCAGGGCCGCGACCCTATCCGGAAGCTGGTCGAGGCGAAGCAACGCGAGCGCGCTGGTGCTGCCGTTGGGGGCGCGCACGTCGCCGATGAAGTTGAAGGCATCCGGTGGGTCGCTGGCAATCAGCACCAGGCGATCGGCGGGCGTGAGCTGGCGGATGACGGGCGTGACAGCAGCAAGGACCTGGTCGCCTGATACCAGCCGCACTTCCAGCGAATCGCTCGCCGGCGGCACGTATAGCATCACCTGGCGGCGCGCGTTCCGTCCCAGCGACACCGATTGGGCGAACCGCTCGGTGGTGACCAGACCGGTGTTTGTCACCACCACTTCGCCTTCGATCGGGTCGCCGGCGTTGACCAGCGTGATGCGCATCGGGATCCATGCATTTTCCTTCACGTAGGAATTGAACCCGGCGTCCACGACCAGGCTGACGCGCGCGTTCAACTGGCTCGCTGGTTCGGCGTAGGAAGGGACGCTGAAAGCGACGATGCCTGCGACGCACGCGAGCGCGAGAAGGGCGGATATTCGCGCTCTTTTGATCACTGCACGACGATTATAAATCTGGTATTCTCGCCTTCGCGATGACCGAATCCACAGCCATCGCTGCTACAGTCGCATTCATCTTTCTTGCTGTTGCCGCTGTCGTAGTCGTCATTTGCATGCGCCGCTGGGGGGAGACGCGTCGGCAGCTCAAGGCGCGCATGGCAGAGTTGCAGGCGTTGAGCGACGCCGTCAGCGCCATCGCCGCTGCCTCGCTCGATGAGGACGAACTGTGCAGGCTGGTGTATGAGCGAGCAGCGCAAGTGGTAGACGTCTCCAACTTCCAGCTCGGCCTGTTCGATGGCAACCGCTACGTGATCAAGCTGCGCTACAGCCGTGGTGTGGAGCAGCCCAACTCGCAGTTCGACCTGTCCGAAGCCGGCGGCATCGTGGGCTGGTTGCGCGATCACGGCCGGCCGCTGATCGTGCACGATTTTCAGGTCGAAATGGATCGCTTGCCGGCTAGGCCGCGCTATGTCAGCGCCAATCCTCCTCGCTCGGCCGTGTTCGTGCCGATGGTGACTCGCGACGCAGTGATCGGCACCGTCGCCATTCAAAGCGAGCGGCCAAATGCTTACACCGATTCCCATCTGCGCATGCTCAGCATCATCGCCAACCAGGCGGCGGCGGCCATCCAGAACGCCCGCGCCCTGCAGCGCGAACGCACGCGCGCCCGGCAAATGGAGCTGGTGAGCGAGGTGGCCCGTTCGACCGCTTCGCTGTTCGACCTGCAATCGCTTTTGCCGCGCCTGATTCAGTCTATTCAGTCCGCATTTGGCTATTACTTCGTCGGCATCTTTCTGGTGGATGAACTGGGGCAGATCGTGTGCAGTGCGGCCAGCCACCCTGACGTGATCGGCAAGCGGCGCAGGATGGGCGAAGGGTTGGTCGGCGTGTGCATCGCCGAAGGGCGGACGATCGTCGTGGATGAAACGTCGCGCGACGAGCGCTTCATGTTTGCGCCGGAGATGCCGGCCACGCAGAGCGAGGCAGCTCTGCCACTCAAGATCGGCGAGCGCATCATCGGCGCGCTCGACTTGCAGTCCGACCGCGTCTGCGCATTCGGCCCAGACGAAGCGCATTACCTGGAGGTATTGGCGCAGCAAGTGGCTGTTGCTATCGAGGACGCGCGCCTGTACGAACAGTCGGTCGAGCGCCAACAGCTCGAACAAGAGTTGAACTTTGCGCGCGAAATTCAAACCAGCTTCCTGCCCAAGGACAGGCCGCGGGTCGAAGGCTGGAGCGTGGCCGGCGAATGGCGCGCTGCACGGCAGGTGGGCGGCGATTTCTACGATTTCATCGCCCTGCCGGAGGCGAGCTGGGGGCTGGTGATCGCCGATGTGGCCGACAAAGGTGTCCCGGCCGCGCTGTTCATGGCGCTGTCGCGCACGCTAATGCGAGCCGTCGCGTTCAGCGGGCGGATGCCGGGCGAAGCGCTCGCTCGGGTCAACGAGTTGGTACAGGCCGATTCGGCATCCGACTTGTTTGTGACCATGATCTACGCCATTTGGAATCCGCGCGCTGCCAGCGTGGCCTTCGCCAACGCCGGGCACAATCCGCCGCTGCTGTGTCGGTCGAGCGGCGAAGTCAGCATCCTCCGATCGCACGGCATCGCGCTGGGGGTGGTGGATCGGTTGTCACCCGAGCTGGTCTGGCTCGACCTGCAAGTGGGTGATGTATTGTTGCTCTACACCGATGGCCTTACCGACGCGCTCAACGAACTGGGTGAGGAGTTCGGCTTGACACGGTTGCAGGCAGCGCTGGCCAAGGTGAGATATCTCGATGCAGAACACATTGCTGCAGCGTTAATGAACGCTGTAGACGACTTCATTGGCGATGAATCTCCCTTCGACGATCAGACCCTCGTCGTCCTCAAGCGTGAGGCATGAGCGATGTGGTGGGCATGCCTCCGACCACCCAGCACACTGTCTTTTATTGCTGCGTGCTGGGGCTGGGATAGAATGGTCTCATGAGTCACAATCGCAACCATGGAGGACAGATGAACATCCTCGATAGATTAATGGCTGTGGATGTAGACACGATTCCCCACGACAAAGTCAATTACGATCAGACGCCGGTGCGTTTGTTGAAGTCCGACTTTCTGGAGCGCTTCACTCACATCACGCCGCAGGCCATATTGGCCATCTGGCTGCCGGTTGTTGCTGCCTTCGCGACGATTGGCGCGCTGAACTGGCCGGCCGGACTCTCGCCGCTGTGGTATGCGGTGGCGTTTCTCTTCGGCGTAGCTTTGCTATGGACTTTTCTGGAATACGTTGTGCATCGCTTCGTGTTTCATTACCAGCCGCGCAACCGGACACAATGGCAGTTGATCTTTCTGTTCCACGGCGTCCATCACTATCAGCCGCACATCAAAACCCGCCTGGTTATGCCGCCGGCGGTGAGCATTCCTGGCGCGATCATGTTCTACGGTCTGTTCTATCTGGTGCTCGACGTGATTTTCGGTATGCCCTTTCTTGTCGCGCCGATGTTTGCTGGCACCGTGTTGGGCTATGTGGGCTACGACATGATCCACTACGCTACGCACCATCTGCCGGCGAAGGGCAGTGTGATGAAGTTCCTCAAGCGTCATCACATGGAGCATCACTACAAGACGCCGGATGCGCGCTTCGGCGTGAGCACCAGCTTGTGGGATCAGGTGTTTCATACAGAGCCGACTGAAACGTCGAGGCCGGACCGCACGCGCGCTTGAGAGTTGGCGGGAAGCCCTGTCTACGAGGAAGCCGACGACCTGGCGCGTGGGCTTTCGCTCCACGTCTCAGATTGCCGTCCGGCCTGGTTGCCCCTTCGGCCAACCGCATTTGAACCAATGGCTGCGTCTTATAATCCTGCGCGATGTCAGCTTGTCGAACCAGTGTTGGAATTTACGTAGATGTTGCGAACATCGCTATGAATGGCGGGTATGGCATGCAGTTCGATGTGCTGCGTGAATTTGCCTGCCACGATGACGCCGAAGTTATTCGCCTTAACGCCTATGTAGCCTACGATCCGCAGCGTGCTGAGGAAGACCCGAGCTATGCCGAGGGTCAGCGCAACTTTCATTCCTCGTTGCGCGACTTCGGCTACAAGGTGATCCAGAAGAACGTTCGGCGCTACACCGACTCGGAGGGCAACACCGTCACCAAGGCCAACTCCGACCTTGATATGGCCGTGGACATGCTGTTGCAGTCGGAGAAACTCGATCGCGTGTTAATGCTCACCGGCGATGGCGACTTCGTGCAGGTGGTGCGGGCATTACAAAACCGCGGTTGCCGCGTTGAGCTGGTTGCTTTCGAGAACGTATCATCCGAACTGCGGCGTGAAGTGGACGTGTTCACGCCAGGCTGGTTGATCCCCAACCTGCTGCCGATCCGCAGCGCGCAGCGCGGGGCGCCGCCCTGGGGTGAGGTCGGCTCGCGCGTGCGCGGTGTGTGCTATTACCACAAAGATCTGGAAGGCTATGGCTTCATGCGCTTCTTTGACCGCGTGGACGCCGATTTGTGGATCTCCGACACGCGCCGCAAGGATTCGCCCTACAAGACCGCCTACTTCCACGACTCATATCTGCTGGATCGCCTGGAGCCGGGTGAGATCCCCAATCGCGACATCATCTTCGAGTTCGACTTGAACAAGAGCCTGCGGAACGACGGCCTGGAAGCGAAGAACATCAAGGTCGTCGCCCGGCTGTGATCCAGCCAATCTCCCAATCTTGTATTCCTGACCACCATGCCCAACATCCCCGAACGCTACCTCGACTTGTTCCAGAAAAGATCGTTTGCCCATCTGGCGACCATCATGCCCGACGGCAGCCCGCAGGTGACGCCGGTATGGGTGGATTATGACGGCAGCCATGTCGTCATCAACACCGCCCGCGGCCGGGTGAAAGATCGCAACATGTCGCTGGGCGCAAAGGTGGCCATCGAAATCATGGACCCCGACAATCCATACCGCTATATTCAAGTGCGCGGGCGCGTCGCCCAGATCACCGAAGAGGGCGCCAAAGAACACATTGACAAGCTGTCTCTCAAATACACCGGCGAGTTGTTCAAACATCGCCCCGGCGAGGTGCGCGTGATCTACAAGATCGCGCCGGATAGGCTCGACCTGCACGGATAGACGGATAGCATGAAGATCACGCGCATCACGCCCATCCTGGCTGACGGCGGCCATCGGATTATCGTCTTCGTCAAATTGGAGACCGATCAGCCTGGCCTGATCGGCTGGGGCGAGGCCACGCTGGAAGGCAAGCCGCGCGCAGTTGCCGGCTGCATCCACGACATGGAGCCGATGATTCTGGGCCAGGATCCGCGCCGCGTCGAGCATTGCTGGCAGATTCTGTATCGCAGTGGTTTCTGGCGCATGGGCGTGATTGGGCTGACGGCCATCAGCGGCATCGAACAGGCGCTGTGGGACATCAAGGGCAAAGACCTGGGCGTGCCGGTTTATGAATTGCTCGGCGGGCGCGTGCGCGACAAAGTGCGCTGCTATACCCACTTCGGCGGCAGCTCGCCCGATGCGATGGCCGAGGATGCCCTCAGCAAGAAAGCTAAAGGCTGGACGGCGATCAAGACCGTGCCGGTGCCTATCACCAATATCCTGGATGGCCCGCGAAAGCTGGAGGCGGCCGAAGCCGGCCTGCGCGCCGTGCGCGAGGCGGTGGGTGACGAGATGGACATCTTGCTCGACATGCATGGCCGCCTGACACCGCAGATGGCGATTCAATACGCTAAACGATTCGAACCCTACACGCCGCTGTTCATTGAGGAGCCATGCCAGGCCGAGAATCCGGCTGTGATGGCGCGCGTTGCCAGCGCCACGACTATCCCCGTAGCCACCGGCGAACGCTTGTTCCTGCGCTGGGGCTTCCGCGAGATTTTGGAGACGGGCGGGGCAAGCTTGCTGCAGCCCGATCCCTGTCACTGTGGCGGCATCAGCGAGACGCGCAAGATCGCGACGATGGCCGAGACATACTACGCCGGCCTCGCTCCGCACAACCCTTATGGCCCGCTGGCCACCGCCGTGAGCGTGCACATTGACCTCGCCTCGCCCAACTTCGTCATCCAGGAAATGATTGATCCAGATGTAGCGCCTGAGGCGCAGGCGCTGGTCATCGAGCCGCTGCCGGTGGTGAATGGCCACATTTTGCCGCCGACCAGGCCGGGCCTAGGCGTCGAAGTGAACGAAGCTGAATGCGCTAAACGTCCACCCGACTTCTCCATCGAGAAGGCAGGTGGCATGGTGATGCGCCACTACTATGCCACGCACGAGGACGGCAGCGTAGCAGATTCCTGACGTTATTGTAAGCCATGTACACAATCCTTGCTTCGCTACCATGTGAGCAGCCGCCGGCCTGGGCGGTCTTGCAGCGGCAACTGTTTGACGCCATGCGTGAGGCTGCGCAGGTTTACCTGGCTAAGTACACCCGTGATGATGGATCGTTGATCTGGGCCGAGGCATGGCCCTCAACGCGCGATGGCGTGGACGACTTCTACGAGGCGTTCGTCAACTGGCCGCTGCTGTATCTGCTGGGCGGCGATGACTGGTTTCTGCACACGGCGCAGCGCGAGTGGGACGCCATTACCCGCCAGCTCACGGCGATGGGGCCGGTGCTCGATGAATACGAACGCGGCTACGATCAGTTTCACCAGAGCGAACATTACACCTACTTTTACTTCCTGTGCCTGGCCGACCCGAACCATGAGCGAAACCTCGCCCGCGCCGAGCGCTTCGCCGGGTTGTACCTCAATCCCCCCAACTACGACCCACAACTGAAGCTGATCCGCGCGCCGCACAACGGCAGCGGCGGCCCGCGCTGGGGCTTCTTTGATTCGCAAGATCGCACCTGGGCCTATTCGCCGTGGATGCAGCCGTATGGCCTGCCCTTCGATGACGTGCCCGGCGTGACTACGCTCGACGATCTGAAAGATGCGAACCTGGCCCGGCGCATGGGCGAGGTGATTCACGAGCGCTATGGAAAGGGGGACGTGGCCACCAACCTCGGCGTGACCAGCCTGATTGCGAATGCCTGGCTGTTGACCGGTGAGTCTCGCTACCGCGATTGGCTTGCCGAGTATGTCGGCGCTTGGATGGCCCGCGCCCAGGCCAACGGCGGCCTGATCCCCGATAACGTCGGTTTGTCAGGGCGGGTAGGGGAATATCTCGATGGTAAATGGTATGGTGGGCTGTACGGCTGGCAGTGGCCGCATGGGTTCTATAACCTTGCGATGGCCACCCTGGTCGCAGCTACGGCTGCCTTTCTGACGACGGGCGAAACTCACTATTTCGACCTGCCGCGCTGGCAAATGGACGGTATATGGGCGTTACGCACACTGCGGCCGATCGGCGAGGTGATGCGCAGCAGCCTCGGACATCACTGGGTCGGACAGTTAGTCGCATCGGGCGACCCCGACGCGGTGCACTACGTCGGGCGGCTAGATATGCTTGGGCGCACCGGCGAGGCCCGGTTGGATGCGCCGATGTGCGTCGTCCCCTACCGTCACGGCGATCACGGCTGGTTCGACTTTCAGCCGATGTCGCCCATCTACCCGGCGGCGCTGTGGAACCTGACCCGCGACGACGGTGACTGGGCGCGCATCTCAGCCATCCGCTCGGCCGAGCAATACGACTGGCGCAAGGTGATCCCGTTCCGTGGCAAGGAAGACGCCGGCCACGAACAACCGTGGCTGTGTTTTCTGCAGGGCGAAAATCCCGACTACCCGGAGCGCATCCTGCGTGTCGCGCTCGACCAGGTATCTCAGCGGCTGAGGGCCATCGAAGAAGACCGGGCCGATCTGCGCACCGTCAACGTGCATCACTGGCAGGTGCGCAACCCGGTCACTACCGAGGCGCTGGTGCAGCTCACGCTTGGCGCGCCGCAGCCGATCTACAACGGCGGTCTGCTGATCGCGCCGGTGCGCTATTTCGATGCTGTGCGTGGCCGGCCGGGTCTGCCGCCGGATGTGGCGTCGCTGGTGGAGGCATCCGAGGCGACGCGGCTGGTCGTGCGACTGGTGAACGTTGGACGCACCGAGACGCGCGAGGCCATCCTGCAAGCCGGCGCGTTCGGTGAGCATCGCTGGGACGTGGTGACTTGCGACGCATCGCCGGCCGATGCTCTGGCTCAGCGCCATGCCATCGGCGCGACGCACGTCAAAGTCATCCTTCCCCCGATGAGCGAAATTCGGCTTGTGCTGGAGATGACGCGCCATGTAAACCCACCGTCGTATCGAACTGTCGAATAGTCACAGCGCGCAATGAACCAGCTCCGATTTCAGTCGTTAGATTACCTGGTCAGATGATCAACCCAACGGTTTTTGTTTCCTGCCCGGTTTCATCTTTGGCCTGCCGATCTACAATGGCGCATCAATCATTCAACCGAGGTGCGAAACACCATGTCTGAAAAGGTCAACGTAGAACTAATTGCCCCCAAGAGCATCCGTTTGCCGATTCGTGGTCCTGCCTTCGAGCGCCCAGATCCGGTTGTTATCGAGAAGATGTATTCGGTCAGTTCAGCCACCGCCAGCGCGATGATGCACAAAATGGGCATCCGCCAGACCTTCATCGCCGGCCCGTTGCCGCGCACGCCGGGGCGCAAGGTCGTCGGCCCGGCCGTGACGTTGCAGTTCATGCCCCAGCGCGAGGACATTTACAGCGGCATCAGCCAGGAGCAGGGCGAACGCGCCAGCGCGCTGTGGAGCGTGTTCGACAGCGTTCAGCCCGGCGATGTGTTGTGCATCCAGGCCTGGGGCGACATGTATACCGGCTGCGTGGGCGAGATGCTCTCCACCTACTTCAAAGGCCGTGGAGGCATCGGCATGGTGGTGGATGGCTGCGTGCGCGACTGGCCGAAGATCCAGCAGATCGGCATCGCCATGTGGACCAAGGGCTTCACTCCCAACTATGCCTCGCAGGCTACTTTGATGCCCTATGCCTACGACGTGCCCATCGCGATGGATCGCGTCCTGGTGCTGCCGGGCGACATCATCATCGCCGACGATGACGGCGCTGTATGCGTGCCCCAACAAATGGCGCAGGTCATCCTCGACCATACGCTCAGCCACGAAGCCTGGGAGGAGTTCAGCCGCATCAAACTGGCCGAGGGCGGTTCGATCTGGAAATACTATCCGCTCAACGAAGAGGGGTGGAAGGAGTATGAGGCGTGGAAGCAGAGCCGGCAAAGTGACGGCGCAAGGGCCTTATCATGAGCGCCCATCTTCGAATAAGCTCTCCACGAAAGCCTGAGCGTTGAACTCTGCGATGTCGTCAATCTTCTCGCCGGTGCCGATGTAGCGAATGGGGATGCCGAGTTCGCCGGTGATGGCAAACGCCACGCCGCCTTTCGGCGTGCCGTCCAGCTTGGTAAGGATCACACCCGTCACGGCGACCGAATGCGCGAACCCTTTGGCCTGGCTGATGGCGTTCTGGCCATTGGCGGCGTCAATCACCAGCAAGGTGTGATGGGGCGCTTCGTGAACCGATCGCTGTAGCACGTTGCGCACCTTCTCCAGCTCCTTCATCAAGTTGTGCTTGGTGTGCAGACGGCCGGCGGTGTCCACGATCAGCAAGTCGCATTTGCGGGCGAAGGCCGATTGGATGGCATCGAATGCAACTGCGCCGGGGTCGCTGTTCGGCACGCCGGCGATCACCGGGATGCCGGCGCGCTCTCCCCAAATCTGCAGTTGGTCAATGGCGGCTGCGCGGAAGGTGTCGCAGGCGGCCAGCAACACTTTGCGGCCCTTCGACTGATACAGCTTGCCAAGCTTGGCGATGCTGGTGGTCTTGCCGCTGCCGTTTACGCCGACGACGAGGATGACTTCCAGCAGGCGGGTCTTGTCGTAGACGTAGGGCGGCGGCGTGCCGTTTGGCAACAAGAGTTTGCGCAGTTCATCTTTCAACGCTTCGCGCAGCTTGTCGGCGCGGACGATCCCTTCGGCGCTGGCGCGCTTCTTCAGCGCGTCGAGCAGCTTCGTAGTCGTCGCCGCGCCGACGTCGGCCTGCAGGAGCAGCGCCTCCAGCTCGTCCCAGGTTTCCTCGGTGATGTCGGCCTGGCCAAGCAGTGTCTGAACCTTGCCGAAGATGCTGTTTCGTGTGCGTGCGAGTGTGTCGCGCAAAGAAGCCATGCAATGGTTAGGTTACCACACGCACCCCACACAACGCGACCGGGCCGCCCGTCATATCGTTGCCCTGCGCAGGCGCAGGCTGTTGCCGATGACGAATAGCGAGCTGAAGGCCATCGCGCCGGCGGCGAGGATTGGGCCATACTGCTGAAAGACGCCGAGCGCCGCCGCGGGGATTAAGAGCACGTTATAGAAGAAAGCCCAGAACAGATTCTGGCGAATGCCACGCACCGTCAACCGCGACAGGTCAATCGCCTGGGCCACGCCGCGCAGGTCTCCGCGCATCAGCGCGACGTCTGCCGCTTCGATTGCCACATCTGTGCCGGTGCCGATGGCGATGCCGACGTCGGCCTCCGCCAGCGCCGGCGCGTCGTTGATCCCATCGCCGACCATGGCTACGCTGGAGGATTGGGAATTGAGAATTGAAAATTGAGAATTGAAAATTGAGAATTGGGGGAAAGAGCGCGGGCCGGTTTGGTGGGTGAAGCCTTCTGTTCTCAGGGAGGCGATCTTCGCCGCTTTGTCGCCCGGCAGCACCTCGGCGATCACCTCATCCACGCCAACCTCGCTCGCCACAGCTTGCGCAGCCTGCGCATGGTCCCCGGTAAGCATCACGGTTCGGATGCCGCGTCGCTTCAACTCGGCGATGCCGGCTCGCGACTCCGGCCGCAGCGCGTCCTTCAAACCGATCGCGCCGATCAACTTCCCATCCACCGCCACCAGCATCACGGTGTGGCCGTTTGCCTGCAGACGTCCGATGGCCTCTTGCGCCTGGGCATCTAAGACCACTCCCTGAATTTGCATCAGTTTGTAGTTGCCGACAGCGACAAGATGGTGCGCCGGCTCCCCTACTTGGCCATTTGCCACCAGGGCGGTGATGCCACGACCGGGCAGGGCTTGAAATCTGTCGGCTGGCGCAAGCTGCATTTTGTGCTCTTCAGCCGCTTCGACCACGGCGCGCGCCAATGGATGCTCGCTGTTTCGCTCGGCGCTGGCAGCCAGCGCGAGCACCATCTCGCGCGCCGTGGATGCCTGATCGGCGAGGCTCACCACTTCCGCCACCGCCGGCTTGCCCTGGGTGATGGTGCCGGTCTTGTCGAACGCCACCGTGCGGATCCGCGCGGCCTGTTCGAGCGCGGCGCTGTTTTTGAACAGGATGCCGTGTTCGGCACCTTTGCCCATGCCGACCATGATCGCGGTCGGCGTGGCCAGGCCGAGCGCACACGGGCAGGCGATGACCAGCACGGCCACGGCGTTGATCATGGCGCGCTGAAAATCACCCGCCAGGGCCAGCCAGCCGACGAAGGTGAGGGCGGCCATGGCCAGCACGGCCGGCACGAACACGGCTGAGATGCGGTCGGCCAGGGTTTGAATTGGCGCTTTGCTACCTTGCGCCTGCTCGACCAGGCGGATGATGTGTGCCAGGGCGGTGTCGCTGCCGACGCGCACCGCTTCGTAGCGCAGCACCCCTTCTTTGTTCACCGTGCCGGCCGTCACGGCGTCCCCTGGCTTTTTGTCGCGTGGCACGCTCTCACCGGTGATCATACTCTCGTCCACGGCCGAATGGCCGGCGATCACGACGCCGTCCGCGGCGATGCGCTCGCCTGGCCTGGCCAGGATGATGTCACCGATGGCGATGCCTTCGATGGGCACCTCATGTTCCTCATACGCCTCGGCTTCCTGCGCGCCGGCAACTTTCGGCCGCATCACCCGCGCTGTCTTCGGCGTGAGGTTGATCAGGCGTTCGATCGCGGCCCCTGTGCGTCCCTTGGCGCGTGCCTCCAGGTACTTGCCCACGCTGATCAGCGCCAGGATCACGGCTGACGTCTCGAAGTAGACGTGTCCGCTGGCCAGGCCCAGCAAGACCAGGGTCGAGTAGACAAACGCCACACTGGAGCCCAATGCGACCAGCACATCCATGTTGGGCGCGCCGTTGCGCAGGGCTTTGTAGCCGTGCACGTAATACGGCCAGCCGGTGTAGACCTGCACCGGCAGGGCGAGCGCGAAGAGTATCCAGTTGATCGCGATGTGTTCCGGCATGGCGTGACCCACCATCGAGCCGGTCATAGGAACAAAATTCGGCCCGAAGAGCGCCGCTAGCAGCCCGAGGTCGCGGCTCATGCTCAGCACGAAGGCCGGCAGGGCGAAGATCAGCCCCGCAATCATGCGGCGTCGGCGATCCCCGATCTCCGCCTGTCGCGCGGCGCGTTCAACCTCCAGGGATGACCTGGCGCCGATGGCCGAGGATTGGACAGGCACGTCGTAGCCGGCTTTGCGGATGGCCGCGATCATGTCGGCAATGCCGATCGTGCCGGGCAGGTAGTCCACGGAGGCCCGCTCGCTGGCCAGATTGACGCCGACGGATACGATGCCCGGCAGCTTCTCCATGACGCGCTCGATGGTGTTGGCGCAATTGGCGCAGGTCATGCCGGTGATCGGTAGCTCGGCATGGGCGAGGGGCACGTCGTAGCTGGCCGATCGCACCCGTTCGATCAGCTTGTTGAGAGAGACCTGAGCCGGATCGAGTGTGATGGTGGCGCGTTCGCTGGCCAGGTTCACTGCGGCGTCCTGCACGCCTGGTGTCCTTCTCAGGACGCGCTCGATGGTGTTGGCGCAGTTGGCACAGGTCATGCCGGTGATGGACAGCTCTACGCGCTTCATCGGTGTATCGGTAGCTGGCAAAGGTAATTCGGTGATCGGCGACTGGGATCGAGATCTAGGTTAGGCGTGGTCAAAGGGAGATCAGTTCTTCGGGCGGGTAGTCAATTTCGACGAGTTGGGCGCGAATGGCATCCCAGTTCGTCTGGTCGTTCCATTCGACGGTGACCCTCTTGGTGTTCAGATCTGCTTTCACGTTCAGCACGCCGGGCACTTCGCGCAGCGCGCTCTCGATCGCGCGGATGCAGCCCGCGCAGCCGATGTTTGGGACGTAAACCGTTTTCGCGTTCATGTCGAAAGCCTTTTCAGATATACTTACCCCCACCCCCGGGGGTGGGGGTAAATCCATTATACACAAACTATGGCGAGCCAAGCGACTAAAAAGGAACTGCTCGTCCGGCTCAGGACGATCGAGGGGCATGTGCGCGGCGTGCACCGCATGCTCGAAGAGGATGCCTACTGCATTGACATCATCAATCAGGTGAAAGCCGTCCAGCAAGCCCTCGAGCGCTTCAACGGCGCGTTGCTCTCCGAGCACTTGAACACCTGCGTCGCGACCGCCATCCGCGGCGACGATCCACGCGAGCGCGAACGCGTCGTCGCGGAATTGCTGCAGGTGTTTGGCGCGTCCGGCGGCATCCGGGAGGCGCGCAGGAAGCGGCCGCGCGCCGTGCGTAAACGGACCGCCCCAGGCTGAGTTGCATCGCGCCCTGATCTGCATCCAACCCTATCCAGCGTTGGTTGCACACCGCGCGCGACGGGTGTCTTGCCCGGCTCGCGGGGCGATTTGCAAACCTGCAGCGGCGTGATATATTCCCCTCGTCCGGCGATGGAAGTCGGACGAGGTTCAGTCAAGGTGCAGGCATCGTTTCACCGCATGATTCGCTCAGGATCTCTTCCCCACGAGGCCCTCTTCGTCTTGCTCGCTCCTGTCCATTCTCTCCCTGGCAGTTCCCTTTGACGCATTGGCGCGTTGAGGACTCATCGGTGTAAAGCGATCCACACCCTAGTGTGCGCCCCATCCATGGCGCCTTTCAGGAGAGGACACTTTAGAGGAAAAGACGCTCGATCTATCTATCCGTATCTCACAAGAACTTTTCGGCTCCGGACGCGGAGCATGCCGTCAGTTGTCAATGAGTTCCCAATCAGGATTAAGTAGATAACGACCTATGACTAGCAGACTGTACGTAGGCAACCTCGCCTATTCCACGACGGACGAGGGGTTGCGAAACTTCTTTGCGGTTGCCGGCGAAGTAAAATCCGCAGAGATCGTGATCGAGCGCGGTAGTGGCCGTTCTAAGGGCTTCGGCTTCGTCGAGATGGCCACCGATGAGGGTGCGCAGAATGCCATCAACACGCTGAATGGCAAGCTGCTCGACCAGCGCCCTATCCGCATTGATTTCGCCAAGCCCAAAGAGGAACGACCGAGGGGCAATAACGCAGCGAGCTACGCCCAGGAGCGCCCTAGCCGTCATGGTGGCGGCGGCAATCGCGGCAACAACCGCGATCGCCGCGACTCGGAGCGCGGGCGTGACCGCGACCGCCGGCGCGATAACTACGACGATTACTAGATCTGGCGTTCGACTGCGTCACGCAGAACCCCGATGGCTAAGGGCTTCTAAACCCGGCAGGAGTGGCTCCCGGCCACTCCTTCTTTTTCTTGGATACGTTCACGAATAGGGCAGGAACCTCTCGTAGGTTGCTTGCTTGCGTCTAGCCAGGACCTGCGGGAAGGTTGTCGGTGCCCTAGTCGTGAACGTATCCCTGGCCTAGGGGGCAGCCCTGCTTGGCCGACCGTTTGCGACGTGCAGTTGTGCGGGCGACCACATAGGGTCGCCCCTACAACGGGCGGCGGTGGATGATGTAGAGGCGGCCCTGCGTGGCCGCCCGCCTATACGCGCTAAACGCAGGCAGGCACATAGGCCTGCCCCTACGTAAATGCCCCCATGCACGAACGCATCCCTTTTTCTCGCAGTTGGTGCGGCACGGTTAAAATCGCCCCTGTGAACAGTGAGTCCACCTTCAACGACGCGTTGTCGGAAGTCCAGGATGCCATCACCGCGGCGGATTACGACCGTGCGATAGCCCTTACCGATGATCTGCTGGTTTCTTATCCCGACGCGTTGAGTGTATGGCGCATGCGCGCCAGCGCCTTCAGCGCATCGGGCCGGCCCTTTCAAGCGGCCGAAGCGTACGCGCGCGTGCTCGACATCGTGCCCGTGGATGTGGATGCCATGTCGAACATGGCCATGGCGCTGAGCGCATCCGGTCAACATGCCGAGGCGAAATTGGCTGCTCGTCAAGCGCTCGACTACGAGCCTGAGAATGCAGCGCTCTTGCGGATTGTCGCCCTGCCCGGCGTCGAGGAAGCGAATTTCCCGGATGTGGGCGCGCATCTGCGCGAGGGGTTGGGCGACGTGCGCGCTGGCCTGCTCGATCGCGGCATCGCCCGTTTGAGCTACGCCGCCGCGCAGCGTCCCGATCGCGTGGATGTGCAAGTGGCCCTGGCCCATGCGCTGTGGCAGGCGGGGGCACGGGTGGCTGCCGCTGAAGTGTGCCAGTCTATCCTGGATGCGCAGCCTGATTGCCTGAATGCCCATGCGTTGTTGTTGGCGCTGTGGAAGAGCATCGGGCCATCCGGCCTGGAGCTGCCCCACCTGAATGCCATCGCCCGACTTGATCCCGACCACCGCCATGTGAAGGCCTTGCTGGGGGACGCCTCGCCGCTCGACGTGCAGGACGTTCCCGCCGTCCGGCCGCCGGGCTTTCAGCCACCCGACGAAGAGGCGGCCGACCGTGCCGACTGGCGCGCCGACTGGGTGGACGATCTGGTGGCTGCGGCGTCGTCCGCGCCCAGGCCGTTAGAACGCCACGCTCCGCCGTTCGCCGCCCCCGATGCATCTCATCCGCTCGAGGGCGATGACATCTTGATCGCTGCAGCGTCCCAGGATGCAGTCGAAGAAGAGGTCGGCGGCGACGTCGTCCACCTTGACGATGTGCAAGCGACCGCGGCCGAATCCCTCATCCCGCTGGAGTGGGAGGAATCCGAGGAGTTACTCGAAGCGCCGCCTGTGGAGGAGGGAGCATCGCCGGTCTGGTTGTCTGAAGCGTCCGGCACGGAGCCTGAAGGTTTCGCCCCCGCCCGGCCCCAACGTCCGACGTCGGACGCTGCCGATGGCGTGCCGGCCTACATCGAGCCGCTGGAGTGGGAAGCAGAAGAGCGCCTGGCGGGGCAACCTGCAGAAACCGTTGAGCCGAAGCCTCCCACGGCCATATCCGCCTCCCTCAGGCCGGTGGTGGGTGCTGCGGCGGGCCTGACGACGGCTGCAGCCCGAGCCGCCGCTGCGCGCGAAGCGGTGAGCCAGAGCCGATGGCAGGAAGCCGTCACCCTTTACGAGAAGGCCATCGCGGCGAGCCGGGGAAAGGCGCTGGACGAGGTCATTGCCGATCTGGAAGCCGTGCGCGCAGCGCAACCCTCGACCCGTGCCGTGCACGAGCTGCTCGGCATGGCATATGCCCGTAAGGGTAATGTGGCGGCTGCGTTGGATGCTTATCACCGCGCGATGGCGCTGGCAGCCGACATCTGAGTTGCGTTGAATTCCATCTCGACAAACTGAAAACTGAGCAAGACAACACATCCCATGGAACGAACACTGATCATCATTAAACCAGATGGCGTGCAACGCGCGCTGGTCGGAGAGGTCATCAAACGATTCGAAGCGCGCGGCCTGCGCATCGCTGGCCTGAAGCTGATGCACATCTCGCGCGAATTGGCCGAGGAGCACTACGCCGAACACAAGGGCAAGCCGTTCTTTGAAGGCACGGTGCAGTTCATCACCTCGTCGCCGGTCGTCGTCATGTGTCTGGAAGGGCCAAACGCCATCGCTGCTGCGCGTCAGACTATGGGCGCCACGCGTCCCAACGAAGCGACTCCCGGCAGCATTCGCGCCGATTTCGGCCTGGACGTCTCGCGCAACATCGTGCACGGCAGCGACGGCCCGGAAACCGCGGCGCGCGAGATAGCCCTGTACTTCAAGCCTGAGGAGCTGCTCAGCTACCGGCGCGCCGGCGACGTTTGGTTGAAGGAGTGACGTTGAAGGCGCGCACCCGCTTCGCTCCATCGCCGACGGGAGAGCTGCACATCGGCGGCGTCCGCACCGCCATCTTCAGTTGGTTGCTCGCCAAGCACACCGGCGGCGAGTTCTACCTGCGCATCGAAGATACCGACCAGGAGCGCTACGTCCCCGGCTCCACGCGTCGCATCCTGGAGTCGTTCGACTGGCTCGGCATCACGCTGGATGGCGGGCCGGATCACGACGAGTTGCGCACGATGAAGACCGACGAGGACTATCCGGGCGCGCTGGATGACGGCGAGTATAGAGGCGTGCCCGGGCCGTTCGTGCAATCGCACCGCTTGCCGATCTATCGGCAGTGGGCAGAGTGGCTGGTGGCGCATGGCTACGCCTACCGGGCGACGGAGACGCCTGAGGAGCTGGCGCGCATGCGCGCCGAGGCTCAATCGCGCAAGCAGACGTTCATCTTCCGCGAGGAGATGCGCCTGCGCACCGATGTGCGGCCCGACGAGCCGCACGTCATCCGCATGCGCGTTCAACCTCGCGACGGCCGCACCGAGTTCGACGACCTGATCAAGGGGCATATGGTCTTCGAGAACGCTCAGATTGACGATCAGGTGCTGCTAAAGATGGATGGCTTCCCGACCTATCACCTCGCGGTGGTGGTGGACGACCATCTGCAAGGCGTGACGCACGTGCTGCGCGGCGACGACTGGTTGCCCAGCGCGCCCAAGCACGTGTTGCTCTACCGCTACTTCGGTTGGGAAGAACCGAAGTGGGCGCATGTGCCCAACGTGCTCGGCACCGACGGCAAGAAGTTGAGCAAGCGCCACGGCGCCCAGAGCGTGTTCGAGTTCCGCGACCAGGGCTACATCCCGGAGGCGCTGATCAACTTCCTCGCCTTGCTCGGCTGGGCGCCCGGCGGCGGCGATGAGCAAAGCGTCTTCACCCGCGAGGAACTCATCGCCAAGTTCTCGATGGAGGGCGTGGGCAGCTCGCCGGCGGTGTTCGATTACAACAAGCTGGACTGGCTGAACGGCGTCCACATTCGGCGACTGGCGGATGCTGATTTGGCCGGGCGGCTCATCCCTTTCCTCGCCCAGGCCGGCATCGCTGTGGATACGCCGGAGCGCCGCGCGTTGCTCTTAAGGATCATCCCGCACATCAAAGAGCGCACTAAGAAGCTGACCGATGCTGCGCCGCTGGTGGACTTTTTCTTCGGCGACATTCAAACCCCGCCGGCCGAAATGCTGATCGGCCCGAAGATGGAGCAACACTTGTCGCTCTACGCGCTGCGCGAGACGCGCAGGCTGGTCGAAGCGGTCGAGCCGTTCGAGGATGCGCCGTTGGAACAGGCCATGCGCAAGCTGGGCGACGACCTGCAACTCAAGCCGACGCAGTTGTTCACGGTGGTGCGCAACGCGGTAACCGGCAAAACGGTTACCCCGCCGTTGTTCGCCACGATGGCCATCCTCGGTCGTGAGACCTGCCTGGCCCGCCTGGATCGGGCCATCGCGCGGTTGCAATCGGGCGGGTAAGAAGAACCCCGGTTTCTTCGAGGAACCGGGGTTCTGCACGTCTACGGTGCCGCCTGGAACGCGATGTCGTCCACCAGCCAACTGCTGTGGATGCTGCCGTCGGTCTTGACGGTTAACTCCAGTTGTACCGTCTGGCCGGCGTAGGCGCTCAGATTAACCGAAGTCTTGACCCAGTTCGGGTAGGTGTGCGCGGTCGAGCACAGGTTGATCTTCTTGACCTCCGCGCCGTTGACCCGCACGCGCGCGACGTCGTAAGCATCGTTGCACCCATCGTTGGAGCTAATGTTGTGCCAGAATCCCAGGTAAGGGGCGCCTGCCGGCACGGTGACCGTTTGTTTCAATGTGCCGTTTTCGTTCGGGAGGCCGCCGAACCATGCTGCCCAGTTGCCGCCATGCGGTCCAGCCTCCGGCAAGTTATCCCGATCGCAGATCAGGCATTGATCCGGATAGTTCGAGCTGATGGTCCAACCCACGCCGGCTCCTTGCTCGAAGTCGCCGTTCACCAGGCTGCCACCTCCTCCCGGAGGCGCGGTTTGTTTCGCTATGGCAGGGATGTAGGTATGAGGCCCAGATGCGACCAATACCGCTGCGAACGCGTTCACGATGCCGGCGCCACAGTTGGATGTGTTGCATGTGCTGCCGGTTGGGAAGGGGGTAACTGTGGACTGCAGCAGGCTCAAGATTTGCCCCGGGCTGAGGGAAGCGTTGACGGAAAGCATGAGCGAAGCGACGCCGGCCACGTGCGGCGCGGCCATGCTGGTGCCGTTGTAGAACCCGTAGCTGTGCGCACCCGGCGTCGTCGTGCCGGCGTTGAGCGTCGAAAGGACGGCGTTCGGGCTACCGCTCCCACCGCTTCCACCGGGCGCGCTGATCTTGACGATGGAGCCGAAGTTGCTGTAAGGGGCTTTGTTGCCGTTGCGGTCGGTGGCTGCCACGTTGATCACGTTGGCGCAATTGCCCGGCGCAAAGCCGGTAGCCGGGGCGTTGTTGTTGCCCGCCGCGGTGACGATGGCAGCGCCGGCGACCACGATCTGGTTGACTGCGGTTTGCAGGGCGCTGGTGCATGGGCCAGGGCCGCCCAGGCTCAGGTTCAACACGCGCGCCGGATTCGGGTTGGCGGGCACACCCGGCACGCTCAGCCCGGCCGACCAGCGCATGCCGTCAATGATATCGGCGTCCGTGCCGCCGCAGCGACCTAGGCCTCTGATGGGCAGGATCTTCGACACCCAGTTCACGCCGGCTACCCCCGTGCCGTTGTTGCTGGCCGCGCCGACCGTGCCGGCCACGTGCGTGCCGTGCCAGGAGCTAGGCGAGGCGCCGCAAGGGTCGCTGGAAGTGGACCAATCCCCCGGATCGCTGGCGTCGTTGTCACGTCCGTTACCGTCGTTGGCAGTGAAGAGGTCGGTGATGAAGTCATAGCCCGGCACGGTGCGGCCGTTCAGGTCGGGGTGGTCGAAGCGGATGCCGGTGTCAATGACGGCCACCACGATGCTCGCCGAACCCGTGGTCAGATTCCAGGCGTTCGGCAGGTTCGCACCGTAGTTGCCTGGGCCCGGCGCAAGATAGTGCCACTGCTCGCCGTAGCGTGGATCGTCGGGCGTGAGCGCGATGTACCTGCGGCCAGAGGGCGAAGCGTATTCCACTTCGTCGAGCAGTTCCAACTGTTTGGCGATGCGCTCGGCCTCTGCGTAGGGCACGGCCTCGGGCAGCCGGAGCACGTGGGCCTGGCCGGACATCTCGCGTTCGTGAGTGAGTCGAACGCCGGCGCGTTCGCTGAGCATTCGTATGGCCTCGCTGCTCAACGTGTGCATCGGGACGACGTCCTGGCCGGCCTGGCTGGCCGCTTGCATCGTGCGTTCGACATCCAGCACGTTGAACTTCTGGGGCGACTTGTATTTGACGATCAGGGTGTCGGTCGGCGCCGGCGTTTCCACGGACGATTGCCGCTGCACGGCAGGTTCCGGCGCCTGAGCGAAGACCGGCATGCGCGACGTCCACGTAGAACAGATGAGCGCGATGGTGATCAGCGCAGGGAGGTGAAAGTTTCTTTTCGTCATGGTGAAAGATACCTACATCGGGCGCTGGGGGCCAGGTGCTGCTGTATTTTAGCGATGGCCCAGGCGGCGTGCTCTCGCACCAGTGCCTCTTCATCTTCGAGCAGGCGGCGCAGCGCCGGCAGTGCTTCGTCGCTCCCCCAGTTGCCGGCTGCCACACACGCGTTGCGCAACAGGCCGCGTCGCTTTGCCCGCATGATAGCCGTCCCCTTGAAGCGCGCGTTAAAAGCAGCGCGATCGAGCCTTAGCAAATCGAGCAGCTTCGGGGCGGCGCGGTCCAGGTCTGGGGGGCGAAAGGCCCTCGCCAGCGGCGAATCGGACGGGCGTGAGAAGCGCCGCACATACGGGCACACGTCCTGGCACATGTCGCAGCCGAAGATCCAGTTGCCCATCTGCGGGCGCAACTCGACCGGGATGCTGCCTTTCAACTCGATGGTGAGATATGAGATGCATCGCCGCGCGTCGAGCACGCCGGGTTGCGGGAAGGCATTCGTCGGACAAGCCGTGAGGCAGCGGGTGCAGCGGCCGCATGCCTGAAATTGAGCATTGAGAATTGAGAGTTGAGAAAAGGAGCTGTCCGCCTCCTTCAATGCTTCATCCTCCGTTCTCAATTCTTCGTTCACCAGCACAGCGCCGAGGAAGAGGTGGCTGCCGCGTTTGCGGTGGATCAGGCAGGTGTTCTTGCCGATGAAGCCGAGGCCGCAGCGCTCGGCCCAGGCGCGCTCCAGCACCGGCCCGGTGTCTACATAGGCGCGCGATTCCTTCGCCAGCCATGCGCCGAACGCGCGCAGCACCGGCGTGATCACGTCGTGGTAATCGGCCCCCCAGGCGTAGCGCGCGATGCGCCCGCGCGAAGGGTCTTGCAGCACCTCCACGGGCACGGCCAGCGTCTCGTAGCTTATGCCGACGATGACGACGGTGCGCGCGCCGGGCAACAGGCGGCGCGGATCGAGCCGGCGCTCCGGCTCGCGAGCCAGGTAGGCCATCTGGCCGTGATAGCCGGCGCTCAGCCAACGGATGAACTGCTCGCCGCCCGGCGTCGGCCCGGCCGGCGCAAAGCCGACCAGATCGAAGCCCAGTTCCAGAGCGCGCTCGCAAACGAGGCCCGCGGTCAACATTCGGTTACTTTTGTCTACGATCGCTCGTGCCCCAAACCCGACTCCCGATACACGACTCTTGCTCCCTCAATCCAGGTTTTCGATCCTGATTGGCTCGACCGGGTCGGCCAACGCGAAGCCGAACACGCGGGAGTAGAAATACAGCTCTGCCTCCAGCGCGCGTTTGATGTTCTCGGCTTTGCGAAAGCCGTGCTGCTCGCCCTCGAACGTGACGTAGGCGGTCGGCAGCCCTTTGTCGCGCACGGCGATAAACATGGCCTCGGATTGGTTGGGTGGGACGATGAGATCATCCAGCCCTTGCAACAAGATGATAGGCGCGGAGATGCGATCGGCGAAGTGAATCGGCGAACGTTGCACGTAGAGGTCGCGCCGCGCAGGGTAGGGGCCGATCAGGTTATCGAGGTAGCGGGATTCGAACTTGTGCGTGTCGCGCGCCAGCGCCTCGGCGTCGCTCACGCCGTAATGGCTGGCGCCGGCCTTGAATGTATCGCGGAAGGTCAGTGCGCACAGCGTGGTGTAGCCGCCCGCGCTGCCGCCGGTGATCATCAGCCGGTCGCCGTCTACCAGGCCTTGCGCGGCCAGGTAGCGCGCCCCGTTGGCGCAGTCGTCCACATCCACGATGCCCCACTGCCCGTTCAGCCGCTCGCGATAGGCGCGCCCGTAGCCGGTGCTGCCGCCGTAGTTCACATCCAGCACGGCGATGCCGCGGCTGGTCCAATACTGCACCTTCAGGTTGAGCGCATTGCTGGTGGCGCCGGTCGGGCCGCCGTGGCTCATCACCAACAACGGTGGGCGTTCGCCTTCGGGCGCGGCATAGTCGCGGTTGCGCGGCGGGTAGAAGAACGCGTGCGCGGTCAACCCGCCTTCGGTAGGGAACTCGATGGCCTGGGCGACCGAGAGGTAGCCGGGGTCAATCTGTAGGTCGCTCGCGCGCTTGAGCGTTGTGAACGCGCTCGCGGCGACGTCGAACTGCACGACCGCACTGAAATCGGTCGGCGCACCGGCGTTGAAGACGACGCGCTGCACATTCGCACGCACGCTACCGATGGCGGTGTAGGGCGATGTGACCTCGCGCAGCTCGCCGGTGGCTGCGTTCAGCAACGCCAGTCGGTCCGTGCCTTGCTTCGTGTAGCTGCACACGATCAGCGATGGTTCAACGAAGGCGTAGGTGCTCTGGCCGAAGGTCCAATGTGGCTCGGCGAACTCGGCTTCCATCGGACACAGCGCCTGAATTTCGCCGTTGCCCCAGCGATACAGGTTCCACCAGCCGGTGCGGTCGGAGGCGAAATGCAACATGCCATCCGGCGACCACTCGGGCTGGAGGATGGACTCGCGCGGGCCACCGGCGATCAGCCTGTGGTTGGCCAGTGAACCGTCGACGTTGACGTCGGCCAGCCATAGCTCCGTGCCATCCCACGGCATGTTGGGATGATTCCACGTCAGCCAGGCCAGTCGTGTGCCGTCGGGGTTGAGGCGCGGCGCGGCATAGAAGTCGTTGCCCGCGACGAGCACGCGGCCGCCTGCCTCGTCGCCATCGCAGTTCACGGCCGCGATGGTGTTGACCGGCTCTCCGCCGGCGGTGTGGTCTTCGCGCACGCAGATCAGGCGATTGCGGCGCTTGTCCATCACAGCGTCGGCGTAGCGCAGCCTGGACTCGGCTTCGGGCGTGATTGGGGTGGGCGCCTGGGTCGCTGATGTGCGATACAGCCGCTGGTCTTTGAAATTCGAGAAGTAAATCGTCCCATCATGCACCAGATATGCGCCGCCGCCGTACTCGTGCACGCGGGTGCGCACGTTGAATGGCGCAGGTACGACCTCCTCGATCGTGCCGTTGCGCAAGCGCACCAGCGCGTTGCGGCCGGCTTCGGCCGGGCGGCTTTCGATCCAGTACGCGTCTTCTCCGTCGAGCGCGATCTGGCCGAGGCCAATGCTCTTACCGACGATCAGGTCAGTCGTGATGGGCGATTTCCACGAGCCATAGGGAGCGATGATGGGCGAAGTCATGCGGGCATTATCGCGCATGATCAGGCGGGGCAGCGCCTAACGCGCTCCGAGCGCGTT
>JAIMBB010000048.1 GCA_023511655.1 Anaerolineae bacterium
CGCAACGTCTTTGCCACGCTGCGTGACCTCTTCGCCCGTCAGCCGGTCTCCCTACTCGCAGGCGGGTAGGCAGTTACCCGATCGTAATGCCAAGGTCGCGTAGTCGCGGCATGGGTTGTTTACCCGACCCCCATCTTCTGGCGCTGTCGGGTGATCTCGGCGATTTCCTTGCGGCCGAGCAGGCCGGACGAGGTGGGCGATTCGTCGCCGGCGCCCGTTGTGTCTGCGCTGGCTGCATCGCCGGATCTCAGGCGCGGCGCCGAGATCAACCGGCGCACGCGCCGGCTGTTGCAATGGGGACAGGCCACTTTCGCTTCGGTCATCTTGCGATGCGAGGTGAACAACCGGTCGAAAGTCTGGCCGCATCGGGCGCAGCGATATTCGTAGATCGGCATAGCACCGTCAATGATACCGGGTCAGGCGCTACGCGGCCGGCGAAAGATCGTCGCGCGCCGTTCCCAGGTCACTTCTTCATCCAACGGCCAGATTGGGCGCGGGCAGCGCGTATGGCCCAGGCTCCTGAGGTTCGCGCTGGTCGAGCCCGGCGCGTCCACGTCCACGTAGCGCGCTGCCCAATCTTTGAACATGTGCGGCTGGCAGTGCGGCGACTTGACCACCACCAGGTCGAAGCGCCGCGGGTCCTGTCCGTGGGCATAGAACAGCGAACGGTCGTACAGGCTGACGGCGTGGCTGGTCACGATGAGCGTGATGTCGCCGACGAGCAACACGGCCGTTGGGCCGGCGTGCCACATTTCGTCGAACGACTCGCTGCGGAAGGAGCCATCGGACAACATGCGCACACGGCCGACAACCTCGATCGGGGCGAAGCGCCCCGGATCCAGCGCGCCGCCGACGCGAACGGTGACCAGGCTGCCCACGCCGGCCTTGAAGGCGGCCTGTGCCGCCATCGGATCCACGATGGGGATGAGTGCGCGGCCGGTGTAGTTCGTCTCGATCAGCCTGCGCAGGATGGCGTTGCTGTCGCCCGATGCGCCGCTGCTGGTGGCATCGGCGGCATCCACCAGGACGGTCGTGCCGCCGCAGGGCAGTTGTTCGTGCGCGATGCGCACAGCCTCGTCCAGTGGCGTGAGCGGCACGCGCATCTTCTCGTGTTCGCGCCAGAACAAATCGGCGATGCGCAGCGCTTCGCGCTCGGCCAGGGCGGGGTCGTCGTCGGTGACCACGAAGCTGTAGGTCGCCAGCGACGGCACATCCGTGAAGGGGTTGCCCCAGAACAAGCCTGCCGATAGCGCGCCGCCGGCCTCTAGCTCCCTGGCAGCGTCCACGGCATGACGAATCGCGCCGGTCGCGGTGATCAATTCGTCGCCGCGCACCAGCGCGGGGATGAACACTCTGGCCGTGACCGGTCTGGCGCCGCGCAGCACGCGCAGCAACAGGCGCGCTGCGCGCTGGCCGGTTTCAAAGAAGTCCACGTGCGGGTAGGTGTGGAAGCAGCAGATCGCGTCTGCGTGGCGAAGGATGCGATCGGTGAGGATGCCGTGCAAATCGAACGAGGCGACGATGGACGCATGCGGGCCGAGGATGGCGCGGGCCTGTTCCAACAAGTCACCTTCAGGATCGTCTTCGTCCTCGGACGCCATCGCCCCGTGTAGCGCGAAGTAGGCGGAGAGGGTGGCCGCATCGCTGCCCCTTGCAGCCAGGGCGGAGCGCAGGGCGTCCAGGATGTCGTCGCGCAGCCGGGCCCAGTCGGGCGCGGCCAGCGTGCCGCCGCTGGTGATGGCGCGCGCGCTGATGACCGGCACAAGTTCCACCTCCCCGCGGTGCTGGTCGAAGACGCTCAGCGCGCCTCCCACCTCATTGCGCATGGTGCGATGGTGGGCGATCAGTTCATCGCCCCGGTGGATGATGAAATCTTCGTAGTGGCTGCGGGCAGGATTGAATGTGCTGACCTCTTGCTTGCACTCGACGATCAGGATCTGGTGAGTCATCTTTGGGGTTTCTGTGTAAGCAGGTAGCTGGTATTCGGAAGCCGGGAGCCGGATCGCTGCTACGGCCACTGCGCGCCCTGGGCTTCGACATACAGGGCATAGAGCGACTGGCTGCCGGCCATGAACAGGCGATTCTTACTGCGGCCGCCAAAGCACAGGTTGGCGCAGGGTTCGGGCAGGTGAATCTGGCCGATCAGGTCGCCGCCGGGCGTGAGCACCAGCACGCCGTTGTTCTTCGGGCTGCCCCAGCCGCTGCTCGCCCACAGGTTGCCGTCGCGGTCGCAGCGAATGCCATCGGCGAAGCCCGGCTTCATGTTGATGAATTCCCAGCCGCCGCGCAGCTTCGCGCCGTTGGACACGACGTCGAAGACGCGGATATGCGACGGCGCGTTCTCGTCGTGGGTCACGCCGGTGTCCACGATGTAGAGCCGCTTCTCATCGGGCGAGAAGCACAGGCCGTTGGGCTTGTGGAAGTCGTCGGCTACGACGGCCGCCTTGCCGGTGGTCGGGTCGAGCCGGTAGACGTTGGTCGGCAGTTCGTAGTCGGCCTTGTAGCCCTCGTAGTTGAGCAGGATGCCGTAGCCGGGATCGGTGAACCAGATTGTGCCATCGCTGGCCACCACCACGTCGTTGGGCGCGTTCAGGCGTTTGCCCTGGTAGCTGTCCATCAGCACTGTGATGCTGCCGTCGTGCTCGGTGCGGGTGACGCGGCGTGCGCCATGTTCGCAGGTGATCAGGCGCCCCTGCCGGTCGCGCGTGTTGCCGTTGCTGTAGTTCGATGGCTGGCGGTACGTCGTCACCTGGCCGGTGGCTTCGTCCCAGCGCAACATGCGATTGTTGGGGATGTCGCTAAACAGCAGGCAACGCAGGTCGCCGAACCAGACCGGGCCTTCCGCCCAGCGCGCGCCGGTCCATAGCCGCTCGACGGCCGCGTTGCCGATCAGATACTTTTTGAAGCGCTTGTCGTGCACCTCGATGCACGGATCGGGATAGTGCGCCAGGCCGCGCTCCCAGCGCGGGTGAAGTGGATCGGTCCATTCGTCCATGCGCGATGTCCTCTGCTGTTTTCAAACTGCGCGGGGAGTGTAGCAGCGAGTGTGTTTTTTGCATTGCTCAGGCCGGTATGGCCAGCGCGCGCCGGATGGCCTCGACTTCTTCACGCCACAGTGTTTCGCTCGCGTCGCTGGGCATGCGCCAGTCGCCGCGCGGCGAGAGCGCCACCGAGCCGACCTTCGGCCCATCCGGCATGGCGTTGCGTTTGAATTGTTGCGAGAAGAAACGACTGTAGAACACCGTCAGCCACTTCAGGATCGTCGCGTCGTCGAAGGCATAGGGCTGCGCCGGTTCGTCGCCGGCAAAGGCGCAGCGCGCCAGATAGAAAATCTTGTGCGGCGCGTAGCCATAGCGCACGTGATAGAACAGGAAGAAGTCGTGCAGCACATACGGGCCAATGGTTGCCTCGGTCTCCTGTTGCAGCTTGCCGTCTTTTAACGGCAGCAGCTCCGGCGTGATGGGCGAAGCGCTGATGTCGTGCAGCAGGCGCGACGCCTCGCCGCTGAACTCCTCATCGGCGCACCAGTCAATCATGTAGCGCACCAGCGTCTTGGGCACGCCGGCGTTGACGTGATACATGCTCATGTGGTCGCCGTTGAAGGTGGCCCAGCCCAACGCCAGCTCGCTCAGGTCGCCGGTGCCCACCACCAGGCCGCCGATCTGATTGGCCACGTCCATCAGGATCTGCGTGCGCTCGCGCGCCTGGGCGTTCTCGTAGGTCACGTCGTGTCGGCTTGGATCGTGTCCGATGTCTTTGAAGTGCTGGCTCACGGCGGCGTGGATCGAGATCTCGCGCGCGGTCACCCCCAGTGCTTGCATCAGCGACCACGCGTTGCTGCGGGTGCGCTCGGTGGTGCCGAAGCCAGGCATGGTGATGGCGACGATGCCCGCGCGGGGCAGACCGAGTTTGTCGAAGGCGCGCGCCGTCACCAGCAGCGCCAGGGTCGAGTCCAGACCGCCCGAGACGCCGATGGTTGCCCGCTGGATGCCGGTGTGCAGCAGCCGCCGCGCCAGGCCGGTGGACTGAATGGCGAAGATTTCGCGGCAGTGCCTGGCCCGCTCGGCCGGGTTGGCCGGCACGAACGGCGTTTGCGAGAGCGGCCGCCGCAGATCGTCGCCCGGCATGGCATCCATCTCCCCCAGGCGAAAGCGGATCGTGCGCAGGGCGTGTCGCTCGCCGGACGCAAAGTAAGTCGTGTTCAGCCAGCGGTCGTGTCGCAATCGCTGCAGGTCCACGTCCGCAATCGCCATCTGCGTGGCGAACTGGAAGCGCTCGGTTTCGGCCAGCAGGTTGCCGTTCTCGCACACCAGCGCGTGCCCGCTATACACCACGTCGGTGGTGGATTCGCCCGGGCCGGAGCCGGCGTAGAGATAGGCAGCGATGCATCGCGCGGATTGCTGACGGATCAGGTCGCGCCGGTAATCTACTTTGCCGAGCTGTTCAGGGCTGGCTGATGGATTGAGGATGACTGTCGCGCCGGCGCGGGCCAGCGCCCCGCTCGGCGGTTCCACGGCCCAAACATCCTCGCAGATCTCGATGCCCAACACGCAATCCGGCATGTCCTCGGCGATGAACAGCAGGTCGGTGCCGAAGGGGATGGTTTCGCCGTCCAACACCACCTGTCCGGCTGTGGCAAACCGGGCCGGGCTGAACCAGCGTTGTTCGTAGAACTCGCTGTAATTCGGCAGGTAAGTCTTGGGCACGATGCCCAGGGCGCGGCCGCCGCTCACCAGGGCCGCGCAGTTGAAGAGCCGGCCGTCCAGCGACACCGGCAGACCTACGACTGCAGTGATGCCGATGTGCTCGGTTGCTTCGGCCACCCGTTGTAAGCCGGCCTGAGCTGCCGCGAGTAGATGCGCCTGCCGGAAGAGATCGCCACACGAATAGCCGGTGAGGCTCAGCTCCGGGAAGACCACCAGCCGGACGCCCTGCGCACGGGCCGCTTCGAGCGCGGCGAGAGTGGCCTGCACGTTGAAGTCCACGTCGGCGATGCGCAACTCCGGCGAAACGCCAGCGACACGTAGCAATCCCAGGGACATCGGTGAAAAGAGCGGCGAATTGGTCATCGTGCCGGGAATGATACGCCCACTGCGCGTTCAGTATGCGCCCAGCTCGTCCAACCGGTCGTCGCCGATGCCGAAGTGGTGCGCGATCTCGTGCCGCACGGTGCGGCGCACTTCCTGGCGCAGCTCATCAAGCGAGCTGCAGCTCACCTCGTGCGGGCGCTGGTAAATGGTGATCAGGTCCGGCGTCACCATCTCGTAGTGCGTGGTGCGCTCGGTCAGCGGCACACCGCGATACAGCCCGAACAAGTCGAGCGGATGCTGGACATCGGCATATTCCAGATCCTTTGCCGACGGATACGCCTTCACTTCGATCTCGAGATTGGAGATGCGATTGCGGATGCTGGCCGGCAACTCATCCACGGCGTCCCACACCAGTTGCTCGAACTGCTCGCGACTCACCCGAAACCCGCGTCGTCGCTCGCGTCGCATGGGCGAAGCATACTCGCGCATTGTGCGCCTGTGAATAGAATCGGTGCATCACATTCGAGGTGCACGACTATGATGCTGAAAGACCGTGTAGCCATCGTCACCGGCGCCAGCCGGGAGATCGGCGCAGCGATGGCCCTGGCGCTGGCGCGCGAGGGCGCAGCCGTGGTGGTGAGTTATCACAGCGCGCCGGATCGCGCAGAAGCAACGGCAAACCAGATTCGCCGGGCGGGCGGCCGGGCCATCACCTTTCCTGCCGATGGCGGGCGCGTGGCCGACAACTTTGCCCTGGTCGCCGCAGCCGTGGAGGCCTTCGGGCGCTTGGACATCTTCGTCGCCAATGCCGGCATCACCAAGTTTGGCCGCTTCATAGACTACAGCGAAGCCGCTTTCGACACCGTGGCGGACCTGAACTTCAAGGGGAGCTTCTTCGGCGCGCAGGCGGCCGCTCAGCAGATGCTGAAACAGCCGCGCGACGACTACGGCGGGCGCATCGTCTTCAGCTCGTCGGTGGTGGGCAGCACGGCTGTGCCCGGACTGGCCGCCTATGGCGCCACCAAAGCTGCCATCAACTATCTGGCCAAAGCGCTGGCCGTTGAGCTGGCTCCCCACGGTATCACCGTCAACGCCATCGGCATCGGCGCGACGACCAACGAGCGCAACCTGCGCGATGACCCGAACTACGCCGAGAACTGGGGCCGCGTTTTGCCGATTGGCCGCGCGCTCACCCCGGAGGATTCGGCGGCGGCGTTGCTTTACCTGGTCTCGTCGGCCGCCTCGGCAGTCACCGGCATCACCCTGCCGGTGGACGGCGGGCATACCCTGCAGTCGCCCGCGCCACGCATGGACTTTGCCATGCAGCCGGCCTAGGCGCACCGTCATGATCCTCGTCCTCGACCTGGGCAGTTCGTCCACGCGGGCAACGCTCTACGATGCGCAAGGCTACAGTGTGCCCGGCTTATCCGCGCGCGCCGAGGTGCGCTTTGCCACCGGCGAGGATGGCCGCAGCGAAGACGATCCCCTGGCCGCCTTCGATCGCGTGGTCGCCGTCCTGGATGAATTGCACGCCAGGCTGCCCGACCATGCTGCGCCGATCACCGACCTGGGCGTTTCGGCCTATGCCTGTTCGTTGGTTTGCCTGGATGCGCGCGGGGAGCCGCTCACGCCGGTATACACCTACGCCGACACGCGCTGTGCCGACGACGCGCGAGCGTTGCGCGAACGCTGTGATGAGCTGCAAGCGCTTCAGCGCACCGGCTGTCGAATCCGCGCCAATTACCTGCCTGCCAAACTGGCCTGGATCGCACGAACGCAAGCAGAGGCCTTTCGCGCGACGCGCTGGTTTGCATCGCTCAGCGACTTCGTCTGCTTCCGGTTGTTCGGCCGCATGCAGTCCGGCATCTCAATCGCTTCATGGACGGGGCTGCTCAACCGGCGCACTTCGGACTGGGACGAGGAGTGGCTGGAGGTGCTGGGCATGGCGCGGTCGGCGTTGCCCCCCATCGCGCGTCCTTCCGAACGACTGGAGGGACTACGGCCGGAATGGGCTGCGCGCTGGCCGAGGTTCCGCTTCATCCGCGGTCACCCGCCGGTGGGCGACGGCGCAGCGGCCAACATCGGGAGCGATTGCGTGGATGCCTCCCGAATCGCCGTCACGGTCGGCTCGACGGCCGCGCTGCGCATCGTGCGACCTTTAGTGCCGGGAGCGGCGCCCTTCGCCTTGCCCCCTGCTCTGTGGGCTTACCGCGTGGACCATGCCCGCGAGCTGATCGGGGGCGCCACGACCGAGGGTGGCAACGTCTTCGCCTGGGCCAGGCGCACGCTCAACCTGCCGGGCGACGATGAACTCGAAGCGCGCGTGGCCGGTCTGGCACCGGACGCGCACGGCCTGACCGTGCTGCCGACGCTGGCCGGCGAGCGCAGCCCTGGCTACGCCGAGGACATTCGCGGGACGCTGCATGGGCTATCCCTGGATACCGACCCAATCGAAATCGTGCGCGCGTTGATGGAGGGCATCGCTTATCGCCTGGCCCACATCTGCGATGCGCTGCGCGCGTCGGGCGCGGCGCACCGGGACGCTGTGCTGGTCGGCAGCGGTGGTGCGTTGCAAGCGTCGCCCACGTGGTGTCAAATCATCGCCGACGCGACGGGCCTGCCGTTGCGCCTGACGGACGTGTCGGAAGCCACCAGCCGCGGCGCAGCTTTGCTGATCTGTGGGCGAGCCGATGGAGATGGTCATCCATCCGCTCGCCTAGTAACTTATCATCCGATCAAGTCACACCATGAGATTTACCGCGCTGCAATGGCGCGACAAGAGGCACTCTATGCACAACTGGTTCGATCTGACCGGTAAGACCGCTCTGGTCACGGGCGGCGGCGGCGTGTTGGGCAGCGCCATGGCCCGCGCGTTGGCCGATCACGGCGCGCACGTGGTATTGCTGGGCCGCACGCGCGAGAAAGTGGAGCGCGCCGCTGCGCTCATCCGAGAGCGCAGCGGCGCGGCGAGCTGGGTTCAGGGCGACGTGACCGAAGCCGACTCGATGAACATGGCACTGGCGGCCGTTGGCGACGTGCACATCCTGGTCAACGCCGCTGGCACGATCATCCCGGAAGCGATGACCTCGGCGGACCGCTCGTTATTCGAGCTGTCGCTGCCGGCCATGCGCCAGGTGATGGACGTGAACTGGATGGGCACGGTGATTCCATCGCTGCTGGTGGCGCGGCAGTTTGCCGTGCGCGGCCAGGGCGTGATCATCAACGTCGCTTCGATGTCGTCGTTCAGGCCGGTGACGCGCAACGTGGCCTACTCGGCGTCGAAGGCGGCGCTGCTCAACTTCACGCAATGGTTGGCCGTGCACATGGCACAGCACTACTCGCCCAACATCCGGGTGAACGCCATCGCTCCGGGATTCTTCCTCACCGAGATCAACCGGTCGCTGTTGGTCGAACCGACCGGCGGTCGGCTCACTGCGCGCGGCGAGGCTATCATCGCCCATACGCCGATGGGGCGCTTCGGCGACCCCGATGAGTTGGGCGGCGCGACGGTGTTTCTGGCCTCAGATGCCTCAAAGTTCATCACCGGCGCGGTCATCCCGGTGGATGGTGGACATCTGGCGTTCAGCGGAGTGTGAAGAGTGACAAGGGCACGGACTTCGCTCCGTGCCCTCTAGCAGCACTACGGACTTTCATCCCGCGGGAGTGGCGCTACCAAGCGTGTCACCGGATCAGTCCGCCGATCTGCACGAACAGCGGCGCGAACACCAGCGACACCACGCTCATCAACTTGATCAGGATGTTGAGCGAGGGGCCGGAGGTGTCTTTGAACGGGTCGCCGACCGTATCGCCGACGACGGCGGCCTTGTGGTTGTCCGAACCTTTGCCGCCCAGCTCACCCGTCTCGATGTACTTCTTGGCGTTGTCCCAGGCGCCGCCGGAGTTGGCCATCATGACAGCGAGCACGAAGCCGGAGCCGGTCGCGCCGACGAGGAGTCCGGCCAGCGCCGCCGGCCCGAGCAGGATGCCAACCACGATCGGCGCAGCCACGGCCAGCACGCCGGGCAGCACCATCTCGCGCAGCGCCGAGCGCGTGCTGATGGCGACGCATCGGGCATAGTCGGCTTTGGCCTCGGGCGCGCCTTCCTTCAGGCCGGGGATCTCCCTGAACTGTCTGCGAACCTCTTCGACGATCTGCATCGCCGCGCGGCCCACCGCGGTCATGGTGATGGCGCTGAACAAAAAGGGCAACATCGCGCCGAACAACAGCGCGCCCAGCAGACGCGGATCGAGCAAGGTGAGTTCCGCTGCCTGTAAGCCGCTGGTCTGGGCATAGGCTGCGATCAGGCCAAGCGCCGTCAGCACAGCCGAGCCGATGGCAAATCCCTTGCCAGTGGCCGCTGTGGTGTTGCCCAGCGAATCCAGCGCGTCGGTGCGCGCGCGTACTTCTTTGGGCAGATGCGACATCTCGGCAATGCCGCCGGCGTTGTCGGCCACCGGCCCATAGGCATCGGTGGCCAGGGTGATGCCCAGCGTGCTCAACATGCCCACTGCGGCCAGCGAGACGGCATACAGCCCGCCGTCTGGGCCGCCCACCTTCCCACCGATGGCGTTGTTGTATCCCAGCAGATACGCGCCGATGACCGCGACGACCACGATGGCCACTGGCGCCAGCGTCGAGCGCATGCCCACGGCCAGGCCCTCGATAATCAGTGTAGCGACACCGGTGCGTGAGGCCAGCGCGATGCCCTGCGTCGGCTTCTCGGTATAGCTGGTGTAGAACTCGGTGAAGTAGGCGATCAACAAGCCGGCTGCCAGCCCCAACAGAATGGCGAAGAAAACAGGCCAGCCAATCGTGCCGTCCAGCAAAATCAGCACGGCGATGGCCGGCACGACCAGCCCCGACGCCGTCCAGACCGCCGTGCGCAACGTGCGCAGCAGATCCTCCTGGGAGGCATTCTCGCGCGTGCGCACCAGGAACGAGCCAATCAGCGCTGCCAGGATGCCCACAGCGGCGATGGCGAACGGCAAAAGCACCGTCGCCGGGCTGAGTTCGTTGCGCGCTGCGCCTACGATAGCCACAGCAGAAGCGGCCACGATCGAGCCGACGTACGATTCATACAGATCCGCGCCCATGCCGGCCACGTCACCCACGTTGTCGCCCACGTTGTCCGCGATCACGGCCGGGTTGCGTGGATCGTCCTCCGGGATGCCGGCCTCAACCTTGCCCACCAGGTCTGCGCCCACGTCGGCCGCTTTGGTGTAGATGCCGCCGCCGACGCGGGCGAACAGCGCAATGGACGATGCGCCGAACGAGAAACCGGTGATGGCGTCAACGGCCAATTGGTTCATGCCGAACAGGAAGAACAGCGTGGACAGGCCGAGCAAGCCGATGCTGACCACGCTCATGCCCATCACACTGCCGCTGCGGAAGGCCACGCGCAGGCCGGCATCCAGCGATTTCATGGCTGCCGCTGTGGTGCGCGTATTGGCCTGCGTGGCGATGTTCATGCCGATGAAACCGGTCAGCGCCGAAGTGAAAGCGCCGATGACGAAGCACACCGCCGTTTGCCAGCGGATGAAGACGGCAATGGCAATCGCCACGACCACGGCAAAGATGACCAGCACGCGATACTGTTGCGAAAGGAAGGCCCGTGCGCCTTCGCGGATCGCTGTGCTGATTCGCTGCATGGTCTCGTTGCCGGGGTCGCTTTTGAGGATGGCTCGCGCGGTGAACGCTACATATAACAGGCCGATCAGGCTGATAACGATTGGGAGCAAAATCGGGATCGTTGAGGGGGACAAGGACATCGTGTGGAAGACTCCTTCGCCTAGTGAACGTTGACTGTCGTTGATGAGACACGATTCTACCCGTTGGCGTAGAATTCTCGCCTGAGCATACGTGGCAGGTCGAACTTTATGAGCGCATCCGACAAGAACTACTACGAGATCATGCAGGTGGATGAGCTGGCAGAAAGCGCCGTCATCACTGCTGCTTACAAGGCGCTGGCGGCCAAATATCACCCCGACCGCAATGCGTCCGCCGACGCCACCCGCCGCATGCAGGCGCTGAACGAAGCCTACGAGGTGCTATCTGATCCACATAAACGCGCGGACTATGACCGGCAGCGTCCTCTGCGGCGCAACGGCCAGCCAAACGGCTATCCTCAGCCCGCCGCTTCTGCTCATGCCAGCCTGACCGATGCGCGCCTGCGGGAACGCTTCGAACGCATGGCCCAGCGCATCCGCGAGGTGCAGGAGAAGTCGCTCCAACAAATCCAGGCCGTACAAGATCGCTCGGCCCAGCAAATCCGCGATATTCAGGAACGCGCAGCTCAGCAGGTCAAAGCGGTTCAGGACCAAGCGGCGCAGCAGATTCGCGAGATTCAACAGCGCACCGCCGAGCAAATCCGCAGCATCCAGGAGGGCTTGTAGGGCGCCGCAAGCGCCCTCTTGGACGAGCGAATCGCCTGAAGCAGTCCACTCGCTCGATTGATCCGGTCCATGCGACAAATCAACCGCCAACGCCTGCGTGTCTGCCTGGCGAGCGAAGAGCAGCGCTTTGCCGAGTCGCATCCGCGTTCGAAGGAGTTATTCGAAAAGTCTCAGGCCCACCTGCTCGGCGGCGTGCCGATGAACTGGATGGTGCGCTGGGCAGGCCGCTTCCCCATCTTCGTGACCGCCGGCACGGGGGCGCACTTCACCGATGTGGATGGACACACTTACCTCGACCTGTGCCTGGGCGACACCGGCGCGATGACCGGCCACGCCCCCGAGGTCACCGTGCGTGCGATCGCCGAGCGCGCCGCCCGCGGCAGCACCTTCATGTTGCCGACCGAGGATGCGGTGTGGGTGGCCGAAGAGCTGGCGCGGCGATTCGGCCTGCCCTACTGGCAGTTCGCCTTGACCGCGACCGATGCCAATCGTTTCGCCATTCGCCTGGCGCGGGCGGTCACCGGTCGGCGGCTGATTTGCGTGTTCAACTGGTGCTACCACGGCACCGTGGATGAGACGTTCATCACCCTGAACGACGGACGACCCGGCCCGCGGCCGGGCAACCAGGGCATGCCGTTCAATCCCACGCTGACCACGCGCGTGATCGAGTTCAACGACCTGCCCGCGCTGGAGGCCGCGCTGGCGCCGCGCGACGTGGCCTGTGTGCTGGCCGAGCCGGCCATGACCAACATCGGCATTGTGCATCCGACGCCGGGCTTCCATGAGGCGCTGCGCGAGATTACGCGTCGCACCGGCACGCTGCTCATCATTGACGAGACGCACACCATCTGCTGTGGGGTAGGGGGCTATACGCGGGCGCACGGTTTGCAGCCGGATATGCTCACCATCGGCAAGCCGATCGCCGGCGGCTTGCCGGCCGCTGCCTACGGGATGAGCGAAGAAGTCGCCGCGCGTATCAGCGCTATACGCGCGTCCGAATACGAAGATACCAGCGGAATCGGCGGCACGCTGGCCGGCAATGCGCTGTCGCTGGCCGCCATGCGCGCTACGCTCGCCCACGTGTTGACCGAGGCGGCCTTTGCCCACACCATTCCCCTGGCGAAGAGATGGGCCGAGGGCGTGGAATCCGTGATTGACGAGTTTGAGCTGCCATGGCACGTGACGCGGCTCGGTTGCCGCGCCGAGTACTGGTTTTGTGAGCGGCCGCCGCGCAATGGTGGCGAGGCGGCTGCTGCGATGGATGGCGAACTGGATCGCTACATGCACCTGGCGGCGCTCAACCGTGGCATTTTGCTCACGCCCTTTCACAACATGGCGCTGATTGCGCCGGATGCTACCGAGGCCGACGTTGACCTGCACACCCAGGTCTTTCGTGACAGCGTGCGCGCCTTGCTCGAATGACAGGGATGGCTGCGCCGGATCGGCGGCCATCTTGGCTGCGCTCGGGGCAGGCCTTGCCCTCACTTCTCCGGTTGCAGCAGACCGTAATCACCGCTCTTACGGCGATAGACGACCTTGACCATGCCGTCGTCGGAATGCACGAAGACGAAGAAGTCGTGACCTAACAATTCCATCTGCTCGATGGCTTCGTCCACGCTCATGGGCACGATTTGAAAGGACTTTATGCGCACCAGTTTGGGGGCGGGCACTGCCGGCGGCGCTTCTTCTTCGATGGGCAGCGCTTCAGCCGTCAGCAGTTCCTCATCTTCGGCCGTCAGGGGAGCTGCACCGCTGCGCTTGCGGTCTATGCGACGGCCTTTGTAGCGCGCAATGCGCTGGTACATCTTCTCCAACGCCAGATCGAAGGCGATGAACGGGTCGGCGTTGCGCTCTTCGACGCGCAACAGAGTGCTGCGCCGTCGCACGGTCAATTCAACGGACTTGGGCACATCGCTTTTGGCGCTCTGTCTCGTAAACTCCACACGCACTTCTTCTACACCGGGCAGATACCGTTGTAGCCGCTCCGTCTTGTTTCGGACATACTTGTCGAGGCGTTGACTGACGTTCATACTGTGACCTTGAACTGAAACTTGCATGGGCTTCCTCCACTGTTTGATTCGTCGAACGCGACGAGCGCGTCAGAGCCGACTATGCGCGGGCGAGCGTGAGGGCGATCACGCTGCGCGCGCCGGCCTGATACAAGGCGCTCGCACATTCCGATAACGTCGCGCCGGTCGTGAACACATCGTCCAACAACACAATGGCTTTACCGCCGGCGAGTTGGGGTTGAGCGGCAAACGCGCCGCGCACGTTCTCCTGACGCGCCGGCAGATCCAGGTGCGCCTGCTGCTCGGTGCGCCGTATGCGCCGGAGCGCATGCGGCTCAACCGGAATCCCCATGGCCAGGCTCGCGTGATGTGCCAGGAGCAGGCTCTGGTTGAAACCGCGCTCCCGGAGTCGGGTGGTGTGCAACGGCACGGCCACGATCACGTCGGCCTGCATACCGTGGGCCAGCCAGATAGCGCTCATCGGAGCCGCGAAAGCGGCGGCCAACTGGGGTTGGCCTTCATACTTGAAACGGTGGATGCCCTCGCGCAGGGGCGAGGTGAACATCGCCGCCGAGATCACCGTGAGCGATTCGCCGGACGGGAGCGTAAGCGAGGCACGGCTGTCGCGCATGTCCAACCAATGTGTTCTCTTGTTGCACGCGGTGCACCACCAGCCTTCGCCGGGTTTGTCGCATCCGCCGCAACGCGGTGGGTACAGCAAGTCGAGCAAGAGCATGAACGCGCGCCGAGGCGGTGAAATGACCACGCTCGAGAGGTTCATGCGCGACATATACCGATAGTAAACACGACTGGCATAAGAGGCAAATAGGAATCCCACCGATGCGCGCACCGATGCGCTATCAACGCGTCACCAACCGGCTCAAAAAGTCGGTGATGGCCGGCCCGAGGAGCACGACGATCGTGATCAGCACGACCGAGAACAGGATGAGGATGAGGGCAAAGTCTATCAGGCTGCCGCGGCCACCTTCTCCGCTGGGGGGTCTCATACGTTCGATACCTCGGGTGCGGATTATAGACCTCGCCTATACTCACCGCGTATGTCGCGCGCGGAATCCCTCTACCGTTTGCAGTTGCTCGATCTCGAACTCGACCGTGCCCGCAGGCGCCTGCATGAAATCGAAACGCTGCTGGCCGGCAACCCGGCGCTCGATCACACGCGCAACGAGGCTGCGCAGGCTGACAGAGCCTTGCGCCTCGCTTCGAGCGAGCTCAAATCGCTCGAACTGGAGTCGCAGGCCCTGGACGAAAAGATTGCGACCGAAGAGCAGCGCCTGTATGCCGGCCAGATCCGCAATCCCAAGGAGATGCTTGACTTGCAGCAGGAGCTTGATTCCTTGAAACGGCGGCGCGGTGCCTTGGATGATCAAATGTTGGCGCTGATGGAGCAAGTGGAGCAGCTTCGCGCCGATCACCTGCGCTGCCGTCAGGCGCTGGCTCAGGCCGAGCGCAACTTCGCCGAGGACAGCGTGCATCTGCGCGCCGAGTGTGAGAAGCTCCAAGCGGCCATGGAGGGCGAACTGGAGCAGCGCGAGGCGTTGTGTCGGAGCATACCCGCCCAGGACATTGCGTTGTACTCGGCCATCCGCGCCAAGAAACCGAATGGCGTAGCCGTCGCGCTCATCAAAGCCGGGGCTTGCAGCCAGTGCGGCGAGGTGGCGTCCTCCCAGCTCGTTCAACAGGCGCACACCGGCGTTGCGCTGGCGATTTGTTCCAATTGTGGACGGATTTTGTACGCACGGTGAATATTGCTATTCGTTGACTTTGGTGCTAAACTGTTGTAATAATTAGGCCGTAGCAGTTCATTAAGTGAGGAGGGGAACCTATGGCATGATGCTCGTCTGAGCGAATCCTTCACACTTTCTCAGTTTCATATCGAGTGTGAACCTGTGGGTATCGAATGCGAAGCGCTTTGCTGCCCATTTCGGTTCGATCCAACGAAGTGACCGTACGCACTCAAGTCAAGGAGACAAGATGCGCAAATTACTGTTTGCACTTGTAGGGCTTGGACTGGCCGCCTCGCTTGCTGCGCCAACCCAGGCAGCTACCGTTCCTCCACAGAAAGACGTATCCGGCCTTTTGATCCCGGAAGGACTCGTTACCGAGGCCGGCGGCACGCGTCCAACGATTAGCCGATTTGTTGACCCAAGCTTGAAACAGGCCAGGGGTGCCGTCAGCGTAGTCGTCCAGCTCAAGAGTGCCCCGTTGGCAATTCAAAACGGGGCGGGCTACAAACAACTGTCGCGCATGGGGGCGGCTCTCGTGACGCCTGCTGCACAACGCGCATATCTGGCCACGCTGTCGGCCGAGCAGAGCGCGTTCGTCAGTCAGGCAGCAGCGCTCGGCGCCAGGGAAATTGCACGTTTCTCCCGCGCGCTCAACGCCGTGGCGATGAAGGTGGATGCGTCGCAGATCGAGCGTCTCGCCAGCTTGCCCGGCGTGGTCAGCGTTCGACCCATCATCAACTACGAACTCGACCTGGCGAACACCGTGCCGTACATCGGCGCGTCGGCTGTCCAGGAGATGGGTTACGACGGATCAGGCGTTGTCGTCGCCGTGCTCGATTCGGGGATTGACTATACCCACGCCAAGCTGGGTGGCGCCGGCACGTCGGCGGCCTATACCGCCGCCTACGGCACCGGCCCGAGCGATCCCCGCAACACCACGCGCGATGGCCTGTTCCCCACGGCGAAAGTGATCGAGGGTTACGACTTCGTCGGCGAGGTGTGGCCACTCGGCCCGAATGGTTTTGGGGACGAAGATCTGGCGCCCGACCCCGATCCGATTGACTTCGAGGGTCATGGCACGCACGTGGCCGACATCATTGCCGGCAATGACATGACGCGCGTGCGCGTGGTGCACGCCTCACCCGACGCCCCGGCCGTGGACATCCTGGTGAACGACGCTCCGGCCATCACCAACCTCGCCTTTGGGCAAATCAGCGCCTATGCCAGCCTCGCCCCTGGAACCTATAACATCAAGGTCGTTCCGGCAGGTGCGACGACGCCGGTCCTGTTCGAGGCTGACGTGCCGCTGGCCGAAGGCAGCGATCTGACCGTCGTGGCCAGGGGGTTGCTGGGCGACAACAGCTTCGGCGTGTTGGCGCTTTCCGACAACAACAAGCCGACTGCCGACAAGGCGCGCGTGCGCTTCGTGCATGCCTCGCCCAATGCGCCGGCAGTGGACGTTGCAGTGGCAGGCGGGCCGGTGTTGTTCGGCAACTTGGCCTTTAAAGACGTGAGTGATTACATCGAGGTGCCCGGCGGGACCTATGACCTCGAGGTGCGCCTGGCCGGCACCAACACCGTCGTGCTCTCCCTGCCCGGCATCGCGGTCGCCAACGGCAAGACCTATACGGCTTACGCCGTCGGCCTGGTGGGCGGCACGCCGCCGCTCGATGCCATCCTGAGCGTGGATGATCCCTCGCTCACCGGCAAAGGCGTGGCCCCCGGCGCCAAGTTGCTGGCCGTCAAGGTGTGCAGCGCTGTATCCGGCTCGTGCAGCGGTCTGGCTTTGCTGCAAGGTGTGGAGTTTGCCCTCGACCCGAACGGGGATGGCGACATGTCCGATGCGGCCGATGTCTTCAACCTCTCGCTCGGCGCGAGCTACGGCCAGAAGGAAGACGACTTGAGCTTCGCGCTCGGCAACGCCGTGCACTTTGGTGTGGTCGTCGTCGCCTCGGCGGGCAACAGCGCTGATCGGCCCTACATCGTCGGTTCGCCGTCGTCGCAACCTGAAGTGCTCAGCGTCGCGCAGACGGCCGTGCCCACCGCCAAGACCTTCCCGTTGGTGATCAACTCGCCGCCCAGCATCGCTGGTGTAGTGAGTAATACCAACACGGTGGAATGGGCGCCGCTGGGCAATGGCTTCACCGGCGACGTGGTCTATGTCGGACGCGGCTGCCCGGCCGGATCCATTACCGGCACCAACCCCGATGATCCCTATCTGGCCAACCCGAGCGGCAAGGTGGCGTTGATCTTGCGCGGCGCCTGTGCGGTCAGCCTGAAGGTAGATCGCGCGACCAAAGCGGGCGCCATCGCGGTATTGATCCAGAACAACGTCAGCGGCGATCCACCCAGCTTCTCGTTTGGCGGCGGCGATCTGCCGATGGTGCCGACCCTGATCATCACATTGCAGGACGGCAACACGATTCGCGCTGCGCTTGCGGCTGGCGATGTCGTGAATGTTTCTGTATCGGACGCAGTGTCCATCCCGCTGGTCGGTAGCATGGTGGCGTCTTCGTCACGCGGCCCGAACTACAGCTACAGCGCGATCAAGCCAGAGATCGGCGCGCCAGGTGCATCCATCTCAGCCATCGCGGGCAGCGGCACGGGCGTCGAGGCGTTCGGCGGCACCTCCGGCGCAGCGCCGATGGTGGCGGGTTCGGCGGCGCTCGTGCTGAACGCGCATCCGGATTACTCGCCGCGCGACGTGAAAGCCGTCCTGGTCAACACGGCCGATGCCAATATCCTGATCAATCCGGCCACGCAGCCCGGCGTGCTTGCCCCGATCACCCGCATCGGCGGCGGCGAAGTGCGCGTGAACAAAGCCGTTGCCACAACGACGGCAGCCTGGTCGGCGAGCGACGACAACCCATCTATCTCGTTTGGCTATCGCGCGGTCACCAACATGCTCACGCTCCGCAGGCGGATCATGGTGCGCAACTACAGCGATCGCGTACGCACCTACACCATCACGCCAGCGTTCCGCTATGCTAACGATGCTGCTAGCGGTGCGGTGACTCCTTCGGCTCCGGCCACCATCCGCGTGCCGGCCAACAGCACGCGCTCGTTCGTGCTTGAGCTCACCGTGGACGGCAGCAAGTTGCCGGCCTGGCCGTGGACGTTCTTCGGTGGCAGCACCAGCGGCACCGGCGCGTTGTTGCAAACGGTGGAGTTCGACGGCTATCTGACCATCAGCGATGAGACCGACACGATTCACCTGCCGTGGCACATCCTGCCGCGCAAGGCGGCCGAGGTGCGGGCGACGCCTAACCGCATCCGGTTCCCGAATAACACCACGCTCACGCTGAACAACAGCGCGGTGAACGATGCCGAGGTGGACGTGTTCTCGCTCACCGGCGTCAGCCCGCGCATCGGGAGGGATAACCTGCCCGGCCCAGGTTACAACTACGCGTTGATTGACCTGGCTGCAGCAGGCGTGCGCCCGGCGCTGGTCAGCTCATCGGCCGGCCCGTTGCAGGCGGTGCAGTTCGCCATTGCCACCTTCGGCAATCGCGCGCATCCGAACTACCCGGCTGAGTTCCAGGTCTACGTTGACGTGGATCGCGTCTACAACGACACGCAGGGCTTCGGCGAGTTCGAGTATGTGCTCTACAACTCCGAGCTCGGCTCGTTCGCCTCGACCGGCCAGTGCGTGGTGAACCTGCTCAACCTGGATACCTTCCAACAGGTGACGCGCTTCTTCTGCGATGCCGACCTGAACTCTGGCAACATGATCTTCACCGCGCTGCTGGGTGACATGGGCCTCAACTTCGACAGCGAGTTCAGCTTCTACGTGTATGCCTTCGACAACTACTTCACCGGCAACCTGACGGACGCGATCCATCAGCAAACGGTGACTCTCAGCCGGCTGCCCGTCTTCGCCGACGCGGCTGCCCTGAGTGTGCCGGCCAATGGCAACGCAACGCTCACCGCGGGCAAGAACGAAGGCGTGTGGACGGAGCCGCCGTCGCAGACGAATGGCTTGTTGTTGATCTATCGCGATTCGCCGCCCGGCAGGGAGTTCCAGATCGTCCGCTCGAATTGATCGGACGCTGCGGACGGTCCCTGCGGGCCGATCGCATCGGTTCAACGAAAAGCATGAGGGCTGCCCGATAAAGGCAGCCCTCGTGTTCGTCTTCGAGAGGCGACGGTGGGAATTGAACCCACGCATAAGGGTTTTGCAGACCCTCGCCTTACCACTTGGCCACGTCGCCGCGCAAGTTGAGTATATCACGAGGCGCAAGCGCATGCTACACTGGCCGGGCTCATGAGCGCTGTTTCACCGGTGCACATCAGCGCTGTTGTGCTTACGCTGAACGAAGAACGACACATCGGCGCGTGCCTGGCCACATTGACCTGGGCCGACGAGTGCGTGGTGTTCGACTCCTTCAGCACCGACACGACAGTCGCGCTGGCCCGACAAGCCGGCGCGCGGGTCATCCAGCATCCCTTCGAGAACTACGCGCAGCAGCGCAACGCCGCCCTGGGCGCCGTCGAAAGCGCATGGGTCTTCTTCGTGGATGCGGACGAGCGTTGCCCCGTCGCGCTGGGTGAGGAAATTCGGGCCGTCGTTGCCTCGCCCCGGCATGATGTATATGCCGTGCCGAGGCACAACTACCTGTTCGGCCGGCTCACGCTCGGGGCGGGCTGGTATCCCGACTATCAAGCCCGGTTGTTCCGCGTCGGCAAGGCTTGTTTTGACCCCTTGCGCGAGGTGCACGAAGTGGCCAGGCACGACGGGGAGATGGGCTACCTCAAGACCGAGTTGATCCATTACAACTACGACACGCTCGAACAGTTCCATGCCAAACAGCGTAAGTATGCGCAATATGACGCCGGCATCCTGTTCAAACAGGGCGTGCGGCCCAAACCGCGCAACTTCGTGTTGCAGCCGCTGCGCGAGTTCCGGCGGCGCTTCTTCGCGCTGCGTGGCTACCGCGACGGCTGGCATGGCCTGCGCCTGAGCGTGCTGATGGCCTACTACAACTTCGACATGTATTGCCGGCTGGCGCGCCTGTGGCAGGCCAACGGCGCAGCGCATCAGGCCCGCGATGTGCGGTGAAGGCCATCACACCAGCGACCGACCGCCGTCCACGAAATACACCGCGCCGGTGGCGAAGTCCTCTTCGATCAGATAGCGGATGGTGCGGGCAACGTCGTCGGGCGAGCCGATGCGCTTGAGGGCGGACTTTTCGATGGCCCATTGGCGTTTGGCCTCATCGGCGTCGTCGGGCAGCAACACGGTGCCCGGCGCGATCGCATTGACGCGCACGTGCGGTGCCCACTCCAACGCCAACACCCGCGTCAGCGCTACCAGCGCGGCTTTGCTGGCCGAATGATGGGCATAGCCCGGCCACGTCTGAAAAGCCGACAGATCGGTAATGTTGATGATCAGCCCCTGGCCTCGCTGGATCATGTGTGGTGCAACGGCCTGCGCCATCATAAACGGCGCCTTGGCGTTCAGGTTCATCTCGGCGTCCCACGCTCCCTCGTCAATTTCGAGGGCCGGCTGTTTCAACCAGATGGATGCGTTGTTAATGAGGACGTCTATGTGGCCGAAGCGTTGGAGCGTGGCCTGGACTAACGCGCGCCTGTCGCTCGCCTTCGTCACGTCGGCCGCCATAGCCAGGCTGCGCGCGCCGGCGCACTCGATGGCGGCTGCCGTGTCGCGCCACGGCTCGTGTTCGGCGTAGTAGCTGAAGGCGATGTGCGCACCTCGGGCGGCCAGGTCGAGCGCTACGGCGCGACCAACGCGCTGCGCCGCGCCGGTGATGAGGACGACTGCTCCCTCAATTTCCATGCCAAGATTTTGCACCATTGCCGCCCTACTTGCGCGGGCGACCACATAGGGTCGCCCCTACAACGCCAAATGCAGGCAGGCAAACAGGCTTGCCTCCACAGGAAATGCCCCCGTGTGTGAACGCACCCAGGTGATCTTGCCGAATGCTGAAAAGGCTAAGGTAAAATTTTGCGCATGGAGAGCCCGCACGATTCGAACAAGACCTATCTCACTCCTGAAGGCGCGCAAAAGCTGCGCGACGAGCTGGCGTATCTGCGCGATGTGAAACGCCCCGAATTGGCCGAGCGCCTGCGTTTTGCGATTCAGCAAGGTGATTTGTCGGAGAATGCGGACTACACGGCTGCCAAGGAAGAGCAGGGCTTCCTGGAAGGGCGCATCCTGGCCCTGGAGCGTATGCTGGCCGATAGCATCATCCTTGAAGAGACGACCTCCATCCAGGGGGAAGTGCGGCTCGGCAGCCGGGTGACAGTGATCGAAGATGGCTTCGATGATCAAGAGACCTTCCAGATTGTTGGAGTTGCCGAAGCCGATCCAATGCATGGCAAAATTTCCAATGCCTCCCCGTTAGGCCAGGCGTTGATTGGCAAGCGCGTCGGCGCGAAGGTGCGGGTGACCACGCCTGCCGGCACTACCGTCTTCAAGATCCTAGCAGTCGAATGATGCCGACGACGAGGCCGGCGACCACCAACCACAGCACATCAAGCCTGAAGCGCATCAGCGCGATGAGCGATGCTGCGCCGATGGCCACGGTGAGGCCGTCCACCAATGCGCTGCGCGACAGTTGTGCAGCGGCAACGGCAATCGCGGCCACCACCGCGATGTTTACCCCGCGCAGGAAGGTTTGAACGCTTGTATTGGCCCGCAGTCGCCCCAGCAGCCGCCGCTCCAGGATGACGAATACGAACGCCGGTGTGAAGATGCCGAGCGTGGCCAACACCGCGCCGGGGATGCCTGCGACCAGATAGCCGACGAACGCCGCCGTCGTAAACACCGGCCCGGGCGTGCTCTGGCCGATGGCGATGCCGTCCAACAGTTGCTGCTGCGTGATCCAGCCCAGGTTGCGCACCGCTTCTTGCTGCAGCACGCCGACGAGCGCAAAACCACCTCCATAGATCAATGTACCGATCTTGAGGAAGTTGAGAAACACCCGCGCCAGCAAAGCAAGATCAGCCGAGCTGACGTATGATGCAGCCCGTGCGACCGGTTCAGTGGGCGACGCCACAACCAGCGCCACAAGCGCCCTACCGCTGCTGCTGATGATGAGCAGCGCCAGGCCGGCCAGGATGAAGACGAGCAGCACGTCCAGCGCACCGAACAGCACCCCAGCAATTGCAACGAACAGGAGCATCCACTCGCGCCGGCCGGTCAGCAATGGACGGCCGAGTTGCACCGTCCCGGAGATGACCAGCGCCAACGCGACGGGCTTGATGCCATACAACAGCGCTTCGATCGAAGTGGCGCTGCCCAGTTGGACATAGGCGACGGACAGCGCGAGCACGATCAGGAATGCGGGCAGGATGAAGCACGTCCCGGCGACGATCGCGCCAGGCATACTGCCCAGCCGGTAGCCCAGGTAGATCGCCATCTCGGTCGAGGTCGGTCCAGGCAGCAGGTTGGCCACTGCCAGGTCGTCGTTGAATTGCTCAGCGGTGACCCAGCCCAGCCGATCCACCAGGTCCGCCCGCATTAGGGCGATGTGAGCCGGCGGGCCGCCGAAGCCGATGATGCCCAGCCTCAAAAAATACAGCGCCAACTTCGGCAACATGCAGCACTCGATTGCGTTTATGAGCCTAGCTGATGGCGTCCAGGAAGCGGTAATACAGACCAGCCAGCGGCAGGAACCAGGGATTGCCGTTGTACAGGCCGGCCGGGGCGGTGGGGAAGGGCAGGCTGAAGAGCGGATTGGCGATGCGCTCGCCGGCAACCCGCTGCGCCACGCACGCCCCCAGGTAGGAGAGCAAGGCCACCCCGTGGCCGCCGCAGCCGAGGGCGTAGTGCAGCCCATCGGCGGTCGTGCCGGCGTGAGGCAACAGGTCGAAGGTGAAGCCGAGCGTGCCGCCCCAGGCATATTCGACCGCCACCTCCCGCAACTGGGGATACACCTGCAGCATGCCGCGCCGCAGAACCTCGGCGCTTTCGCGCACGGTGTTGGCGTCGGCAGGCACAAAGCCGGCGCGCCCGCCAAAGATCAATCGGTTATCGGCGGACAGGCGGAAGTAATACAGAAAGTTCTTCGAGTCGAACATCATGCGCCGGCGCGGGTTGAGGCGTTGGGCAAGCCCGGCATCTACCGGCTCCGTCGCGATGATGTATGAGCCGATCGGGATGATGCGACGCTGCAGCCAGGGGACGAGTTGGCCGGTGTATCCGTTTGTGGCGATGATCACTTCGCCGGCATGCAACGTGCCCCGCGATGTCGTGACGTCGAATCCTTTCGCGCCGGCGGAGGCCGCGCCGGCGCGCTCGATCCGCTCGACGCGCGTCCGTTCAAACAGACGGGCGCCGGCGCGCTCGGCGGCCTGCGCCAGCCCAATGGCGTATTGGGCCGGGTTCAGGCCGGCGCTCGCCTCGTCCACCAACCCACCGTGGTACAAGTCGGATTCGATCTCAGCGCTCAGATGCGCTTTGTCAATCAGGCGAACTGGATGCTGAAAGTGGTCCTGCAACATCTCGGCCTCGCGGGCGAAAGCCGCGAAGTGGCTGGGCTTGTAGGCGAGCTCGATGTGCCCGCATCGCCTGAAGTCGCAGGCGATCCCTTGGTCGCGAATGACTTGCTCGACGTAGTTGATCGCTTCGATCGAAGTGCAGAACAGCTCGCGCGCCGTATGCAGGCCGAACCGTGCAACCAGCTTGCCGACGCTGGCTTTGAGGCCGGTCAGCACCATGCCGCCGTTGCGCGAACTCGCCCCCCAGCCGATCGTATTCGCCTCAAGCACAGCCACGTGCGCGCCGCGCTGGTGGGCCCCTCGGTCACCGTCCCGTTCTCCGGCTCGCGCCTCGACGTCGGGACGTGGCAGCGGATCGTGTGCATCGACTTCGACGACCGCCCGCGCTCACGGCGCGTGATCGTGCAGGTGCTCGGCGTCTGAGCCGACCGGCACGCGCTCGACGGTGTCGCCCGCCGCGCCGCACCACCGGCACGAGACCCGCTCGACCCGCTCGTCGAGGACCTCCTCCTCCTCGATCTCCAGGTCGCCCCCGATCGTGTAGTGGTGGAACGCGCGGGTGCGCCGCGAGGTGACGACGTCGAAGCGGGTGAGGTTGCCGCACGCCGTGCACCGGTACCGCTCGGCCATGGCCGGAGGATATCGGCGCGCCCCCGGGC